>DATJOA010000001.1:0-7333 GCA_035507635.1 Candidatus Acidiferrales bacterium
AAGGCCTGGGGAAGGCACGAATGGCGCGGCCAGAGCGTTCCCAAGCGATGAGTAGTGTCCTGTTAGGACACCACCGTCCATTGCTACGAAGGGAACTCGTTACAAAGGATCTTCGGGCGGGACTAGCCATTTAAAGCCTGAAGGAGTTACCGCCGCGATGTGGATATGACCACCGATTCCGGCGCAAAGAGGCTCTATTTCTGCCGCCAAGGGACTGGCGCAGGCTTCGATCCTGCGTTTAATCAGTGCACCGGCATGTTCGATGGGCATCTCCGGCCCGAAAGGCAGTCTGTACTCCGCGAACCTAGGATCGTTGTCAATGATGGCCGAAACATCTCTCGGGGCCGCCAGTGCCGGAATACCAGGACGCAGTGGAACGGCTGACACTCTTCGCTCGACTCGGCCTTTGTCTTCAAAGAAGAATTCGGCCTGAACGCATGCAGGCTTTGCCGCGACGTACCCGACCGCGATCAATCTAGCAAGTAGCCTGTCGTATTCGTCCCGTGCATCGGGCTGTGGTTTGTAGTCGAGGCAGGTTTCCGTCGCTCTCTCGTAGGCCTTTTCTACCTTGATGCTGATAGCGCCTAGGTAATCCCGCAGGTTGAGAAATTGCCTGGTTGCAAGCCGCTTTTGCTGCCGCTCGATCTCTGCCTTGAGATCGAAGGAGTTATCGTCGCTGGCGACGGCATCTCCCATCATGGCATAGGCGAGAATTCTGCCAAAGCCTAAGAGCGGGAAAATCTTTTGGTGTTTGTCTCCGTTCGGCTGATATGTGTCTGTCGACGAATCTAGCGTTCGGCTGAGACCATCCGCCGCGATCACGAAACCGGATTTCGTGTAGCAGAAAGCTATCGCAGTCATTCGCGATTCCATTGACAACTGGCCAGAGTAACAAAGGGCCGCTCCTGTGTCATCGCTTCTAATCCGTCGGCGGCTGCTACTGAGGTAGCAGTACAGTCATATCTGTGGAAAACTTGTAGGCATGAGATCGCTTGACGAATCGCATGGACAGGCAATCCTCCGAATACTGCGCGACGCCAAAAGATGCTTGACGGCGGGCGAAGTCGCCGCGAAGCTCAACTCCGAGGGGCAAGATACAGGTTGGGGTAATGCACTAGTCGATGCCGAAGCCTTTAAACTCCCAGAACTCTATACCTTCGGCGGAAAATGGTGCCTCAAGAACGACACAACGGAGCTAATCTCTAGTTGCGAAGGGCGCGAAACATGGCAGGCGACGGCGCGGCACTCGATAGGCTATCTCGTGGCCGTAATGAGAGGTCGTGACAAAGAGCCGTTCAAGGGCAACTTCTATTTGTACGACGAACATTGGAGACCAGAGGAGTATCACCCCGCCACTGGTGGAATGCCAGCCTATTCGGTTAACCAGATCAAAGCCATGTTTTCGTCAGGACAACTTTCCCTCTTACGAGGGACGATCCCGGAATAAAGAATCAGCCAACATACAGTTGGCCATCACCGAGCGATGAGCAACCTTTTATCGCTCGTAGAGTCGCGTCTTATACCAAGGAATTATCGAAAGATCTCATCCAACCGGTACGAAAGTAGTTGAGCCGCAGGCCAACCCGCGGCCACGAAAACGTCTAGTGTTTTCCGCAAAGCAGTTCGACATTCCGCGTCCTCTTGCAATAACGATCGGTATTCAGCAAGGTATCGAGCAACAATACGAACGATGTGTTCGGTGGCCATCGATTCGTACTGATAATTGTCGTGCCTGCCGGCTTCGACCAGAGCGGAAACCTGCAGGAACACCCTTCGAGGGTCGAGCGCGACGAAAAGCTCAAGCATTTCCACCAAGTGATGGACCATACTGGCGAGCCCTATCGTGCTCAAGCGGTCGATCGTCGGGGTAAGCTCACGATAGAATCGCTCTTGCTCTTCAAAAGTGATGCGCTTCTCTTCATTTTGCCCGCCGGAAAAAACTCCCGATGCAAAATAGAGCTCCGACGCGCAATGATCGACCAAATGCGCAACTCCGCGGAGTACTTCAGCATCTGACTCCGTCCACTCTTCTGTCTGGGACTGCGCGAGCAAGCTCGTGAAGGCATCGCAAGCCGATGTCGCAACCGCATGAAAGAGCTCAATGGCCCGTGTCCGAACCCCAGAATCCGCCGCGGCCGTTGTGTCCGTGACACCATGGGTCAACGGCCCGCGCAGACTGGACAAAACGACTTGTAGCTCGCGTGGCTGCGTTTGGACCTCTTTCGTGAGACCGAAGAGGACCTGGCTCGATAAACCATGGCTCAGCCAAATGTGCAACGCTACGAAGGTGTGAAGGCATGTCGCCCTCGGATTCTCAGATTCGGCACCTTCCAGCGCCCGGTCGAAGATTCGTTTAGACAGCTCAGCCGAACGGTCGGGGTGATGCCCTGTCATCCTATTGAGACAACGCGCCAAACTGTCGAGGACCGCACTGCTTGTTTCCGTCTGGCTCCGATCCTCCAGGAAGTTCCACATTTGCTCCTGTGCGGTCTCATACAGGCACGTTATGTGTGCTGCGATCTGGAACCGCACCTCAGGAGCGGGGTCGTGCCCAAGGCGCTCGATAGCTTCAAGCACGTCCGAGCTGCAATATGAGGTTTGGCGAGCAAGGAAAATCAAGCCCTGCGCCGCCTCGATCCGCGCAATGGGGGCACCCCAAGATGGATGTTTGTCGAAAGAAGCATCGTGAGCTGGATTGTGCTCCGGTGCTGGATGGCGACTCATTTCGAGAAGCACCGCCTGAACGAACTGTCCAAGAGGGGCAACGGATGGAAGCTGTTCGACCCGCGCAATACACTCGCAGGCGGCTGCCAGGGTGCCGCATCCCATGTCAATCAGTTTGGAATCGACGTCATTGCTGGAGCTGCTCAGACTTGCGCGAAGCGCTTCCAAACTAGGGAGCGCAGCCTCCGCCTCGGCAAGACTCGGGGCATTGTTGGTGTGGCGCGTTTGGAATTCCTGTACTGGCCGGTTCACGTCCAAGAACTTCTTGTGTGATTCGGGCTCTGCGGACACGCCGAGGACGTCTTCGACGAACATGCGTTCGTCGAGGGCGACAGCCGACACCTGAAATCCCGGATGACGCCTTGCGGGCTCTGGAATCGAGTTGGCAGCCGCGAGTTCTTTGAGGAGGCGCTTTGCCTCGGGGGTGACTAGGTCTGTGAGGCTCAAGCGCCCGAGCAGGCGCGCCCGATCCCGCTCAGCCGCGTTCCTCTGCGAGTCCTCCGTCACATGTGCCAAGGAAAGGATCGCCCGTTCGACCTTCTCGCGTTCTTCAATTGACAGGCGTGGAAATATTGCCGAAACGAAGTCGCCTGCGTCACTTTCGGTGTCTACCGCCCGCAGGAGTGGCGTAGCCCATGCGAGTGGACGCAACTTGGTGCCTAAATCGCTATTAGGGTGCTGCGCCCCGAGGCGCAGCAAACGCGCCCATATCACCGCCTGCTTGGCATCGCGTAGCAGGATGGCAACAACTCTGTCGAGTATTTCGCTGTTCTCGGCAAGCTGAGCAAGTTCTTCCAAATGGCGGAAAAATATGTTCAGTATTGTCACCTCATCGTCGTCGTGTGAGGATCCATGGTCCCAAATGTAGGAGTAGTCGGTTTCTACCGACGCGACGTTGCCGTCGAGGTCGAAAGTTTCAATCACTGGGCCCGAAGAATGCCGATGTTTGTTCCTCACGTACGCACCAACGGCGCCAACCATCGCGCGCGTCGCAGGCAACGGCGCACGTCGAACCAAGTGGGGATAGTCTTGCGCCAGTTGCCACTTGGCATGCTTGTAGTCCTGGCGACGATTTGAAGTCAGCGACAAGATACGGCTGCCGCTAATATCGGTGCTTTCGGTGGAAGGTTCATCATGGCCGAAGACCGCTACGTAGACGTCGGCTACGAACTCTGGATCGCAGAACGAGATCTCCTTAAGATCGCGAACCAGCCACCGCGCCTCTTCGTAGCCATATGCGGCCAAATGCGTGCGTTCGATTGAGCGGCGCAGTAATACTGCTGATGCCGTAGGATCGCTGCGGAATGTGTCACAGACGCTCCTTAAGGAATTGGTTACTAGCCATGAGCTTCGCTTCTCCTGCCGCCACGCAAACGTCAGTAGATTTCGCGCAGCAGCGCCGGCGTCGGAGAATTGGTCCTCCGTTAGCGAAGAGCGATGCTCTAGAACAGCGCGAAGGAGCGTTTGGCCATACCCCGCTATCAGCTCCGTTGGGGCGTGCACCAATAGGCGGAGCAATTCGGAGTAGGGCCCGGCGTTCGGTCCCGCGAACGTAGTCGCCGGTCCCGCGGTCAATGCACCGACGAGGTGGCGAAAAACCGTTTCGGCCGCCGCGCGAGTGGCTCTGGGGGGCCCGAGAGCTTGCTCCAAAGGATGAAAGTCTTGGACAGTGCGACCCGATTCTGCTGCCACTGCAGCCCCTATCACTTTCCCGATGTTCGGGATCGGCGTGTCGCCGCACATTCGAAACAACAACGCCCAAAAGGCGCCGCGGTCAGTCTCCCAGAGCTGCTGATACCGCATGACGATGCTCGGACGAATCATCACGACAAGGTCAGGATCTCCTGCAATTAGCTGCACTACCTGGTCGGGTTCTGGAGGAAGGAAGAGCTGTGACACTGCGAAATCGAAGAGAATGTGATGCGAGAAGGCGACGACTTGCCGCTGTGGCACGGACGCGCCGGACGGCTGCCACTCAACGAGCACCTGGTTGCTGAACAGTTCCTCAAGGGCTGCCGCCGCACCGGGTTCGACGAGAGATTGGCGTTCGGCCCGTAGCCGCCGCGCACGAATCATGAGCTCGCATGTTCTGCGGATGATCCGCTCGCGCAGGTCGCCTCCAGCACCTCCCACGCGGTATGTCCAGTATCGGTTTAGGAGCTCGCTCTGGGTGCGAATTGGCCTGAGTTCACGGACATCAATTCCGGATTCCAGGATGTCCGCCATCAATCGGAGATTGAAGGGAACACGGAGAAGATCCTGCAGAGCTTGTGGGGCAATCTGCAAGAGACGTTCCAGGCTTGGAGCCTGCTTCCTCACTTCCTCCATTTCCTGACCCGTAAAGAGCGGCACATTCAGATGCCGCAAGTTTGCGAATTCGGAATCTTGGAGGTCAGGCCCGATTGCAGGACTGAGGCTCCCACGGAAGAGCTCTCGAAGCTCCGGATTGTAACGAAGGTCATACTTCCGTATCGAAGCGACTACTTGCCATCGAGTCCCCGCCATCTCGATCGCGCGTATGAGGGCCAAAAGGGCAGTCGCCGCAGGGTCTCCACGAGCTGCATCAAGAGCATCAATGACGAGAAGGCCCTTCTGTTCTCCTGGCCAATTGATAAGCACTTGGAGGAGTTCGTGATCGATGCCAATTTCGTTCCGCAGTTCTCCGAGACTCTTTGCTCCAATTTGATCAACCGCGATGAAAACTACATCGCGGCCTTCGTTGATGCGAGACTCCGCGAAGTCATGCAGGACGCCCGACTTTCCCGCGCCGGGCCATCCCACGACGACAAGAGAATTCAACTCGCTCGCCGACCGGAGGGCCTCCGTCGCGCGCCGTTGTACGCGTATTGCGGTTCCCCCAGCAGGGATTTGCGAGTTGTGAGCTAGGTACCGCACGGTTTCCGTGGCATGGTTCTTGAGGATCGCAATGTCTCTCTCGAACCGGGGCGGGCTCTTGAGACTGATTCCAGCTCGTTCGATAGCTCGCCGGAGTCCTGCTTGATCGGTGCCTGAGCGGCGCTGCGACAGATCAGCAATGAGTTGCAGCATCGTTGCCCAAGCGGGGCGCGATTGTGTTCCATCCGCGAGAACCCGAGATTCGAGCAACGACAGCCCCTCCCGTTCTGCCACACCGTCAGCCTCGACGTCGAGCACGCAGACGTGGGTCAGAGTCAGCAACGCGCGCAAGTCTGCATCGGTGGCCTCCTGGCATGCAGCGATGCGCCAGCAGCGACGCACTTGTGCTACGAGGGTTTCGAATCCTTCGCTCTGGGCTGTGTTCGTGGCCGCGTCGGTTAACGGTTGACCTTCGGTTAGGTCGCGAACCCGATTCAGAATCGCGGCGAGATCCCGCCTGAGGGGCTGGGAGGATTCGGAGGTGGTTACCAGTACAAGCCGGTCTTTGCCCGGGTCGAGGGTGCGGGCCCAAGGTCGGGCGCTCGACAATCCGCGAGAGGAGAGGTACTGGTGCACAAACTGGTCAATTACGGAGGCGAACTCGGAATCTGCCGCAGACGATAGAGTCAAGGTCCTTTTCGCCTGCACGAATGCATGTTGGCCATCCACAGATCCAACTAACAGGTCGTCGACTGGTTCGGATGTCTCAAAACGAGCATACTCCGCGACGCTCTCCGGCCCGATGGGAGCTGCCGCCCTCTCCGCCAGGATGTTTGCGCATACCCAGGCGGCAACCCGGTTCTGGTAGTTAACGCCACCCTGAGTCGCTGCGCCACCACCGGTTCGGCGTGATTGGTCGCGTTCCATCCCCAATATTATCTTCCGTCGTTTGATTTAATGTCAAGTATATGTTATACTGCACTATAAATGAGCGGACGACTACCGAATGTGTAATAGACAAACCAGTATCGAATATTCTTCAATTAAAAACACGCGCTGAAAGAACCGGTAGGATTTCAAGCGGTCAGCAGTGTTCCACGAAAATCACGTAGATGTATGGGCTACTAATTTGAAGACAGTTCTAAGGCAACTCGCGCAAGTTCAGATCGGTTATCAGGCCCGGCGCCGGATCGAACCTGATCCGAGGGGAGTATGCCAGGTCATCCAAATCAAAGATTTGGATGATCAGGGCACGCTGCATACGGGGGGTCTCTACCGAATCACTCCCGAATCGAATCATGTGCGTTATCAAGTCAATCAAGGTGACGTGCTGTTCTTGTCGCGAGGAAACCGAAACTTTGCCACGCCAGTAAACGTGAGCCTGGGGAACACGATTGCGGCCGGCTGCTTCTTCATTCTGAAGTTGAACAGCCCGACAGTGCTTCCAGACTACCTTGCTTGGTACATCAACTCGGCGCCCGCGCAGCAATTCATAAAGAATGTCGCGCGCGGCACGCACATGCCTGTTGTTCCAAAGTCTGCACTGGAAGACTTGGAGGTCGACGTGCCCAGCCTCCGCACTCAACAGGCTATCGTCGAGCTTGACGAACTTTCCAAGAGGGAGCGATCGCTCCTGCAGAAGCTGGAGCAACGCCGCAGTGAACTCGTCCGTGCATTTTGCTTACAGGCAGCGAAACAGAAAATCGCGAAGGTGTAGGAGATTACCATGGTCCAGGTAAACCAAGACGAAATCAACGCTCTCGCGTGGCGGGCG
>DATJOA010000002.1:0-8079 GCA_035507635.1 Candidatus Acidiferrales bacterium
CAGTGATGGCGGGAAAGATTGCCAGTGATAAGAGGAAGCTCGTGCAAATCCGTGGCCAGCTCTTGGTCGGGTATGCTACGCTTTGGCCGCCTCAAGTTCGCACATCCCAAACTCCACTTTCACATCCCCACTACGGAGGTCGTCCATGCCCATCGGGAAACGCGCAGCAGCGGAATTTTTCGGAACCTTCTGGTTGGTCTTCGGCGGATGCGGCTCAGCACTCATAGCCGCCCACTTTCCGGGAGTCGGCATCGGATTCGCCGGCGTCGCTCTCGCTTTCGGTCTAACTGTTCTCACCATGGTTTACGCAGTGGGCCACATTTCCGGAGGCCACTTCAACCCCGCCGTCAGCGTCGGACTCGTTGCAGGCAAGCGCTTCTCCGCGTCCGATCTACCGGCCTACGTCATCGCGCAGGTGCTGGGCGCAATCGCGGCTGCGGGTGTTCTTTTCGTCATCGCCAGCGGCGCCGCTGGCTTCGACGTGCATGCCGGCTTCGCCTCAAACGGTTACGGAGCGCACTCGCCCGGCGGATATTCCTTGCTTGCCGGTTTCGTCGCTGAAGTCGTCCTGACCGCGTTCTTCATCATGGTGATCATGGGTGCGACCGACGAGCGCGCGCCCAAAGGCTTCGCCGGCATCGCCATCGGACTGTGCCTCACCCTCATTCACCTGGTGTGCATCCCGATCACGAACACGTCGGTCAATCCAGCGCGCAGCACCGGTCCCGCGATTTTTGCCGGAGGCTGGGCTCTCGGGCAGCTATGGATGTTCTGGGTTGCGCCTCTTATCGGCGGCGCATTGGGCGGCGGAATCTATCGCGCACTGTTTGCAAGCGCGGGAAAAGTGGAAGCAGCGATAAACCGACCGGTGACCATGCCGCAGGCCGTTGCGCGCTAAAAACAAGGCCACGGATTTCACGGATAGATCGACCACGAAGTTGGTTTATCCGTGGAAATCCATGCAGATGCGTGGCTAGTATTTCGCTAGGTCTCTCATGGCGAGATACAGATCATTCGGCTGCGGCAAAACCGCATCTTCGAGGATCGGCTGGTACGGGACAAATATATCTTTCGCAGCCACTCGTCTCACCGGCGCGTCCAACTGATCGAATAGCTGATCGGCGATGCGCGCCGCGATCTCCGCTCCATAGCCCCAGCTCAAGGTGTCTTCATACGCAACAAGCGCACGGTTCGTCTTCGCGACCGACGCTGCAATCGTCTCCCAGTCAAACGGATTCAGCGTGCGCAGGTCGATGAGTTCAACCTTGGTTCCCTGCTCGCGTTCGAGCTTCTGCGCCGCTTGCAGCGCGCGAGGCACAACGGCTCCGTAAGTAATGACCGTCATGTCCGTTCCAGGATGCACGATCTTCGCCTTGCCAAACGGAACCATGTACTCCGGACCGGGATAAGCCGCGCGCCCGTAAGATTCGCGATAGAGCCGCTTATGCTCGAGGAACAGAACGGGGTCGTCGCAGCGAATCGCCGTGCGCAGCAATCCCGCGGCGTCGAGTGCATTCGAGGGAAACACTACGCGCAATCCGGGAATGTGCGTGAAAATGCTCTCCCCGCACTGCGAGTGATAGATTGCGCCGCCGGTGAGATATCCGCCGATTGCTACGCGAATCACGCATGGCGCAGAAAACCCGTTGTTCGATCGCCAACGAATTGTCGGTAACTCGTCGCGCAGCTGCATCATTGCCGGCCATATGTAATCGAAGAATTGCACTTCGACCACCGGCTTGAGCCCGCGCGTCGCCATGCCCGTGGCGCGGCCCACGATCGCGGCCTCCGCTAATGGTGAGTTGAACACGCGATCGTTGCCGAAGTCGCACTGCAAACCGAAGGTGAGCTTGAAGACTCCGCCCTTCCCTTTCACCAGCTTGCGCTTCAGATATTCTTCGCGGCTGCAGTCGGCGACATCCTCGCCGAAAATCACGATGCGCTCGTCGCGCTTCATCTCGTCGCGCAGGGTCGCGTTGATCAGGTCGGCCATCGTCTTGGCCGCAGGCTTTTTCCCGTCGGATGCTTCGGAAGCGACGGGCTGCGTTTCAAACATCGGCGACGTCACATCAATATCCGGCGAATACAGGAAATTCATCACCGACTCGGGCGCCGGAGGCAGCGCTTCCAACGCACGATCAACCGCGATCTGCAGTTCGGCTTCAACTTCCTTTTCGAGCTGATTGATTCCCTTGTCGTCGAGAATGCCCTCGCGCAGCAGAAACATCTGCGTGCGCGTCACCGGATCGCGCTGCGCGTCGCGCTCGCGCTCGGCATCGGGACGATACAGCCGCTCGTCATCCGACAGCGAATGCGAGTAGGGGCGGATGACATGCGCATGCACGAATCCCGGCCCGTGGCCTTCGCGGCAATACTTCGCAGCGCGCGCAAAGGCGGCGTAGCTCGCCACTGGATCGGTGCCATCAACTTCTTCGAAATGGAAATTGGGAAACCCCGAGACCAACCGCGAAATGCTGCCGCCCGCCGTCTGCACTTCGACCGGAACCGAAATCGCGTAGCCGTTGTCTTCGACGCAGAAGATCACGGGCAGCTTGCCGAGCGCGGCCGCGTTCATCGCCTCCCAGAATTCACCTTCGCTCGTAGTTCCATCGCCGAGCGAAACATAGGTGACTTCATCATTCTGGAAGCTGACGTTCTTGAACTGGCGGTAGTCTTTGGAATCTGCTGGAATTTCAGCGGCCTTCGGGTGTCTTGCCAGGAAGCGCCCGCCGTCAGCGCATCCTACGGCCTGCAGAATCTGCGATCCCGTGGGCGACGACTGCGTCACAATGTGCAGCGCCGGATAGCTCCAATGCGAGGGCATCTGCCGTCCGCCGGAACTCGGGTCGTCGGCCGCGCCCACGCCCTGCAGAAACATCTGGTATGGGTCGACGCCCAGCGCCAGGCACAGCGCGCGATCGCGGTAATAAGGATAGAACCAATCGTATCCCGGTTTGAGCGCGAGTCCGGCCGCAACGCCGATCGCCTCATGTCCGGCGCCCGACATCTGGAAAAAGATTTTCTGCTGGCGCTTGAGCAGGATCTCCCGGTCGTCGATGCGCCGGGAGGTGTACATCAGCCGGTAGGCTTTAATCAGCTGCTCGCGGGTAAGTCCGTCGTAAGACTTGGACTTCTTGCCGCCATTGGCCGCCAAGGGCAGCTTGGGATCGGTTTTTGTCGTAGCCATCCGAATTCTGGGTCCTGAATTGGTTAGATTCTCACCAGCCCTGCGGCGATTCCACGCAACGCATGCAACCTGTTGGATTGTATATGGGAACAGGAGGTTGGAAAAGTATGGAAGTTCGAATCAGTGAGGAAATCGCGGTCAGGCCACGTGACCAACGTCACCTGACTCCGGAGATCGAAACCAACAGCTCACAAAGTCACACGAAGGGCTTTAACGATCTCCTTCGTGAACCTGCGTGGCCTTTGTGGTAAATCAGAGACTTTAATCAAGCCGTGACCATCTCGGCGAAATAGCGTCTCTGGAAGTACAGCGCGACGTTCACCAGTCCGATGAGCGCCGGGACTTCGACAAGCGGTCCGATCACGGCCGCGAATGCCGCGCCTGAATTAATTCCGAAGACAGCCACCGCCACCGCAATTGCCAGTTCGAAATTATTACTGGCCGCAGTAAAAGAGAGCGTCGCCGTTTTGGAGTAATCCGCTCCCAGCTTCCGCCCCATGTAGAACGACACCAGGAACATCACTACGAAGTAAATTAGCAGCGGAATCGCGATGCGTACCACGTCCAGTGGAAGGCGAACGATGTATCCGCCCTTCAGAGAGAACATTACGACGATGGTGAACAGCAGTGCAATCAGGGTGATGGGACTGATCTTCGGAATGAATCTTTTCTCGTACCATTCCCTGCCGCGCGCACGCAACAGCGCAAAGCGCGTGATCATCCCAGCAACAAATGGAATTCCCAGATAGATGAAAACGCTTTTGGCGATATCGCGAATGGAAACGTCCACCACCGAGCCGCGCAGGCCGAACACTTCCGGCAGCTTGGTCACAAATATCCAGGCATACACGGAATAAAAGAGCACCTGAAAAACCGAATTGAAGGCGACCAGACCGGCAGCATAATCGGTATCGCCTTTTGCCAGTTCGTTCCACACGATGACCATGGCGATGCAACGAGCCAGCCCGATCATGATGAGTCCCGCCATGTATTCGGGATAGCCGCGCAGGAACGTAATCGCCAGAACAAACATCAGCACCGGCCCGATCACCCAGTTCTGCAACAACGAGAGGCCCAGGATCTTCTTGTCGCGGAAGACTTCGCCCATTTCCTCGTAGCGCACTTTGGCCAGAGGCGGATACATCATGAGGATCAAGCCAACCGCGATCGGAATCGAGGTCGTCCCCGCGCTGAATCGGTTCAGGAAAGGCACGATGCCGGGGAGTTTCCATCCGCCGAGCACACCGAGCAACATCGCGGCGAAAATCCAGAACGTCAGGTAGCGGTCGAGGAAGCCGAGTTTCGAGTAGACTCCGGAATTCATTGGCTTTGATCCTCAGGAACGCGCAAGAGATGAGGGCGACGGCTGCCTGCCGATTGTGTTGAGTTCCTTCTTGAGCGACATCTCATCAAGCGTCGAAAGCGGCAGCGACAAGAAAAGGCTGATGCGCCGGTCGAGCGAAATGAAGGCTTCACGAAAAGCCTGCGCCCGCTCTTGCTCGCTGCCCCGCACTGCGGCCGGATCGGGGATGCCCCAATGAGCGGTCATCGGCTGTCCCGGCCAAACCGGGCAGACTTCTTTTGCGGCGTTGTCGCAGACAGTGAAGACGAAGTCCAGCTCGGGCGCGCCGGGCCTATCGAACTCGTCCCAACTCTTGCTGCGCAGACCGTCCGTGGAAAGTCCCGCCGCCTCTATTTCCTTGAGAGCTTCCGGTCGGACCTTTCCTGCAGGATGGCTACCCGCGCTATATGCAGTGAAATTCGGCGCTCCCTTAGCATTGAGGATTGCCTCGGCCATGATCGACCGGGCCGAGTTCCCCGTACAAAGAAACAAAACGTTGTAGTGGCGCGGCATGGGAGTGGCTCAATGGCAGCAGGTCGGAACGCAGCAAGAGGTTTTTGACGCCTCCAGCTTCACCGCGCGGATGAACGCGCTCATAAACTTGCCATCGATTTGAGAAGGGTCGAGCTTCACCGGAATCTGCTGGCCTGATAAAAATTCAAGCGCATCCTCGGCGCGGTAGATGCGCGTGGGCTCTATTTCGATTTGCCCAAACCCTGCGGCCGAGAGCTTCCCGCGATATTCGTTTTCCTCGAGCGCTCCGGCAATGCATCCGACCCACGCGAGCACGCTCTGGCGAATCTCGGGCAGCATCTCGCCACGCGTCACAACGTCGGAAACAGCAATCCGCCCGCCAGGTTTCAACACGCGAAACGCCTCGCGCAGGACTTTATCTTTGTCTGCGGAAAGATTGATCACGCAATTCGAAATGATTACGTCGACGGAGTTTTCAGGGAGAGGAATGTATTCAATCTCCCCCTTGAGAAACTCCACGTTCTCCAATCCCGACTTACGCTTGTTCTCGTTGGCGAGCGCGAGCATCTCGTCCGTCATATCGAGGCCGTACGCCTTCCCGGTCGGCCCAACGCGGCGCGCTGAGAGCAGAACGTCGATGCCTCCGCCCGATCCGAGGTCAAGAACCGTCTCGCCCGCCTTGAGTGACGCCAGCGCCGTGGGATTGCCACAGCCGAGCGAAGCGAGCAGCGCCTCTTCGGGAATCTGCCCGATCTGTGAAGCGTCGTATAGATCGGAAGTGATGGGATCGCAACAGCTCGTGGCCGGCGCGGCTCCACAGCAGGAACTGCCTCCTGTTTTCACACGCAGGGCGGCTTCGCCATATTTCTGTTTCACGACTTCCTTGATGTCAGTTTCCGTAGTGCTCATACGAACTCCTATCTGCAGATCTGAACGATATCCTGCGGCTTGAGAGCTTTGTTGCGGGTGCAGCACTCGGCGTAAAGAAATTGCAGCAGTTCCTGCAGCGCGGCGGTGTTGGCGGTGTAGCGAAGAAACGTGCCTTCGCGTTTCACCTCGACAAGATCTTCGTTCCGAAGCTTGTCGAGATGGTGCGAGAGCGTTGAATTCGGGATTTCCAGCTCGCCCTGTATGTCTGCCACAACCAATCCTTCCGGATGCGCCGAGAGCAGCATCTGCATGATGCGCAGACGGGCCTCATTGCCCATGGCAGAAAACATGTCGGCATATTTCAGCACGCGCTCAGCGGATTTAACCGCGGCTTTGGTAGAAGGCGCAGCCATAGTTCGATAATACTAGAAATATGGTACGTGTCAAGAGGACTTCAAAACGGCCACGGATCTTCCTGAGTGCTGACTGCCGACAGCTGAGTGCTATTCTCAATTGAGCATGATTCGTACCTATCGGGCATTCGATCCACATTCCATACGGTTGGTCATCTTCGACCTTGACGGCACGCTGATTGATTCGCGCCTTGATCTCGTTCATTCCGTCAACGCTTCCCTGCGCCACATCGGACGGCCCGAGTTGCCGGAGAACGTCATCGCCAGCTACGTCGGCGACGGAGCGCCTGTACTAATCAAGCGCGCGCTAGGCGGCGAAACAATCGACGAAGCTCTCGTCCGCAAGGGACTGGAATTTTTTCTGGCGTACTATCGCGAACACAAACTCGATCACACGACGGTCTACGACGGAGTCGCCAAAGCTCTGGCCGCGATTCAGAATGCTTCGAATGGCAATCCGCGCAAACTCGCCGTGCTCACCAATAAGCCGGTGAATCCGTCGCGGGCGATCATCGACGCGCTTGGACTTCATCCCTTTTTCGCACAGGTCTACGGCGGAAACAGTTTCGAGACGAAGAAGCCCGATCCCGAAGGCGCGCTTCAGTTGCTCCGCGAGACCGGGGTCCGTCCGGAGCAGGCGGCGATTATCGGTGACTCGCATACTGATATTGAGACTGGACACAACGCCGGAATGTGGACCATCGGCGTGACTTACGGCTTCGCTCCGCAAACATTGGCCGACGCGAATCCGGACGTGACCGTCGATCATCCGAGAGAGCTTTCTGAGATTTTTGCGAAGGCTGTCGCAACGAAATGAAGGCCCTTTCCCCGGGAAGGTTTTGTCAAGAGGGTGACCCGGATCGATTGCATTATTTTTTGTGCACTCATCGGCTAAGCCACTGAAAAGCCAGGCGGTTATCAACTTCGAGGCCTGTGCTAATTATTCCTTGTAAATCACTGATTATAAGTTACTTAAATATAACAGTTAAATCGATTTAAGTTGCCGGTAGCGCCGCCCAAACTGCGCCCCATTCCAGAGTTCAGGTCCGATGCTCTTCTCTCGGGAGCGGCCCGCGAAACCGCCGCGCCGGGCATTCCTCGAAGTGATCCGCTCACGCTTCGATGCTCCGAAGTAACTTTCCGGCCATCCCCTCTCGGAGTACACCAGAAGGTTAAGGTCGGACTCGCGTCGATGACTTTCCGAAATCACTTCCAGATCGTTGTGCTCTACACGAGCCTGCTCCCGCTGTACGCCCTCGCGCAGGCGCCGGCGACAATGACCGTGTCGCCGAACAAAGCCACCATGCTGGTCGGCGAGACGCGAGCCTTCCGCGCCGTGGGCAAAGACGGGCGCATCCGCCACAACGTGCGTTGGGAAATCTCCCCGAGCTACGCGGCCGAAGTCACGGCAAACGGCGACGAAGCGACCGTTACGGCGCGCGAAGCCTCGCCCAGCACAATGCTCAAGGCTTCTGCCGACGGCGACTCCGCCGACGCTTCGATTGAAATTCGTGCCAAGGGCGACATGACGCCCGGCACCACGCTGTGGTCGGTCACTCCAACTCCGGGCTGCAAGGCCGCGCAAATGATTCAAGCCGTGCCCAGCGCGAACGGTCCTGATCTTTACGTGCAGGAAACCTGCCCCGAGGGAACGATGCTTCGAGCCCTCACGTCCGATGGCAGGGAGCTGTGGCGGAAGATGATGGTCGGAACGTCAGTCGGCGCGGCGGTTCCTACTTCGAATGGTCCTTACGTCGGATTCCTTCCCAACGGCGCTACTTCGCCGGCGCCGG
>DATJOA010000003.1:0-4336 GCA_035507635.1 Candidatus Acidiferrales bacterium
TCCCCGAAGTCGTGAGCCGCCTCGACCAGTTTTCGGCTCTGATGATCCAGCCAAGCCATATCGCAGGCGCAGTATCGTTCTTCCGCATGCATTCCGGACGCCTCTCGGGCCCAATACCTTTCATCATCGAGCCCGCAGAGCACGCCAAATCGCAATCGATGGAAGCGCGCGTACAGGAAGCCCTGAGCTCTTTGCCACCGGCGAACACAAAATCCGCGCTCGAGACCATGGAGCACATCGCCCTGCTCAAGCGGTGGTATTACCGCGGCACGCGGACCGGAGAAATCTTCTTCGCTGATGCACATGGAGAATTGCCCATGCGCCGCGTGGTTCGTGGCATATCCCGCGTCTTTCGCGGCGAGAAGCCCGAGGCTCCAAGGGCCGCCGCAACTCTGGTAAGCATTGACGCGCCGCCGAAATCGCCCTAAGATGGCTCGGCGCCTGCGATTTCCATAATCGCGACTGGGGTTCGCTACTCGTTCATGATTGGGCAAACTGTCTCCCACTACCGGATCACCGAACTTCTGGGCGGCGGTGGCATGGGGGTTGTCTATAAAGCCGAAGACACCCTGCTCGGCCGGTTCGTCGCTCTCAAATTTCTTCCCGATGACGCCTCCGACGACCCGCAAGCGCTCGAGCGCTTTCGCCGCGAGGCTCGCGCCGCATCGGCTCTAAATCATCCCAATATCTGCACGATCCATGAAATCGGCGAGCACAACGGCCATGCCTTCATTGTGATGGAGTGCCTGACCGGCAAGACCTTGAAGCATCTCATCGACGGCAAGCCGATGGAAATCGACCGGCTGTTGGCCCTCTCTATCGAGGTCGCCGATGCCCTCGATGCCGCCCACTCCAAGGGGATCGTTCATCGCGACATCAAGCCGGCGAATATTTTCGTCACCGACCGCGGCCATGCCAAGATCCTCGACTTCGGCCTCGCGAAAGTTGCCCGCGCTGCCCGCCCCACCAGCGGTGACTCGCAGACAATTGCCGACCTCACGAATCTTGATCTCACCAATCCCGGAACCGCCGTCGGCACCGTGGCCTATATGTCGCCCGAGCAGTTGCGTGGCAAAGAACTCGACGGACGCACCGATCTCTTCTCATTCGGAGTCGTGCTCTACGAGATGGCTACCGGCATTCTGCCCTTCCGCGGTGAAACCTCTGCCGTCATCACCGAAGCCATTCTGAATCGCGCGCCGTCAGCTCCGGTTCGGCTGAATCCTCAACTTCCGGGCAAGCTGGAAGAGATCATCACCAAGACGCTCGAAAAAGATCGCGACCTGCGCTGCCAAAGCGCGGCGGAACTGCGTGCCGACTTGAAGCGACTGAAGCGCAGCATCGATTCTTCCCGCTCCGCAGTTGCTCTCGAACCCGCGGAGCCAGTCTCCTCCGGATCTACCCCCGTGATGGTGGCTCCTGCGGCGGCCGTCAAGAAATCCTCGCGCGGCCTTCTGTGGACGCTGGCAGTGATTGCTGCTGCCGCTCTCGGACTTTACGGCGGCAAGCTCGTTTTCACTCCGAAACCAATTCCACCTCCACTCTACCGGCAACTTACATTCCGGCGCGGTAGCATTCGTTCGGCACGCTTCGCCCCCGACGGCCAGACAATCCTTTATAGCGCAGCCTGGCAGGGGAATCCGACTGACGTATTCACCGCCCGTCCAGAAGCACCAGAATCGCGTTCCATGGGGCTCAGTCATACCCAACTGATGTCGGTGTCGTCGACTGCTGAAATGGCCGTCTTACTCCACAGCAAGGCGGTGGGCGCATGGGTCAGCATGGGGACTCTGGCTCGCGCACCCCTTTCCGGAGGCGCGCCGCGCGAACTCCTCGAACAGGTGCAATGGGCCGACTGGTCGCCCGACGGCAACAACTTGGCTGTCGTTCGCGACTACGGCGGAAGAAATCGCCTGGAGTACCCGATCGGCACTCCGCTCTACCAAACCGGCGGCTGGATTGGCCATCCTCGAGTTTCTCCCAAGGGCGATTACATCGCATTTGCGGATCACCCGCTGCAAGGCGACGACAGCGGTTCCCTCGCCATCGTCGATATGGCCGGACATAAGAAATTGCTCTCGGAGCAGTGGTTCACGATCCAAGGCCTCGCGTGGGCTCCGGACGGCAAAGAGATCTGGTTTACTGCCAGCGATTCAGGAACGGACCGCACGCTCTACGCGACATCGCTCGATGGAAAGCAGAGAATCGTTGCTCGCTTGCCCGGCGCGCTCATGCTGCTCGATATCGCCAAGGATGGCCGCGTGCTGCTGGTTCGCGCCGACTGGCGCCGTGAATTGCTCGGCCTGTTCAGCAACGATCCCAAGCAGCACGAGCTTTCCTGGCTCGACTACACGTATCCCGCCGACCTCTCCGCCGATGGCAAGACTCTTCTTTTCGACGAGGAAGGCGGGGGCGGGGCCTTGGACTATTCCAAGTCCAGCGGCCTGACCTACGCGGTTTACATCCGCAAGACCGACGGCTCTCCTGCCGTTCTGCTTGGCGAGGGCGGCGCAGTTTCTTTGTCTCCAGATGGAAAATGGGCTATCGCCCAGAGCCAGCAGTCTCCCTCTCAATTCCGGCTTCTGCCTACGGGCGCAGGGGAACCTCGAGATCTGACGAAGGACAACATCAATCACAGCTGGGCGCACTGGTTCCCGGATGGCAAGCGCATTTTGTTCACCGCTGACGAGCCGAATAAAGGGGTGCGCTTCTACATCTACGATCTCGCTTCAGGAAAGTCACAAGCGATCTCGCAGGAGGGTGTAAACGGTACCTCATTCGCGATTTCGCCCGACTCGCAGGAGATTGCCGCCATCGGCCCGGACAAGAAGGGATACATGTATCCCACCGCAGGAGGCGACCCTCGTCCGATTCCCGGGCTCAACCCCGGTGAGCAGCCAATCACATTCAGCTCCGACGGCAATGCCCTCTACATTTACCAACCCGGCGAACTTCCAGCTCGCGTGTATCACCTCGATGTAAAAACCGGCGAGCGCAAGATTTGGAAAGAATTAATGCCTTACGATCCCGCCGGAGTAGAAAATATCGGCCCAATCCTCATGACGCCCGACGCCAAGACGTGCGTCTTCGGTTATCACCGCATGCTCGCCGACTTGTACCTGGTCGAAGGTCTGAAGTAAGTATTTCTGCTTCGAACTCCATGCGTCGGGAGTCTTTGAAAGCCCTCACTGAACTATTGCGGCTCTGCCGTTTCGACCTTGTACAGGGCGCTCGCGTGCCGACGAAGAGCTACATGGAGGGCATCCGTCTCCGCTATCGGCTTGTGAGTCCACAAATCCCGAACACCGGTGACCGAACTCGAGATGCCCAAATCTGCCCACCCGAGGTTTACTTCCTGCGCGCTCTCGCCCAAATTGAAAACGGCCACGTAGCGCTCGCCTGCGCGCGGGCCGTCCGCAATCCAGGCGCGGATGTTGCCCTTATCCAGCACCTGATGCCCTCCGCTGCTGTGCTGATCGACCTCAAGCACTTCCTCGTTTGCGATCAGCGCCGTCGTGGCCGAATCATTCGACGGGAGATCGCCGCCAAAGATCAGAGGCGACCGAAAGATGCTCCACAGCGTCATCACGGTCTGCTGCTCATCGGGAGTGAACTTCGTCGGCGCACCTCCGCCTTCGACGCTCGTAACGCGAAGCTTGCCCAGCGGCAGCATGTCTGCGTCGGGCCAGGTATCATTCCTGCCCACGAACGGCGCCCAATCGCGCGTGTAGTCGAACTGCTGCCGCAATAGCTTCCAGTCGTCCCAGAAATCGTCGGAGATACGCCACATCTGCGCATACTTCTCGAAGAACTCCACCTCCGAGATTGGCGCCGGCCCCGGAGAAATGCTCAACACCATCGGCCTGCCCGTCTTCCGGATCGCCAGGCTCAGCGCTTTCATCTCCGCCGGCTGATATAGATGACTCCCCATGTCGTCCGCTTTGATGAAATCCACGCCCCACGACGCATACAGCTCCGCAATCGAATCGTAATAGGCCTGCGAACCCGGCTTGGTCGTATCGACGCCCCACATATCGGGATTCCACCGGCAGCCATTCTCTTTGTCGGCGACCTCGGCCGCGTGATACTTCGTGCCTTTGATCGGTCGATTTCTCTCGACCGCCTGCCGCGGAATGCCACGCATGATGTGAATCCCAAACTTCAACCCCTTGCTGTGAACGTAATCGGCGAGCGGCTTGAACCCGGCGCCATTTGCTGAAGAAGGAAAGCGATTCACCGCAGGCATGAGCCGGCCGAATTTATCCATCGACAGCGCCGCGCCGGGCTTGTAATCGTGCCCCTGAGCATTCGGCTCGTACCACTGTATGTCGACCAC
>DATJOA010000004.1:0-9579 GCA_035507635.1 Candidatus Acidiferrales bacterium
GCGCTTTTAACGCTTGATTTCGCTCCTCCCATCACCGTCCTCGCGCACCACTCAAGGTGCCCAGTAATTGGGAGGAGTTATCAGCCGCTGGAGAGGCGGCGTTTTATCCCGAATTGCCTAGGGAGGCAAACTCCTTTGCCATCGCCATTGGAACACAACACCGGCCTCGGCCACAAGCCAGTTTATCCGCATCTTGCAGAGCCGATGGAGCACACCGCTTTTGTTCTGTGTTGGATTCCGTTGACATTTGGTGCGGGAAACGTATCATCGCCGTAAGGCCAAGGAGTGCGGCCTCCAACCGCTGTCCCTCGGAACCCGGGACGGATGATGACTCCTGACAAGGGATTCTTGTCGTGGAGTCAATGTTCCCCGGCAACAATCCCTAAACTAGGAACGGAAGACAGCTTTCTGCGGAATGAGTGCGGCGGGTCACGTCCCATACGCCGAGACTCAAATCGGGCGCTTCAGCGGTCGGTTGAAGCGACGACCTCCGACCGAAAGCTCTTTGTTCTTAATTTTTTTCGAGAGGAGAGCTCATGCTCGAGGCCGAGCAAGCCAAGAAGGTCGTCGTACACATTGGAGAGGACCAGAAATACCGCGGAAAGGCCGCCTTCGCGGCCATCCTTGAATATCTCGGGCACAAAAAGATTCTCACGGCCACCATAACCCGTGGAATCGCTGGCTTCGGCGCCGATCATCAAATGCACACCATAAACATCGAGCGATTGACCGAAGACCTTCCGATACAAATTGAATTTGTCGCACCGATAAGCAAAGTCGACGAAATCATGCCCGAACTCTACGAGATGGCGGGAACGGGACTGATTGAGGTCCAGGATACTCTTCTTCCGGTTGCCCGGAAACTCGGCTCCGAAAGACCGCCAGTACCGCGAAAGAGAGAAGCCAGGGCGCAGTTGCTCAGAGTCTTCCTGGGCGAAAACGACAGATGTGACGGCAAGCCTCTTTTCCAGGCAGTGATTGAGAGCATGCACGCTAACGACATCGCGGGCGTCACTGTTTATCGTGGCGTGAGTGGCTATGGCGACCGGGGAGGAATCAGCGAAGGCAGCATTCCTTTGGCGGGATCCGGTCGTCCGGTGACGGTTACTGCAATCGATGAGGAGCAAAAGATCCGCGCCTTCCTGCCCTATCTTGAGCGGATGATCGATCAAGGGCTTGTTGTTCTATCCGACGTCGAAACCGTTCGCTACACTCACGATTTTCGTTCGATCGATAGAAGAAGCGGGATCCGGTGACGAGTTCAAGCCACGAATCCGCAAAACGGCAAGACGTGGGTTCGACCAGCCGGGTTGCGTTCTCACAGCCGGCCGAGGCATACGTCCGCAAGCTGCGGGCGATTGATCGGCTTGCGATGGAAATAGTGTCCCGGGTCGAAAAGACCCTGCAGGAAACGCCTAAGGCGATTCTTGACAAGCAATCAACGATGTTGCCTGTCGAACTCGAGGACAGTCAGGCGTATTTCCTGCAAAAAATAGCGCATGCGCGAGATACGCTCCGGGAGCTATCAGGCCTGTTGCCTGCAAATCCACAAGGGCTCGACCTCCGTGAGGAGATCACCGTCGAATTGATGATTCTCTTCGTGCTAATTGAGAACTATCGCCCCGAACGCATGGCGGAATCGGGATTCACTACGGACGAACAAATGCGGCGGGCGATTCGCAACAGAATCGAGTCGCTGAGTCTCGACCTCATCAACATGCGCGAGCGACTGAAGTAGGCGGCGGTTTGTAGGCGTATATCTAGGGTCTTGCCCCGTTGTGACTGAGTTCCTTATAGAACAGCGCGACCGAGCGCAGCCCGCCAAAATAGTTCTCCAGAGAAAGATGCTCGTTGGGAGCGTGGGCGTTCTCATCCGGCAGGCCAAACCCCAGAAGGACACACGGAATCTTGAGCAAAGAATGCATCTGAGCCACAAAGGGAATCGAACCTCCTTCCCGAATGAACACCGCTTTCTTGCCGAAGCCCGTTTCGAGACTGGTGATGGCCCTCCCGAATATCTCGTCTCGGTAATCCGCAAGCCATGGTTCCCCGGTGCTGAGAACGTCGAATTTGCACGTAACAGACTTTGGCAATAATCGCCGCATGTGCCCCTCCACAAGTCGCGCGATCCTCTTTGGGTCCTGATGGGGGACAAGGCGGGTCGATATTTTGGCGTAGGCTTTCGACGGAATGACGGTTTTCTCGCCTTTGCCCGTGTAACCGCCCCAAATTCCATTGAGTTCGAGCGTCGGCCGGCACCAGATTCGCTCAAGCACTGAAAAGCCCTTCTCGCCGCACAAATCTGCAGAGCCCACAATCTTGCGAAAGTCGGTTTCCTTCCAAGGCAAGGATGCAATAGCCCTTCTTTCCGATCGGGACAGCTTAGTCACATCGTCGTAAAAATGTGGGACCGTTACGCGAAAATTCTCGTCATGAAGGTGGGCTATTGCGCGGGCGAGAATGGTGATTGGATTCGGAACGGCGCCGCCGAACACGCCGGAGTGGAGGTCTTGTGCGGGCCCTGTGACTTCCATTTGATAGTAATTTAGGCCCCGCAGTCCATAGGTAATTGAAGGAACGCCGGCCGCCAGCATGCTGGTATCAGAGAGAACCAGCGCGTCGGCTATGAGCTTGTGGCGGTTCTCGGTCACAAAACCCCACAGATTCTTGCTCCCGATCTCTTCCTCGCCCTCGATAATCACTTTGACGTTGATCGGCAACTCGCCTTCCGTTTCGTATAGGGCTTCAAGAGCTTTGAGATGAAGATGGAGTTGACCTTTGTCGTCCGCGCTGCCCCGCGCATATAAATTTCCGTCTCGTACGGTCGGGTCGAAGGGGGGCGAAGTCCACAGATCGAGTGGCTCGGCTGGCTGCACGTCATAGTGGCCATAGAGAAGGATTGTTGGCCGGTCCACCAATCGAACGGATTCGCCGTAGACCACCGGATGATTCGGTGTCGGCACGATCTTGACATTCTCGATTCCGGCAGAGCGCAATCTTTCGGCCAGCCAGCTGGCGGCGCGCGCGATGTCGTTCTTGTGCTCATCTTTCGTGCTTACGCTCGGAATCCGCAGGAAGTCCTTCAACTCCTCCAAATACGCACTTCGGTGATTTTCGATGAACTCGATGACGTTCACGCGCTCGCCCTCCATAAAAAGTCGTTCTGTGCGGACGACATCGTGCCCTGGCGTCCGGACGCAATGTCGCCGCACTCGCGCTGTACAGTGGAGAGTCTCTCGTGTTGTGCCTTGGCAGCCCTTGAGGAAATGGCGGCCACACGCTCCCAGCAAGAGACATGTCTCTTGTAGGAGTCATCTTCCCCGGGCGGGGCAGTTAGAGGTGGAACTCCAACACCTTTTTGTCAGGTGAGGCTATCCAAACTACCGGCACGAGTCAATGGTTACCCGATATTCCACAAACGTTGTCCGGCGCCTCTTTTCGTGGGGCGGCGGGCTCAGCGAATTACGAAATATCGTAATAACCGGGGCAACCGGAGAGCCGTCATCAAGAAGCCATGGTTGAGGCGGGTGTCTTGCCGATAGGTTAATCCGCATTGGCTGGGATTGTCTCACTCGGCTTTGACTTTGCAGCTTCGTACCGCTCTTCAAATAATTCCCTGTACAGGTCTTCCCCATAGCTGGTGTCGAGAGGCTCGGCCACACGCAGCTGAAACGTGCGACTTCCATCGGCTTGTCTCTCTGCACGTAGGAAGAAGACATCTTTCTTCCCGCTATCGAAGAATGCTTTTGCGAACGCGTACAAATGCGTTACATAGAAGATCCGCACACGCTTCTCCAGCAACGCGGTCATAATCTGGCGGGCAATCTCCGATCCCTCTCGCTCGTTTGTTGCTGCGAACGATTCATTGAACAGGACTGTAGCGTTTGCGCCGACGTGTTCGACAATCTGGTTGATTCGCGAAAGTTCTTCATCGAACTTTCCGCATTGCATGGTCGCGTCTTCTTCCCGCTTGTAATGAGTTAACAAGGACGAACAGAGTTCACCTTCAAAAGCCTCAGCGCCCACGAACATGCCGCACTGCATCATAAGCTGCGCGAGGCCCACGCCGCGTAGGAAGCTTGATTTTCCTCCTTGATTCGCACCCGTGATGACGACGAGGTTCTTTCCGTCCTCGTCGATTGTGTTCGCTGCGATTTTGGTCGCCATTCGCAACGACAGAGAAACGTCGTAAAGGTTGCGGAAACGATGGCATCTTTTTCCGGCGGACACCGCATCGGGAAAACAGACTGGCTCGCCTTGCGACAGAAGTCTGGAGTGAAGGTTTGAGCAGGCCACATAGAAGGCGAGTTCCGTGCGCAGCATGTGGAAAAAGCTTAGGACGTGGTCGGCGGATTGAGCAAGCGCGAGTGCGACACGACTGATAGCGCGGTGCCGTATTTCGCCGAAAATCCTAGCCCCCGCCTCGTCGCTGTCAGCGAGATGGAATATGTACCCAGGGGGACGCTTTCGGAACAGCCTTTCGAACCACTTGCGTTTTCGATCGGCGGCCTTGCGCAGAACCAGGTCTGCGCTTTCGTTGCACTCTCCCAGACGTGCACTCATCAAAATTCCCTTGCGAAACTTCGCGATAGTCAGGTGGTCCTGAATGCTCGCGAGGTACTCGTCATTCAGTTCCTTCTCCAGCATCGAGAAGAAGGTCTGGAAGGCCTCCGACTTGAATTTCGCAGCGTGACTTAACGACGTGTTTCGTAGCTTGCGCAACAGCGTAACTAGCGTCTCGAGTAGGTCTGTCGCGCTGTACAGCATCGACGACGGATAGTGGCTTGTTATGCCCCATGTCTGTTTTCTTGTCCTTTCAATGGTCTCGACGACCAGGCCATAAAGTTCGCCGATCACAGCCTGATTTTGCAGGCAGTCTTTTAGCGTTTCCTGTCGGTATCGCACCGTGTCGATATCGTTCGCGGTTGCGCAAAGAAGGACCTTTCGTGACACTTCGAATAAAAAGTTGTCCTCGCCGGCCATCACGCGAAGCAGTGTTTCCAGGTCGAGGTCCCGCATCAGGTCAGAGGCATTCCACGGCGCTGGCTGGTTCGGATCGAAATCTCGATCGCGGTACATCAGCCGGGCCTTCATGGCTGCACCCTCGCGTGAATCCACTTGTACGTGACGTGGTATTTCTCAGCGATTGCAAGGGCATAGGCGAGTCCGTCGGCCGGTCGCCGCTCGATTTTGAACGTGCGCGTCGCCGGATTGTTTGGATCAACGGCGCTTACCATGCTGACGGTCTTCTGATCGAACGCCGCCAATTCATCGATAAAGGTCACGCAGACGCCGAGTAAGTCCAACTCGGACATCCGACCGATAATCTTCCGGCTCAAGTAAATTGCGTCCTTGAGAGTCGTCGAGGAGAAGATTTCATTCATGATGACGATGCTGTCAGGCGTCGCATGATTGAGAATCTCGCGAATCCGAATCAGATCATCCTGAAGCTTTCCCCGCAGATTCGTCGGGTCCTCCGCGCGCTCGAAATGCGTGAAGAGCTTGTCGTAGAGGTACAGCCGTGCCTCATTGCCCGCAACTAGACAACCAAGGCTGGCGAGATAATGAAGCTGCCCGAAGGTGCGCGCGAAGGTTGTCTTGCCTCCCTGGTTCGGCCCGGAAACCACAAGAATGCGTTCCGAACCGGACACAGAGAAGTCGTTAGGGACAAGGCTCCTTTTGTCGCGCACGAGTTTGGCGCCGAGGGCTATATCAAACGTGTCCTTGGCAAACACTGCCTTCGATGTTTTTGACAGAACCGGCCGGCAAAAGTGAACTCCCGCGCTTCGGAAACTGCCCACGTAATCCAAGTACGCGACATAAAATTGAACTTCGCGGTCAAACCGTTGAATTTTTGCATCAGCAAAATCGGCGTGAGAGGTGTAAAACGCGTCGAGAGAACGGAATACTTCTGGATACAGTAGCGCCAAGCGATCCTGGATTTGCGCCTCGATGTGGTTCATTCCTGACCATCTCGGGACGTCCACCCAATGCTTGCCCGGCTCGCCCCAGCGAAATTTTGCAAATGTCTCTTCGACGGCGGCACTGTAGTCGGGTTCTCCCTCGTAATGCCAGACCGTAATACTCCCTTCGTCCATCAGAAGAGAGTATGTGATCGCCGATAGATCGCTCTTGAGCTTCGTTGTCTCAGCCTGGAGGGCGCGGAACGGAGCGGAGGCTACGTACTCGGAGAGGTATTCACGCAGGGAGCAAAGGCCTCGCGAGCGAGCGTTGAGGGTCGACAAGCCCTGAGCGAAGGTCTCGACTGCATCGCAATACGTGTCCACGGCGGCCAGAAATCGGCGTCTCACCGTGTGCGGGTAATAGTGAAACTCCTTCGCCTGGTTAAGATATGCGCGCACCAGACGCATCTTTTCTGAAAATATTTTGACGGCCTGCAGTGCCCTTCTGTCCTGCAAATCCTCCATCACGTCCTGCCGATATGTGATCGAGTCGAGGTCGGTCAATCGCGCGAAATAGAAGGGTTTCAGGTCGTACTCCTTGAACTCGGCTGTGATGAGGTCAACGACCTGGTCGAGGTTCAGATCACCAAAGCACTGTGGTTCGCCGAGAGTCTCCTCCGCGATCGGGACAGATCCTTCATGAAGGATGCTATGGAAGGTCATCGTCGTCCTTGTCCGTCGCGGCTTTCAAGCGGACACTCACGTCGTCGCGCGGCAAGCGTCTCGGCTGTGTCACTTCGAGCTTAGAATCAGCTCGATACTCATCCTCATTCCTTTGGATCATGGCGCCGGACGATATGACCCCGCGACAAGATCCCTTGTCAGGAGTCATCATCTGCCCCGGCGTACGGAGGGGACAGCGGTTAAGGCCGAACTCCTTGGCCCTTCGTCTCGACTATAACAGGCCAAGAATGGAAGTCAAAGCAACGCAATTCGATCATTGAGACGAATACAGTTCGCTCGCGCAGGCTAAGAACTCCACGCTATGTGGTATTCCTCGAAGCGCGGACTGCTGGTCTCGCTGATCCCTTGTGCGTACGGATCATTCTTGGAGCCGTGAGCAAGAGGAGTTCGCGATCATCCTCTCTAATACGACTCAACAGCCTTCGGAATTGACCGAGCAAACGCGCCTCTTTCCGCGTGCTTCCCCAGCCGGAGTCTTTGCCAATCGGTTGACCACCGAGGCTGGGTGTTTCTGATGCTCCATCCGGCTCATAGAAGAGTTGGTACAAAGGTGTCTCCATCGCTCTGGCTAGCTTCTCAAGCGTCTCGACCGCTGGCACCGTATGCCCGTTCTCAACGCGGGAAATGTAGCATCGAAGCAGACCCGTCCGTTTCTCGATATCTCCCTGCGACAGTTTCTTCTCTTCACGTAAGGCCCGTAATCTATCTCCGATAATCATGACGGCCCCTCCCGCAAGGCTGATGTCTACAAACAAACATACCTACGCGCGTGACACGATGGTCTGTATCGTGTCGATTGCCCCAATATTCTAGTTCGCTTTTTCCGGAAACAGACCCGGCATCCAGCGCGAGGCGAGTCCTGCCGGAAAGACAAGTCGTAGAGGCGCGCGTGAGCTTTCTGACGTAAGGACACCTCGCTTTGTGAGGGCGGAGACGATCCTCCGTGCGTGGCGCTCGCCCGCTCCCACGATCTTGGCAACGTCGGATCGAGGTAGTTCTCCCCGGTATAGAATCGCTTCGAGAATGCTTTCCGACTTGGACGGAAGCTCCCGAATCCTTATCTCTTCTTCAGCCCACAGAAGAATGCGTGTACGGAGCCGATCCGGTTGCATCAGGCCCTCCATGAACTCGACTTGGTCGATGCTGGTTCGAAGAAAGAAATCGGTAAACCGGGCCAGAGCTTCCTCGCTGAGATCGCCTCGCCCGTCGAGATCGTTGCGACGTGGTGCGTCGCACGCGGCGAGCAATGCCTTGTATCTGTCGACATTGCGCGCCAGTCCCCTCGCCACAGACCACACGGCGCCGGTATCGAGCGTCTCCAGCAGCATCGCGTGCGACATCAATCGGGCAACGCGACCGTTTCCGTCGATGAATGGGTGAATCCATACCAGGCGATGATGCGCGGCCGCCGCGCTAAGAATCGAATCTGCCTTGCTGAGGTGACTATAGACTTCTTCGAAGCGAGTCAGGAAGCGCGGCACAGCACCGGGACTGATGGCCACGTGATCGCCAACTTTCACGTCCCGTTCTCTGAGCTCGCCGGGAATGACGCGTACGCGTTCATGCGTATCCGGGTCGGTTGTCCACAATAGATCTGCGGGCAACAGGTCACAAAATCGCCGATGGATTTCACAGATGCCATCACTTGTTTCTGAGCGTCCCGTCAAACCTCCCTCGTCGATCCATTTTTGGACCGCGATGTGCGCCTTTGCCTCCAGTTGCAAATCCCGTTTTCGCGCATCCTTGCTGTAGTTGTTCTTTAGCGCTCGCTCGATGTCGATCGGATGGGTGTCGTGGCCTTCGATCAGGTTGCTGTAATAGCAGTTCATCGCACGGACCAGATCGGCAAGGGATGTCAGCAGGGTCGACGGCAGACTGCGACGAAACCCCGCCGATTTCTGGGCCAACTCCACAACAAGATCTGTCAGAGGTGCCCGGTGGCGGGAGCCTTCTGCAATGAGCAGAGGCTCCATCATCGACACGACTTCACCACGGTCGGTGGCCGCTTTTATGTCCGCATTCATGTCCTCATTGTACAGCATGTAGGCCGCTGTTACTACTGGCCTTATCTAGCACATACCGATATATATGTCCTAGTCATAGTCCGCTTCTATGGCCGGACAAATCAGAGATGCCCAGCCAAAAAGATATCGTGCTATAACCCAAAGCGCGGAAAAGCGATGTGCGAACAACGTGTCGCGGCGCTAAA
This sequence comes from Candidatus Acidiferrales bacterium, assembly GCA_035507635.1. Taxonomy (GTDB): domain Bacteria; phylum Acidobacteriota; class Terriglobia; order Terriglobales; family Acidobacteriaceae; genus Sulfotelmatobacter. Next base: position 8,857 of record DATJOA010000004.1, read on the forward strand.
AACCAAGATAACCGATCAGTTTGCCCGATGCGCCATTGACGGCGCTCTCCACGCGCTGTCGGACCGGGAAAACCCGCTGCGTCTGAATTTCTTTTCGACCGCAATGCGGATCCTCTTTGAGGACATGATGGATACGTCCGCTCCGGAGGACCAAGTCGTCAAAGCGCCGTGGTTTAGAGTTGAGCGGCCTGACGGCAAAGCGAGCCGATGGCAGCGCGTGGTTTTTGCCATCCAGGGTGGCCTTGCAGATGCCTTCGTGAAAGACGAACTCAAAGTCGATCTGCCGCCTCTGCGCAACCAACTGCTGGACGCCGTCAACGAATTGAGCAAACACGTCCACGGTCGCGAGAACACCATCATCCGCGATCCGAGCGCGCAGCACGACGTTATCGAACGAACGGTGGGAGCCATGGAAGCATTCGTGGATTCTCTTCGCGCATGTCGCAATGCCGTGCTCCAACCGATCGCTGAGACTCTCGACCGGACGGCCGTGGATGCACTTCTAAGTGAGGCCCTCTTGGCGGTGGATAAGATAGCCACGCACCATTCTGTGGACGAGATTTATGTCGACGAAGTTACCGTTGCCGCGATTGGCGTTGAGACGATCACATACCTGGTCACTGGCTCGGTGGAAGTGACGCTTCAATGGGGATCGAACTCCGATCTTCGCCGCGGTGACGGTGCCGAAGCTGGTCAGTCCTTCCCATTTGAATGTGAGTTTCG
>DATJOA010000005.1:0-4185 GCA_035507635.1 Candidatus Acidiferrales bacterium
TGCCACTATCTCGCCGCCTTCACCGCCGCGCTGTTGAACAATCAGCCCATGGGATTTTATTCGCCGGCAACGATCGTCAAAGACGCCCAGCGTCACGGCCTGAAACTGCTCCCGGTCGATGTGACGAAATCAGAGTGGAATTGCACGCTGGAAACGGTCGTTGGTCGTCAGTCGTTGGTCGTTAGCCAAGCAGGTCCAACTGACAACATCGGGCTTGAGGCAAACGACCAACGGCCAACGACTAACGACGAGAATGTCGTCGCCCTCCGCATGGGCCTGCGCTATGTCCGCGGATTGCGCGAAGAGGCCGCCCGCTCGCTACTCCTCGAACGCATGCGCGCTCCTTTCATATCGATCCACGATCTCGCCCGCCGCGTCCCCGAACTCCGACGCGACGAACTCTCCACGCTCGCGGAAATCGGCGCGTTGAACGCAGTTTCAAGTTTCGAGTTTCAAGTTTCGAGAGAATCATCCCGAGTCCGAGCTTCTCACTTGAAACCTGAAACTCGAAACTCGAAACCCGCCCTTCACCGCCGCGACGCGCTCTGGCAAGTCGAGCGCGCTGCCCGCCCCTCAGGCCCGCTCCTCGAAAATCAGCCCGAGCCCGATGAACGCTCGCCGCTCGCCCGCATGAATCATGAAGAGCGCCTGGTCGCCGACTTCCACGGCACCGGACTCACCGTCGGCCCGCATCCTATGGCCTACCGGCGCGCCTGGCTCAATGCCATGGGCATTCGCCGCGCCTGCGAGTTGCGCGATCTGCCCACAGGCAAGCGCCTCCGCATCGGAGGCTGCGTCATCACCCGCCAGCGTCCCGGCACTGCCAAAGGATTTGTGTTTTTAAGTCTGGAAGATGAAACCGGAGTCGCGAACGCCATCGTCCGCCCCGACCTGTTTCACGAAAATCGCCTGCTGCTCACCAGCGAACGATTCCTGGCTGTCGAAGGCATCCTGCAGAATCAGGACAACGTAATCTCCGTCCGCGCCGAACGCGTGCAGCCGCTCTTCGTCACGAAAGCCGAAACGGTCTCGCACGACTTCCACTGATCAAACTGTCATCCCGAGCGGAGCAAGTGCGAAACGAAGTGAAGAACTTGCGCAGTCGAAGGATCCCTGCACCCCCTATGAAATCAATTCAACAATTCTCCGTGCCCTCCGAATCCTCTGCGCTGCTCTCTACTTCCCCGTATAGCTCACTCTCCAGATCGAATTGGACCCATCGTCGCTCACCAGCAGTGAGCCATCGTGAGCTTCCGTCATCCCCACCGGACGTCCCCACACATCGCCGTTCGGCAGCACGAAACCAGTCAGGAAATCTTCATATTCTCCGGTCGCGTGTCCCGTCTGATGCAGCGGTACGCGAATGACTTCATATCCCACACGCACATGCTTGTTCCACGAGCCGTGCTCCGAAGCAAAAAGATCCCCCTTATACTCCGCCGGGAACTTGTCGCCCTGATAGAACGTGAACTCGAGCGACGCATTGTGCGCCTGCAGCAGAACATCCGGCACGATCACCTTGTCCTTCAGCTCGGGATGCTTGCCCTCATGCCGCGGATCCTGATGATCTCCCATATAAAAATACGGCCATCCATAGAATCCACCCTCCTGCACGTGCGTGATGTAGTCAGGGACAAGATTGTCGCCCAGCGCATCGCGCTCATTCACCGAGCACCATAACTCGCCCGTCTTCGGATTCACCCGGATTCCACCCCCGGCGTTGCGAATCCCGTAAGCGTAAATCTTCAGCTGACAATTTGCCGCATCGCAATACAGAATGTCCGCGCGATCTTTTTCATCCGGATGCGTGTCTGGATCGTCCACATTCGATGCCGATCCCACCGCTACATACATCGTCTTGCCATCCAGCGAGAAATCCAAAGCGCGCGTCCAGTGTCCTCCACCATTGGGTAGATCGGCTATATGCTCGGAGGGCCCGGTCGCCTTCATGTCTCCGTTGTGATACGGGAACCGCACCACTTCATTCGTGTTCCCGATATATACCCACTGCGGATTCGGGCCCGGAGGATAAAACGCAATGCCGTAGGGCCGCTTCAACCCCTCGGCGAACACCGACATTTGTTCCGGTTTTCCATCGTTGCTAACCCCGCGAAAAACCCGGATATCCCCGGCTCCGCTCTCAGCCAAAAAGATGTCTCCGTTCGGTGCCGTCCTCAGCAATCGCGGCTCATTGAGCCCCGCCGCATAAAGCTCGACTTTGAATCCAGGCAGCGCGATCGGCCACGCGTTCTCCGGACGCGCAACAACATCCGGTCCATTTTCGGCCGACGACGTTGCATACGGTGCCGGCAGATCCTTCACCGTGATCTTGCGTGTGGTCCCGGGCTTCTCATAGCGGAAGTCGGTAAACGGCGGCTTGGGTGCCGGAGCCTTGATCGTCGAAGTCATCGCCGCGACCGGCGCAGCAGGTGGTTCGACTGCCTGTCCCACGGCCCCACCCTTTCCCGGACCCATTGTTTCTACGTAGCTGACAATTTCCCAACGGCTCTTTTCTGGAAGAAAAGCCCACGCGGGCATGCCGTTGTCCTTGCTTCCTTTGGTGATGAACCAGAACACTTCTCCTTCCGGAACGCCTTCCAGTTTCCCGTCCACAAGCGACGGCACATTGCCCGTTCCTTGTCCCGATCTCCCATGGCACGAGAGGCAGTTCCGCGCATAGAGCGTCTTCCCGGCCGTCACCGCGGATGCTTGTCCCACATAAGGATTCTTCATCTCTTTCGCCGAGTCCGGCGCATTATGGAAATTCTTGTCGACCGCCAGCGCTGGCGCGATGGACAAAAGGGAAAGGACAGCAGAACAAATAACCTGCTTGACACCTCGAGGCATAGGAATCTTCTCCCGTAAGGTTTCCCACTTAGATTAAGTTCTGGACAAAAGGGATGCGATTTCAACCCTTTGCGTTCTTGCATAAGTCTGAGATCACCGCGGTCAACGAAAATCATTCGGCCCGAAAATGCAAGTTAAGATGAAACCCCAAGTTTTCGATGAGGCCGAGTATACCGAGTCTTCCCTCTGTGGGGCAAAAGAGAGCCGCTTGTTGCTGCTGCAACACGGAGCCTCACACCCTGACAAGATCCAGGCCGCTTTCACCGGCTAACTGTTGCGGATTTCGCAGGCGAGATTGCGCAACTTATCCGCCCGCCTCAATCTTGGCGGTAATCAACCCTACGTGATCGACGCCCGCTCCGTGGGCATCGTCAATCACGGCGGCCACGTCTTGCCATGGAACGCTGTCGTCCGCCTTCACGAACAAGACCTTCTGCGCTCGCGTCTCGTAAATTTTCACGAGTTCGCTGTTGAGGTTCTGCCAAGTGACGCCCTGCTGATTAATCTCCAGTTTCGGCTGCTGGTTTGGCCCTCCGGCTGTCACTTGCAAGATCACCGAGCGGTTGTTCGTCTCCGGCTTTTCGTTCTTTGGTGGGGGTTGCGGGACTAATGCGTTTTCTCCCAGTGGAGTCACTGGAGAAATAATCATGAATATTACGAGCAGCGTCAGCAGCACATCAATGAGCGGGGTGACATTCATGCTGCCGAGGATGCCGTTCGTTCCTCCGGCCTGCACGATTTTTTTTCCTCCTGCCGATTAAGATGCCAACACCACGCCCCGCGGATGCCGTCATGCGCGCGCCCGGCGCGTTTTTGAATGCCTCAGACGATTCGCATCTGGACCGATGCGTGCTTTCAGATGGAGTTCTTCCCTCTCTCCATCGATCTCCAGTTCTCGAGATAGCGGCCAATGTCGAATGCTTGGTTCTCCTGCCGTCGCTCATCCACTGGCAGAATCTCGTCCGCCGTTCCGTATCCCCGCTCATACGCTTCCCTCGATACATCGCAGGTCTTGACCTCCGTTGATTTCCAGCGGGTTCCGCAGGATCCTCTGCGGCACGAGCAATACAAAATGTATTCATCCGAACAGCCATGGACGGCCGGCATGAGATATGAGCCATTCCCGTACGGACTGAACGCGATCAGATAACGCGTGGAACACAGCGGACACTCCACGCAATGGCGAAGACGCGGCATACAGGAAATCTCCAGATCAGGGGGAAGTGGGAAGCGGCGCGAATCGTACTTTCTCACCCAAAATGGTCAGACTCAATACCCACTTGACGACTTCTTTGCATGACCATTATGATCCGCCGAAATGAAGCGTGTTGCGTCCGG
>DATJOA010000006.1:0-9188 GCA_035507635.1 Candidatus Acidiferrales bacterium
GTGAATGTTCAGAACAGGTGGATCGGCTTGGAGCATCTTAGCCAGTTGCCGCGATTGCTCCATCACGCAAGCCAAGGCTCGCATACTTCGCCAGGCTAGAGATGAAGAGCGAGCATACCGTCCAATTTTCGAGTACGATCCGGGCGGCGAGAGTCTGAGAACATCGTGTCGCCTCGGTTGATGAAACATCTCTGTTTCACTCTTTGAAATACGTGAGTAGGTCGTACCCAAACCCGACCACCGCGGCGCTATGGTTTTACTGCTTCAGAGATCAGAGGTTCCCGTTTCAAGAGCATCCACCCAATCCAGAATCCGGCCATGGCTGCTGCCAAGTGCTTGAGGGTGTGTCCGCTGACGACATGGCCTAGCGCGAAGACCTGGCGGTCGGATTCCTCCAGTATTTTGGCGAGGACATAGAAACCGACGACCACCGCGAAATCGGAACCGCGAGTGTATTTGGGCGGCAGGAGGAGCGCCAGCAGAAGAATCACGATCGAGTAGACCTGCATGGCGGCATAGAAGCGGAGATCGCCATGGCCCTTCATCTCGCTCGCGCGCCACGCGAGCACGCTGGCAACGCCGATGATTTCCAGAACGGGGAATAAGACGAGTCCCGTGCCGACGCCAACTCGCTCGGCAATGACCGCCGCGAGCAATGCCATGAACACCATCATGATCGGAATGCGGTCCCAGACGAGCCGCGAATTATCGGGCGCGAGATGGTAATAGGCGGAGCCGAAAGCGGTCAGGATCAGTCCGGCAAATATCGCCAGATAGAGCCAGCGTTCGCGGGCGTTCTCGAAGTTAATTTTGCCGGGCATGAGCAAAAGGATTACGCCCCACAACCCCACAATTGCGAAGGGCAGATTGGAGATAACGTCGCCAAAGTTCGGGATGCCCAGCCAGGCGCGGTGATCGGCGAAGTTGTGATAGGCGAGGGGTTGCGGGATCGGGCGCAGGAAGAATGCAATGATCGCGATCAGGATTGCCGGAGCGATCAAAAGAATTGGAGCTTTCGAGCGGGAGATCATCGTGAGTGAATCACGATTCTAAAATCAAATCCCCGCCCTGTCGCAAAAAACGCGACGAGGACGGGGCAACCCAGTTCGATGCTTCTTTACCGGTTTGAAATCACGAAATCGACGTTTGCCGTTCCGTTTGCGTTGACGGTGACGGACTTCTGCCATGACTTCGGCTGCGTGAACACCGGACGCTGGACGCTGCGCTCGGTGAGAACGTCGTAGGAATTCTCTTTGCCGGCGAGGCCCCATCCCTCGTGCCAGGCGACAAGCTCATACGTTCCCGGCGGGACGTTTGTGAGCTGGAAGTGTCCGCTTTCGTCGGTGACGGCATAGTAAGGATGCGTGACTACCATCATCTCGGCGTTCATCCAGACATGTCCGCCGTTGCAGCGCAGGCTGACCAGGCCGGGAGTCGGCATATTACGCGTCGTGACGCGATCGGGAAAGGGGAAGGGCAAATTGAACGAGGCGGCGCCATCCATGTGGATGGTATGCAGGGTGGCGTCAGAGCTCACCATACTGAGCGCGGCATTCTGCGCCACAAGAAGAATGTGCGGGATGTACCGGCACGTTTTCTGGTCGAGATGGCGGCGCTGCTCCGGAAGCTCGAGGGGCTTGCCGGCTGAAATGTGTTTGATGTAGACGATCGTATTCGCCACGCCGCCGTCTGGTCCAATGATCAGGCGCTCAAGATCGGTCGTCTTCTTGCCGTCGGGAGCGCAAATCTGCGGATCCTTGGTGATGGGAAATTCGAGCGAGCGCGGCACCGCGCCCGTCCACTTCACGGTACCGGAAATCGTACCGCCGTCTGAGACATTGATGACTTGGTAATCGCCTTGCGCGAGAGCTGCAGTCGCGGTGGCTAGGAAAAGCATTAAGACTAATCGGCGCATATCCGTCCCCTTACTGCCCGGAGCGTCCAGCAACGAGGCTGGCGATCATCGCCCGGGCGCGAGATTTGGCCGTACCGCTCTAAGAACATCCGCAACCTGCCGGCGAAATGCTGCTCCGGTCCGCACGAACCGGAACGGCGTTCCTGTGTTCACAAGGCCTGCGTGGCCCGCAATCGGGAAGACGTTACCTTGGGCACGGTTCTGTGATTCAAATCACATCCCAGCATGAGCGGGCGAAGGTAAGCCGTCGAGATTACGTCGGTCACTTGAAGTGGGTCAGAATCATTGCGGAGCTAACAGCGATGTGACTCGCGCCAGGTCTTGCCGGACCTTAGGCTGGAATTTCTCACCACTGAGGCACGGAATCACGGAGTTACAGCCATAGTAGGGGGCTCAGTCCCGGCCTGAAGCATTACTACGGGAACTATACAGGCGCCTTCGCTTGTGGGACTGCGGTTGCAAACCGCCTAGAATGATTCCATGCAGAAGAAGATATTCTGGCTGTCTTTCACCGCTTTTGGCCTGTTGGCGGATTTTATGCTTCCGTTCTGGTGGGCCCTTGTCGCCACGATTCCCGCATTCCTCGCAGCATGGTGGGTGGCGTACCGGAGCGACTGGTTCTAGGATTCATCCCTCCATCTGCTCGGCAATTTCCAACATCTTGGTCACGCTGTTCCAGTTCCGGGCTGTCCCGGTGACTTTCAGGTGTTTTTCTACCTGGGACCAGGGCAGCTTCGATGTTCCGATCCCGTTGGGAAAATAGACGTACATTTCGCGCCCTTTGAGATGTATCTCTTCGGGATGAGATTTGAGGCCCTCAATGGCGGCGAGGGCTTCTTTGGAAGGCTCGGCGGCGAGAAATGTGACAAGTAATTTACTCGGCTCAATGTCTTTATCCATGCGCTTGGCGAACGGACTGGCGACGATGGCCCTTCGCATCTCTTCGGCGGTGCGAAGGATGACTTCGGGGCGACATCCGAACTTCTTGCCGATCGCATCCTGAATCTTCTTTGCCAGCTTTGGGGAGCTTTTTTCTTTGGTACGGAAGATGACGTTGCCGCTCTGGACGTACGTACGCGGGTCTTCGAACTTGAGCGACTCGTAGAGCGCGCGGAGTTCGTCCATCTTAATGCGATTGTGCGGACCCACGTTCACTCCGCGGAGCATGGAGAGGAGGATGGGCATGTTCGACTGAGGCCGGGTTTGAGCCTGCAAAGATGATAAATGGAAAGTTATCCTCAGCCAGGCTGAGAAATCGTGCCCTTCCGAGCGCGAGCCGAACCAAGAAAATCACTTTGAGTGGCGGGAGGGTTCTCCGAGAATTAGAGGAACCAAGCGCGGCGTTCGATGCCGCCCTCATCGCAAGAAGATCTTTCCGGGCCAGCCAATCGGGCCCATCGGGAGAAGTCATTATGTCGGGACAGGTCGTTCTCTATTTTGAAGATCAGGCGGATGCGCTGCGTTTCGCGCTGGCCGCGGGTTCGGTGATGGCTGGGGAAGGTGCCAAGTTCTCGAGCGACCTGGTACAGGAAACGGCCAGAGTCACGCGCATACGGCTCGATGCCGCCAGCGCCGCTAAAAAGCCCGGCCCTGGGCGGGCGGCGTAAGAACGCACGGACACCACCCCACTCTGGAATCACAAAATGCCGTGATGCGAGTCACTGGCGGCATTTCTCATTGCATGCCACAATCCTGTCGCCGAGCGGTGTAACTCCGCTCCCCACGATTGCAGCCGCGTCTTTGAACTGGCCTTCCGGTAAGGAGGTCTCGTGGTTGCTACGAGCGTGTTGGCAACCCACGAAAGTTCGTCGTTCACCGCAATATCCGGGCCCACCCATGTCTTCGATGTAAGCCAGCTTGAAAAATTGGTTGAGATTTTGACGCGCGACGGATATTCCGTGCTCGGACCGACGGTTCGCGATGGCGCGATCGTGTATGGTCCGATTCGATCGATCGAGGATCTTCCGAAGGGCTGGACGGATGAGCAATCGCCCGGGAAGTATCGGCTGAAACGGCGAGAGGGCGAAGCGCTGTTTGCGTACGGAGTCGGTCCGCAGAGTTGGAAGAAATATCTGCATCTGGCGGAGGTAAGACTATGGGCGGCCGAACGTAAGAATGGAAGCTTTCGAATCCTGAACAACGAAGCGCACGAGGAGCGGCCGCAGGCGTTTCTGGGAGTACGCGCGTGCGAGCTAGCGGCGATCCGCATACAGGATCGCGTTCTGCTCGAGGATCGTTATCGCGATCTCATATACGGCGATCGGCGGTCGCAGGCGTTCATCGCCGCAGTGCAATGCACGCGCACGGGAGCAACCTGCTTCTGCGCATCGATGGGAACGGGGCCCGCGGTTGGAGACGGGGCGGACCTGATCCTCACGGAGTTGGTCGATGCCAGCGGGCAGCGTTTTCTCGCCAGGGCCGGGAGCGAACGAGGGAATGCGATTCTCGCCGAGCTGAAAACCACGCCTGCCTCGAATGCCGATTTGGATACTGCACAGGCTGCGGTCGAGCGGGCCGCCAAAGAGCAGGCGCGCAGCATTGATGTCGAAAACGTCAAGGAATTGCTCTATCAGAACTTCGAGCATCCGCGGTGGGATAGTTTGGCCGCCCGGTGCCTGACGTGTGCGAACTGCACGATGGTGTGTCCAACGTGCTTCTGCACGACGGTGGAAGATTCGAGCGACGTCAGCGGAATGCACTCCGAGCGCTGGAGACGGTGGGATTCGTGCTTCACGCAAAGCTTTTCGTACATTCACGGGGGCAGCGTCCGGACGTCGGGCAAGTCGCGGTACAGGCAGTGGATCATGCACAAGCTGGCGGCGTGGATCGATCAGTTTGGAACGCCGGGTTGCGTGGGTTGCGGCCGCTGCATTACGTGGTGCCCCGTGGGGATTGATATTACCGAAGAAGTCCGCGCGCTGCGGGAAGGAGGCAACAATGGAAACTCTTGAGCGAATTATTGCTGAACATCCTTTCTTCGCTGACCTAGACCGGGATTTCACGGCACTTATGGTGGGGTGCGCGTCGAATGTGCGATTCAAACGAGGGGACTACATTTTTCGCGAAGGCGATCCGGCCGACACGTTTTACTTGATCCGCGAGGGCACGGTCGCGGTGGAGGTCTTCGCACCGCAGCACGATCCCATTGTGGTGGCGACCCTGGCCGAGGGGGAAATTCTGGGATGGTCGTGGCTGCTGCCGCCGTATCAATGGAAGCATCAGGCACGCGCCTTGGACAACTTGCGTGCGATTGCGCTCGACGGAAAGTGCCTGCGCGGCAAGTGCGAGCAGAATCATGATCTCGGATACGAAATTCTGAAGCGCTTTGCGCGGATTATCGAGCAAAGGCTTGAATCCACGCGACTGCAGTTGATCGATGTGTACGCGGTAAAGTGAGCAAATATGGCTACGGCTCTCGCAATCGATCCCATGCTCTCGGAGTCATACCTTGTGAGGGAGGTGTCGAAGGAGACTCCGGACACATTCACGCTGAGGCTTGCTCCGGATGAGGGATCGAACGGCAGCGAATTTCGACCTGGGCAATTCAGCATGCTATGGGTGTTCGGGGTCGGGGAGTTGCCGATTTCAATCAGTGGGGACCCGGCCGAGCACGATCAACTGGTTTACACGGTGCGCTCGGTGGGTCAGGCCACGAATGCGCTGGTGACGCGGGCGGTTGGCGAAGGTGTGGGAGTTCGAGGTCCATTTGGCAAGGGCTGGCCACTCGATTCGGCGCGCGGGCGGGACGTGATCATCGTGGCGGGAGGCATCGGGTTGGCGCCACTCCGTCCTGTGATCTACGAAGTCCTGAATCATCGGGAAGATTACGGGCGGCTGGTCGTGCTGTATGGGGCGCGAAGCCCGCACGATCTCCTCTACCGGAAGGAACTCGCGGCGTGGGCGCGTCAACGCGAGACGCAGGTGCTGATCACAGTCGATTATGGCGGCATAAGCTGGCGCGGGCATGTGGGAGTCGTGACAAGTCTGTTCAAATACGCGCGGCTGAAGCCCACGCGATCGGTGGCGATGGTCTGCGGACCAGAGATCATGATGCGCTTCGTCACTCGCGAACTGGAAAACTACGGCCTCAGCCGCAGCGACATTTATCTCTCGATGGAACGCAACATGAAGTGCGCGGTCGGATTCTGCGGGCATTGCCAGTACGGGCCGCACTTCATCTGCAAGGACGGACCTGTATTTCCGTACGAGCAGATCAGGACACTGCTGGAAAAGTATGAGCTCTAAACGCAAAAAGAAAGAGACGCCCAAACCTCGGATCGGGGTTTTCAAGTTCGCGTCGTGCGATGGTTGCCAGCTGAGCTTGCTCGACGCCGAAGATGAACTGCTGGCAGTCGTGGGTGCCGTCGATATCGTCTACTTCCCCGAAGCGAGTCGCAGGATGTCGTGCGGACCGTACTCCATCGGGTTGGTCGAAGGATCGATCACGACACATCACGACGCCCAGCGGATTCAGGAAGTGCGGCGCAGATGCAAGATGCTGATCACACTGGGCGCGTGCGCCACGGCGGGCGGAATCCAGGCGCTGCGAAATTGGAAAGATGTGGATGAATTTGTTCGCGTAGTCTATGCCACTCCGCAGTTCGTCAGCACGCTGAAATTGTCGACGCCCATCGCCGAGCACGTACCGGTCGATTTCGAGCTGCGAGGCTGTCCGATCAACAAATATCAGCTGATCGAGCTGATTACAGCGACGCTGGCCGGACGCAAGCCGAACATTCCAACATACAGCGTGTGCATGGAGTGCAAGCGGAAGGCGAACGTCTGCATTGCGGTAGCCCGCGGCATCGCGTGTCTGGGGCCGGCGACGCAGGCTGGCTGCGGTGGGTTGTGCCCGAGCTACGATCGCGGCTGCTTCGGGTGCTTCGGCCCGATGGAGACGCCGAATACAGCTTCACTCACGGAACAGTTCCGAATTCTGGGCCGCGGCGATGATCAGATTTCGCGAGCCTTCCGGAACTTCAATGCCTGGGCGTGGCAATTCCGACGAGCCAGCGAGGAGTGCAAGCGCACATGAGCGGACGCGGCACACGAACGATCAAGGTCGACACGCTGGCCCGGGTGGAGGGCGAAGGCGCTATCTACATTAAGATGGCCGGCGACCGCGTATCAGACGTGAAGCTGAAGATCTATGAGCCACCACGCATGTTCGAGGCATTCCTGCGCGGCCGGCATTTTTTGGAAGCGCCCGACATTACCGCGAGGATCTGCGGCATCTGCCCGATCGCTTACCAGATGAGCGCGGTGCATGCGATCGAACGGGCATTGGGAATCAAGATCGATCCGGCCGTGCGCCTGCTGCGTCGGCTTTTCTACTGCGGCGAGTGGATCGAGAGTCACGCGCTGCACATTTATATGCTCCACGCTCCCGATTTCCTCGGATATCAGGACGTGATCGAAATGGCGAAGGAGCATCAGCCGCTGGTGGAGAAGGCGCTGCGGCTGAAGAAGATTGGCAACCGCATCGTGCAGGTGATCGGCGGACGCGAGATTCATCCCATTTCGGCGGTCGTGGGCGGGTTTCATAAGACTCCGTCCAAGAGCCAACTGGCCGAGCTCGTGAGCGATCTGGAGTGGGCGCTTGATTTCTCCGTTGAGACGGTGATCTGGACTTCGACGTTGCAATTCCCCGACTTTGAGCAGGATTATGAGTTCGTGGCGCTGAGGCATCCGGACGAGTATCCATTCAACGAAGGGCGGCTGGTCTCGAATCACGGGCTTGACATCGACGCCGCGGAGTATGAAGACCGTTTCGCCGAGATGCATGTCAAACATTCGAATGCGCTGCACTCCATAGTCCGCGGTAGAGGCTCGTATCTGGTCGGTCCCTTGGCGCGATTCAACCTGAATTTTGACAAGCTACCGGAGGTAGCGCGAAAGGCAGCAGCCGATGCGCGGCTGAAACCGCCGGTAAAGAATCTATTCCGAAGCATTGTCGTGCGGGCGGTGGAGCTGGTTTTCGCCTGCGCGGAAGCGTTGCGGATTATCGCTGAATACGAACCACCGGCCGTTCCACACGTCGAGACACCCAATCGAAGAGGAGTCGGGCAGGCGATCACTGAAGCGCCGCGGGGCATTCTGTATCACCGGTACGCCGTGGACGAAAATGGGCTGATCGTGACGGCCAAAATCGTTCCACCGACGTCACAGAATCAAAGAAGAATTGAAGACGATCTCCGGGAATATGCGGCGCATCTGGCGGCGTGGCCTATAGACGAAGCGACCTGGAAATGCGAGCAGGCAGTGCGTTGCTACGATCCCTGCATCTCATGCGCTACTCATTTCTTGAAAGTCATATTCAAGCGGCAGTAGGATTCCGAAAAATTTAGAATGGGGTTCAGGGGACACCTCTGAATGCGCATTATTGGGTGCGGGAATCTGCATCGGGGGGACGACGCTGCCGGAATTATCGCGGCCGAGCGACTGCGCGAGCTGGGAGTTGACGCCGCGGTCTGCGTCGGCGGATTTGCGCAACTGATGGACATGTGGCACGGTTCGGACGATGTGATCATCATCGATGCCGTGGTGACTGGTGCTTCAGCCGGAACCGTGCACTTGTGGGATGCGAGTGATCCGCTTCCATTCTCGAAATCTTCAGCATCGATACACGGGATGGGAATCGCTGAGGCGATTGAGCTCTCGCGCGCGCTCAAGAGACTGCCTGCCCGGCTGCAGATCTACGGAATCGAAGGACGGAATTTTGAACTCGGCAGCGCACCGCTGCCTGAAGTCGTAGAAGCAACCGAAGAGGTCGTGCGACGGATTGCAGGCCTGATGCAATCGCGGAGCGAGATCGCCTGAAGATTATGCCGTGCCGGCGTTGGTGAAGGCTTCAATCGCGTCGGAGAGCGTGGGGAACATCAGGAAAACGTGCTCCACCTTGGTAATTTCAAAAACCTTCAGCACGCGCTTGTTGACGCCGGTTAATGCGATGCGGCGTCCGGCTTTCGTGCACGAAGTGCAGGCACTCACCAGCGAGCCGAGCCCGGATGAGTCGAGGTAGGGCACGCCGCTCAAATCAAGAATCATCGTAGGAGCACTCTCGCGGCGAACGGCGTTCATAAATGGAGAAACGTTCTCCATAGTGAGCGGACCGCGGAAGCTCAATACTCCCCGATCCAGGCGCTCGACTTCCAACGGCTCCGATGGCATGGCGCAGCGATTCTAGGCTAGATACGGACCCGCATTCAAGTTGACCTGCTTTCCGTTCGTTCTAGATCGGTTCGTGCTTTGTAATCTTTTTGTTTTATCTGCC
>DATJOA010000007.1:0-16228 GCA_035507635.1 Candidatus Acidiferrales bacterium
GTCCCCTGATGTTGGGTCACGATCCACTGGGCGATGGACAGGCCGAGGCCGGTGCCTCCCTCGGCGCGGCTGCGCGCTTTATCGACCCGGTAAAAGCGCTCGAAGATTTTGGCGTGTTCCTCGGGCGCGATCCCCACGCCGGAGTCTTTCACCGTGACGAGGACGTTGTGATCTTCATTTTTGAGTTGGAGCGAGAGCTGAACCGAGCCGGACGACGGCGTGTACTTGAACGCGTTGTCGAGAAGAATTTCGATCAGGCGACGCAGCCAGGTTTCATCGGCGATGACGAAGGCGTCCTGATCGGCGATATCGGCAGAGAATTGCAATCCGCGAATTGAGGCGACCTGCTTCCATCCTTCGACGACGCTCTTCAGGATCGGGGCGAGATTCACCGGCGTCAATTGGACAGATTCGCGTCCGGAATCGGCGCGGGCGAGAGAGAGCAACTGTTCGATCAGAGAGCTGGTGCGCTCCGCCTCAGCGAGGATGTGACGTAAGGCCTCCTGGTACTCGGCTTCGCCGCGGGAGCGACGCAGTGCGAGCTCCGCTTCCGTGCGGATCAGGGAAACGGGCGTTCGCAGTTCGTGCGAAGCGTCCGCGGTAAATTGCGTGATGCGCTGAAAGGCAGCTTCGATGCGGTCGAGCATCGCATTCAGCGTGTCGGAGAGGCGCTGCAGTTCGTCTCCTGTCTCGAGAGTCTGGAGCCGGCTTTTGAGATTCGTTCCGCTGACTTCTCGGGCGGTTCGCACGAGTTCATCGACAGGAGAGAGCGCTCTCCGGCTCATCCAGTAGCCGACTGCAGCAGCGACCAGCAGGAGTAACGGCGCAAACCAGAACAGATACGAACGGAATTGATGGAGGGTATCGACGGCGTCGTCGGCGGGCGCTCCCATTTCGAAGATAAACACTCTGCCATCTATGTTGAGTCTCTCGAAAAGAAAGCGGAACGGCCGGTGCTCAATACGCCGGCTTCGGGAGACCGGCCGCTTCACTTGATCCGGCGGCAGGAGCGCGGACTGATGGGCATCGAGGAACGCAGAGCGATAGATCACTTGCGCGTGATCGTCGAGGATTTCTATGTACTCGCCAGCGTGCCCGATGGCGTATTCCTCGGTGAGGGCATGGCGGAGCTTTTCAAGCGGCGCATCCTTGCCCTGCGCTTGCAATAGGCTTTTAATGTCGTCGGCCTGATTCTCGACGCTGTCGTCGACGATGTCGTAAAGATTGTTGCGCAGGATGAACCACATCCCCGCACCAAAAACGATTTGCCCCAACGCAAAGATCGCCAGATACCACACGGTCAGCCGCATTCCGATCGAGAGTCGTTTCATGCGGGGCCGTCCGATCGAATCATGTAGCCGATACCCCGAATCGTGTGGATCAGTTTCGTGCGGCCAGGCGGATCGATTTTGTTGCGAAGCAGATGCATGAACGCGTCGAGGGTATTTTCTTCAATGTCGCGATCGAATCCCCAGACGGATTCGATCAGCGAACGGCGCGAGACGACCTTGCCGGCGCGGTACATGAGGCGTTCGAGCAGGTTGTATTCGGTGCGGGTCAGCGAGACTCTGTCTTCGCCGCGCACGACTTCCCTGCTGGCCGGATCCAGGACGAGATCACCGACGCGAATATGAGTGTCGCCAGCCGCTAGGGCGCGACGTTTTACGGCGCGGAGACGGGCAACCAGTTCGTCGAAGGAGAAAGGCTTGGTCATATAGTCGTCGGCGCCCAGGTCGAGGCCACGGACGATGTCGGGTACCGAGTCGCGGGCGGTGAGCATCAGGATCGGGGTGCGGATCTTTTCCTGGCGCAGCTTCTTGGCGAGGTCATACCCGCTGAGCTTCGGCATCATGACGTCGAGAATAATGACGTCGAACTCGTACGACTTTGCGAGCGCCAGCCCCTCCGCACCGTCGGAAGCACAGGTCGCCGTATGGCCTTCCTCGGTTAATCCCTTGTGAAGAAGGTCTGACATCCGGGCTTCGTCTTCGACGATCAGCAGCTTCATGGGTGCTGGACATCCCTGCTGGCAGCGACATCCATAGTCTAAGCGGAAATGGCAGGATGGTTGGAGTTCCTGAAGAAATATTAACGTCGCTGGATGGTAGGAAACGGCGTTTTGCGAATGCGTGACCCGTCTTTCACGGCGGATTGGAATTAATGGGAAGACTGCAACATAGGAGGTCCCTCCATGCGTAGCTGGACCGTTGTTGCCGATCCACCCACCTGCATGCCAATTGGATTGAGTTCTAAAGCGTCGACCGGTCCTCGGGGGCGCACGGGCAGCCGTTATTCTGCCACGCAACTCCGAGCGCATGCAGGATGAGGCGGTCGCTTAAGGTCATCTTCCCCGGATCGAGGACAACTCCATAGGCGTATTGCACCAGCGCGTCGCGAGTGATGCACCAGTGCTCATGCCGCACGACTCCGCCGCAATGCTCACAGACGGCTTCTGCATTGTATTGATTGCTGTGATACCAACCGGCGGCGGGTTTGGAGAACATATACAACCCCTGCGAGCGAAATTGAACAGATTCCCCGCGGCCTCGCCGTAGCACTCGGTGGAACTGCTTCTAAGCGCACGATATGGCGGATCGGTTCTTTGCCGTATTTCGCCTGTCACTTCTGTGTGTGATTGAAATCACAGACAGCGATTTCTGGCGCGAACGGCCGCGGGCTTGGTCAATTCGCGGCCCCATGGGTTATTCTCAGGAGTTGGCCGAAAGCGGGGCGTTGCCTCAGTGCGATTTCAACCCGCGAGCCCCGCGTTTACTGCAAAACATAGAAGCCAGGAGCCAGAAGCTCACTTATGAAAACCGGCATTATTGGACTGCCCCAGGTGGGCAAGACATCGCTGTTTCAGATATTGACGAAGGCGCATCTTTCGGCGCAGAGCGCGAATCCGCGCGAGGCGCATGTCGGAGTGGCGAAGGTGCCCGACGACCGGCTCGACCGCCTTGCCGCCCTCTATAACCCGAAGAAGCTGACGCACACCTCCGTCGACTATGTCGACGTCGGAGCCATTGGCCAAGACGCGTTGAAAGAGAGCGCGTACATCGGCCACCTGCGTCAGGTCGATGCGCTCGCGCATGTCGTGCGAGTGTTCGACAATCCTGCGATTCCTCACGTTGGCGAGATCGATCCGTTACGGGATATCAAGAATGTCGAATTCGATCTTATGGTGAGCGACCTGGGCCAGATCGAGAAGCGCCTGGAGCGTCTGGAAAAAGACTTGAAGAAGATGAAGACGCCCGAACTGGAGAAGGAATTTGAGTTGCTCAAGCGTGCGAATGCACACCTTGGCTCGGAAAAGCCGCTCCGCGAGATGGAGATGACACCCGAGGACAAGAAACGCATTCGCGGCTTTATGTTCCTCAGCGAGAAACCTATCCTGTACGTGCTGAACATTGGAGAGTCGAGCGAGTTGGGCAAGGAACTCGAGGAGGCAGCCGGCAAATACAAGGTCACGGAAATTGCGGCACGGCACAATGCCGGGGCAACAGCGATCTGCGGCAGGGTCGAAGCCGAGCTGTCGGAAATGAGCGACGCCGACGCAGCCGAGTTTCTCTCCAGCTATGGGCTGAAGGAGAGCGGACTGACGAGGCTGATTCGCACGACCTACAAGCTGCTGGGGCTGATCTCGTTCTTCACTGCCGGGGAAGATGAATGCCGTGCCTGGCAGATTCCGGCTCACACTCGCGCGCAGGAAGCGGCAGGGGCAATCCACTCGGATCTTGAAAAGCATTTCATTCGTGCTGAAACGATTCGCTGGGACCAACTTCTGGAGGCAGGATCCGAGGCGAATGCTCGCGCGAAGGGCACGCTGCGACTGGAAGGCAAGGACTACATCGTGCAGGATGGCGATGTGATGCACATTCGGCACTCCGGGTAACGGTCATTTCACCACGGAGACATGGCGGCGCGGAGGACATTTTTAAATTTCCTCTGCGTCATGGTCCCTCTGTGGTGAATTCCCGCATGGGCTGGTATCATCCCCGCAATTCATGAACCCAATCCTCACCAGTGTTCTTCTCGGCCTTACCGCTGCGGCAGCGAATATTTTCGGCGGCGCGATCATCGTGCAGCGGCATTGGGAGCGACGCTACCTGCGCTACTTTGTCGCGCTGGGCGCGGGATTCATGCTGGCAACCGCTCTAGTGGAGATGGTTCCCGAGAGCATCGAGCTGCGCGGCAGAGCCGCAGCATATCTCGTGCTCATGGGTTATCTGATCATCCACTTCTTCGAGCACACTGTCACGCCGCACTTTCACTTCGGAGAAGAAACGCACCGGGAAGAGTTCATTCACTCCCACAAGGGATATTCCGTCCTGCTGGGGCTGGTGATTCATACGTTCTTCGACGGCATCGCGATTGCGTCAGGGTTTCTGGTCTCGAACTGGCTCGGATGGTTGATCTTCGTCGCAATCTTCCTGCACAAAATTCCCGAGGGTTTCACCGTGAGTTCAGTCATGCTGGCCAGCGGCCGCAGCCGCGGCATTGCGTGGGGAGCGTCGATGATTCTTGGCGGATCAACGCTGGCCGGAGTGCTGATCATGGCGATCTTCCGCCATCATGTTGGCGCTGGGCTACCCTTGGCGGCCGGAGTCACGATTTACGTCGCGGCGTCCGATCTGGTCCCCGAGGTTAATAAAGAGCCGGCGATGAAGATGGCTTTGCTGGTGTTTGTGGGCGCGGCAGTATTTTTCTTATTGGATCACCTGTTCCACGTGCATTGAGCACTTCGAGCAATAAAAAGAGCCCCCGGTCCCCGAGGGCTCGAAGACTCCAAAAATAAGGGCCTAATTCACAGTGATGCTGACCGGAATCGACGGGATCCCGTTGGCCACGACTTCCAGCGAACTGGCCCCCGTCTCCATTGTCGCGGGGACGTCGAAGCGGGTCGAAGCGATTGTCGAGCCCGTCGCAACTCGCATCGTGCTGTGGTTATGTGTTCTCGCGTAGAACACGTGACCGGTGCTGTTATTGGTGATGCGGACGAGCGGATAGTTCGTCGCGGTCTCATACTCGGACTCGGCGTTACCCTGACAGCGCAAGTTTCATCCGTCAGCTGAAAACAGATCAGGGCACCGTCCGGAGGCTGGTGGTTAAGACGTTGAATGGTCTGCGCCGGCGAAATTGCAGTGGCGAGAGCAGAACTGCACACAGAGCAATCAGAAATTTCTTGGGCTCATTGCACAACCAGAAATCTGCCTGCGAAGCAGGCACCAGAAGCCAAGCGGGTAGAGAGTTTCGTGAGGAATTAACTTCAAATCCACAAGATGCGCAGCATGAATCCGCAGTTTTTGCACAGTGCGCAGAAGATCGCTTGGCCGGCGGTTTCTAATCTACCGTATGTTTGGCCGTGTAGCCATCGCGCGCAACAACTTCAATCTTCACGTCCTTACCCTTCTGATCTCTGACTTTCAAGGGCCCGCCATCCGGCGCGATCACCTGAACCTTCAGCTTACGGTAGGTTCCGTCAAGCTTGGTGTTCGTCGGAGTGTAGGCCAGTGTGTATTCGTGTCGGATATCGTCTCCGATAGCGTGGAAGATCTCGGGAAACTCCGCTTCGAACCGGGGGAAATAGGCTCGGCCGCCCGTCATCGAGGCAAACGTGCGCAGTTCATTGTCGGCTTGGAGGTAGTCAATGTTCTTGATCCCCATACTCGCGATTCCGTGTGTCATGCCGGTGCAGTGGTTGACTTCACAGTATTCGCGGAGATACCAGCCGATGCTTACCGGGAAGATCGTGACGTCCTTCGTATCTTTGATCTTCTTCATGATTTTATCGAGGGTAAGCTTGCTGAAGGTATCGACGCCCGTGGAAATCAGGATGACATACTTCTTTCCTTCCACACGGTCAAGCCGGTCGAGCGTGTCATAAAGAGCGTCGAATTCGTTCGTCTCGGCGAATCCCGGAATGCGGAGCTGATTCAGCGCGCCGTAGACGGCTCGTTTGTCTTGGGTGAAATCCGTGAGAATATGTGGCTGCATGTCATAGTACGTAACCGCCACCCAATCTTCCTTCTTGAGTGTGCTGGCGAATGCATAAGAGGCATTCAGCGTATCGGCCAGGATGGGCCAGCTCGTTGAGGCAAACTCCACGAGTAATACCGCGGTAATCGGCGCTTCAGAAACGCTGAACTGGCTGACTCTCTGCGGAACTCCGTCTTCCATAACGCGGAAGTTGTCTTTTTTGAGACCAGGCACGAACTCTCCGCTTTTCGTCGTGACCATAACGTCGACGTTCACCAGAGGTACGTTGACCTTCAGCGAATAGTCAGGCATTTCATCGACTTTTTTAGGCGTAACCGGGGGCGGGGGCGGAGCATCGTCCGCCTTCTTTTTCGGGATGGCATACGGTCCCACGTTGTCCGTCGGTCCACCCGCCTCCGCTGGAACATCCTGCCTCTGCTTTCCGTTATCCGTGCTTTGCGACGTTGGCTGAGAAGACGACGGTGTGGCTGGGGCAGAGGAGGACTGATCCTGCGCAGAGAGACAGCAACAAGTCAGAATCGCGCAGGCAAAGAGCGCGAAAAAGTTGCGCATCGCGGGTCTGTCGTTCCATCCTAAATTCTTATTGGTCCGGCATTTAAACATGGTGATCCCCGAAAACTCCCTTGTGCTAGTATAGACGCACAGATTCGCAATTGGGATGTTTTTGCCCGGTCCCAGCAACTCTCCCTCCTGGCAACGCAGTCGCAGTTGGTCTGGATCTAAGATTACGGCGGACCCATTGGCGGTCCTCTCTCGGGGCTATACATGAGAAAGGTTTTTCTCGCGCTTCTCGTCCTAGGTTTGTCCCTACCCGCACTGAATGCCCAGACCTCGCAGCCCACGATTCCGGTGGATCAAATTCATCCCGGAATGCGGGGCGTCGCTTACACGGTTTTTGAAGGTGTGAAGCCCGAACCCATGGACGTGGAAGTCCTTGGCGTTCTGCACAATGTAAACGGTCCCAAGGGCGACATTATTCTTGTCCGTCTGCACGGAACCAAGGTCGAATACACCGGCGTCGTCGCCGGAATGAGCGGGAGCCCGGTCTATTTCGATGGCAAACTGGCGGGGGCTTTGGCGTTCCGGATTGGCGAGTTCTCAAAGGAACCCATCGCTGGAGTTACCCCGATCGCCGACATGCTCGAAATTAACGCGCTCGACAAGTCGCCGTCAGAAGAAGCCGCCGCTATTAAGCCGGAAGTTACGAATGCCGCCGGGAAGACCGCGTCCCCAGGAGTCGCGATTGGAATCGGCAATAGCCCTCAAGACTTCGCGGACTACCTGAAGCCGATCGATGCGCCGCTGGTTTTCAACGGATTTTCCGAGGATGCGGTGAAGGCCTTTGCTCCGCAGTTCGCCGCCGCCGGGATTATCCCCGTTATGGGCGCGGGTTCGGTCAGCAACGACAAGCAGCCCGAACCGCTCGTCCCCGGTTCAGCGGTCAGCGCGATTCTGGTCCGTGGAGACATGGATATCGCGGCTACCTGCACAGTTACTTATATCGATCCGCAGCGGCTGCTCGCCTGCGGACATCCTTTGCTGCAGTTCGGATCGGTCGATTTACCGATGAATAAGGCGGACGTGCTGGCGACGCTTCCGTCTCCGCTCAATGCTTTCAAGATCGTCAACACGACGGAAGAAGCGGGAGTTTTCGTTCAGGATCGCCACACCGGAATTCTGGGCGTCTTCAACAAGCAGCCCGACATGATTCCGGTGACTCTGAGCATCCACTCCGGAAGCACGACCAAGGCATTTCATTACGAAGTCTTGAATAATCCGCGTCTCAGCCCTGTGGCGATCATGGCGACCGTGTTCAATGCTCTGCACGGAGTCAATGAATACGGCGAGGAAATCACGTATCGCCTAAACGGCAGCATTGATGTAAAAGGATTCCCCGAGGTAAGCCTTCGCAACATGTTCGTGCCAGCCGAGAACGGACAGCCGGCCGCGATGTCAGCCGCGCTTTCGCTCGGTGAACGCTTCGGCCGCATCTACGACAATCCTTACAATGCTCCGGCAGTGAAAAGCGTGAAGCTTGATTTCGATCTGGTGCGCGAACGGCGCTGGGCCCGTCTTGAGAGCGCTCGTACCGACGTCACCGAGGCTCGCCCCGGGGACGAAATCACCGTCGAAACCGTGCTCGCTCCCTATCGCGGAGAGCGAGTCGTTCGACAGATTCCGGTAAAGATTCCCACTTCCGCCAGCAAAGGAACATTGCGGATTCTGGTCAGCGACGGGGAGACTCTGGATCGGGTGAACCACGCCAATCCTGCATTCGGACGCAAGCTCGACTTGGCGTCGACGATCGCGGTTCTGAATAAAGAGCACTCGAATAATCGCCTGTATGTTTCATTGCTGGAGGCCGATCCGGAAGCGCGCGTTGCCGACAAGGTCATGCCGACCCTGCCTCTCAGCGTGATGAATGTGATGGATGGAATGCGCGGCAACCAGGAGATGATCGTAAGCGGCGAATCAAATGTCGACGAAACCGCTACGCCGCCATTGGACTATGTCGTTTCAGGAGCGCAGTTGCTCACCGTCACCGTGAAGTAGTTCAGAGTCGAAAGAGATCGCCCCATTTTTTCGTCGCGAAAAATGGGGCTTTTTCTTTTTGCACTACTCTTCCTCACCCTCGCCCATCTGCATGCTCAGATACCGCTCGTAGCCGACTTCGCGGATCAGGTGCATTTGCGCTTCGAGAAAGTCCACGTGGTCCTCTTCATCCTTGAGTAGCTGGACCAGTAGATCGCGAGATCCGTTGTCGCCTTCTTTGGTCGCGATGGCAACGGCATCGTTGTACTGTTTGACTGCTGAGACTTCGAGCGCGAGGTCGCTCTCGATCATTCCTTTCACCGTTCCGCCGACCTTCAATTCAAGCGGCATCATCGAAGGGCTACCATCAAGAAACAGGATTCTCTCAATCAGCACTTCAGCGTGCTTCATCTCGCCAATTGATTGTTTCTTGATGAATTCGGAGAGCTTGTGATAGCCCCAGTTTTCGCACATTTCCGCGTGTAGAAAGTACTGGTTAATGGCAGTCAATTCTTCACGCAGCGCCTTGTTCAATTCAGATAAAACTTTTGGATTGCCTTTCATAGCGGTCGCAGATTACCTCATCAGATTTGTGAAATCAAATCGGAGCCCGTCGGCGTATTGTCCATCGCTGCAATCATCCCAGCGCCGAGTCCACAGTCTTCAACAACTGTGCTTTGGTGAACGGCTTCTCCAGCAACTTGATACTCCCGTCCAAACCTTGATGTAAGGCCAGTTCGCCCGTGTATCCGGACATATAGATAACCTTCATTGCAGGATAGGATTCGGTCAAGCGGAGCACTAACTCCGGTCCCGTCATCGCTTTCATCACCACATCGGTCAGAGTGAGATCGATGGAAGTATGGCTGGCGCCAATCACTTTGAGCGCGACTTTTCCATCCTCGGCCTCAAGCACCTGGTAACCATGTTCTTCGAGCATCTTGCGCGTGAGGCGGCGCATCATCGCGTCATCTTCGACCAGCAGGATCGTTGTACCTTCACGGCGCGGAGGCAGCGATTCCTCCTCACCCGTTTCTTCGCCTTCCAATTTCTTTTCAGCGCTGGGGAAGTAAATCTTGAATGTCGTTCCGTGCCCTACTTCGCTATAGACCCATACGTGCCCACCGCTCTGCTGGATGATGCCGTAGACCGTCGAAAGTCCCAAGCCGGTTCCCTTGCCGACTTCTTTTGTCGTAAAGAAAGGTTCAAAGATGCGTGCCCGCGTGGCTTCATCCATGCCGATGCCGTTGTCGCTAATAGCGAGCATGACGTAACTGCCGGCCGTCATTGGCGGATGTTGCTTGGCAAACGCGTCGTCGAAATTAAATCCCGCAATTTCGATGATCAACCGGCCTCCGCGAGGCATTGCGTCGCGCGCGTTCACGGCCAGGTTCACCACGACCTGATCCAGTTGTCCGGGATCCAGTTCGACGATCGCCGACGAGGAACGGGAGAGAAGTGTCACTTCAACGTCGTCGCCCATGAGCGGACGCAGGAGCTTACTGACTTCGCGGAGCCGTTCATTAAGGTCCAGAATCTGCGGAAGCGCCGGCTGCCGGCGGCTGAAGGCGAGTAGTTGCTTCGTCAGTGAGGCGCCACGCTTCGCCGCCTCGCGAATATTGTCGACGTACTCCGCTCCTTCCACTGGCACTTTGCCCTTGAGCAGTTCCGAGCATGCGGTCACGATTCCCAGCAGATTGTTGAAGTCGTGCGCGATGCCTCCTGCCAGCCGTCCCACCGCCTCCATCTTTTGCGACTGCCGCAGCTGATCTTCCACTTTTTTTTGCGCCGTGATGTTGCGGGCGATCGTGGACGCACCGACAATGCGGCCTTCGGCGTCGTGAATTGGGGACACAGAAATCGACATGTTCAGTTTGCGCTTGTCTTTGGTAACTCTGACAGATTCGAAATACTCGACCCGCTCGCCGTTGCGGATCTTCCGCAGGATTTCGGGTATCTCGTCCGCCCTCTCTGGCGGGGCCAGCAAAGTGATAGGCCTGCCGATCATCTCCTGGGCCGTGTAGCCATAGATCTGCTCCGCGCCTTTATTCCAGTGCGTCACGATACCGTCGAGGCTCTTGCCAATAATCGCGTCCTGCGACGAATCCACGATCAGGGCAAGACGGTTCTGCGAATCGCGCAACTCCCGCGTTTTCCGCCGGTCCAGTTCGTCGTTCGCGCGGCGCAACTCCTCTTCAATGCGCTTCCGATCGGTAATATCGCGGATCACGCTCAGAACGACAAAGCCGCCATCGGAGGAAAGCGGGCTCAGGCTGATTTCAACCGGAACCTCAGTCCCATCGCGCCTTCGGCCATACAGATCCAGGCCGGATCCCATCCGGCGAATTTTCGGATATTGGTGAAAGCGTTCACGATGCTGGTCGTGCTGCGGACGCTGCCGCTCCGGCACCAACATCTCGATCTTTTGACCGATCAGTTCGTCGCGGGTATAGCCGAAAAGAGCTTCCGCCTGGGAGTTGACCTGGATGATGACACCCTGCTCGTTCACAGCCGCGACGGCGTCAGGAATAGCCTCGAGGATCGAGGTAGACAAGAGTGTCTCGGCCACAGGCTTGTGATCGTACTGCATGTTTACTTATCCCACTTCAAGGCAGGCGGTGTTGCTATGACAACAAACTCCCATAATATACTTCAAGATAAGCCAAGGTGTCTGGGTTGGATCAGAAAAAAAATGGCCGACAATCAGCGGAAGTACACCTATAACAAGCCCTTGGGCAAATGAGTGAATCCCCGGGTCCACACCAGCGCGATCAGCATCTGTGTTCCGTTATAGCCTGCATGGACCAGAAAGCTTGCTCCTACTGAACCAGCCCACGCACGCACCGCTCCGCAGACCATCCCCACGATGAAGACGACCAGCAAGGCACTCCACGCGTACCCATATTGAGGCAGATGCATTAATGCAAAGGGCAGTGCGCTGAAAAATATTCCCCACCAGACTCCCAACCACCGAGCTAATACCGGATAGAAAAACCCGCGAAAGAAAAGCTCTTCGACCAGCGGCCCTAGCGTGACGGCAATGATCACCAGCAAATAGGCGTCTCTTGGACGCGAAAACAGCTTGTCGAACGGAACCTCTTTCGGCATGGGCAGAATATTCTCGAGCAAGCTCAGTCCGAGCAGCATGATGGCGCCCAGAGCGAGCATTCTCCAGGCTGCACTCGGCCAGTTCCATTTGATCGCGCTCCAGAATCGGGCGTGAGACTTCGCTTTCACCAGCAGGTAGATGTACAAACCCACCGCGCCGTCGATCAGGAATTGCGAGATCAGCAAGAGCAATGGCCGCTGCGCCAGTTCCGCCACCGATTTTCGCGGATAGACCAGATAATGCGCGCCATAAAGTATCGCGACCTGAAGAATGAATATAGTGACCAGGGTTAATCCCACGATCACCGCGACATCCCAGCCGTTCCAAGGGGGATTCTCTGGCGGTGTCCGCTGCGGGGGAATCGGGCCCTCGGGCGGAACAGGAGCGGGTGTGAAGTCAGGATGTACTGTGGCCGGGAAAGAACTCGGCACTTCGCTGGGAGCCCCGGCCCCGTCGACCGGCGGCTGCGGGTCAAACTGCGGATTCTCTGGAGATGACAAGAAGGGCTTCCTCTTCCTATTGCCGCGAACTGACGACTATTGATTGACTGCCGACTTCACCGAACCAGCTTCCGCTTTCGAGAAATATGCCGCCAGCGCCTGTCCCGTATACGACTTCTTCACTCGCGCCACCTGCTCGGGAGGACCTTGCGCCACAATCCGCCCTCCGTCCTCGCCACCTTCCGGCCCGAGGTCGACGATCCAATCGGCATTTCGGATCACGTCCAGATTGTGCTCAATAATGATGATCGAATTCCCCAGGTCAGTTAGACGATGCAGCACGTCGAGAAGCTTCTTTACATCGTCGAAGTGCAAACCTGTGGTCGGCTCGTCGAGAAGATACAACGTCTTTCCCGTCTGGCGTTTGCTTAATTCGCGCGCCAGCTTGATCCGCTGCGCCTCGCCGCCGGATAGCGTCACCGCCGACTGCCCGAGATGTATGTATCCCAAACCTACATCCACGAGCGTCTGCAGCTTCGGCTTGATCTGGGGAATGTTCTCGAGAATCGGCAAAGCATCGGAAACCGGCATTTCAAGCAAGTCGGCAATCGAGTATCCGTTGTATTTCACGGCCAATGTTTCGTGGTTATAGCGCCGTCCACCGCAGACTTCGCACAGCACATATACATCGGGCAGGAAATTCATCTCGATGCGCCGCTGTCCCTCGCCCTGGCAAGCCTCGCAGCGGCCTCCGGAGACATTAAACGAAAATCGCCCAGCCTTGTAGCCGCGTTCGCGCGATTCCGGCAGCATCGCATATAAGTCTCGAATCGCCGTAAACACTCCCGTATAGGTTGCGGGATTCGAGCGTGGGGTTCGCCCAATCGGCGAC
Organism: Candidatus Acidiferrales bacterium; assembly: GCA_035507635.1. Classification (GTDB taxonomy): domain Bacteria; phylum Acidobacteriota; class Terriglobia; order Terriglobales; family Acidobacteriaceae; genus Sulfotelmatobacter. The sequence goes on from DATJOA010000007.1 coordinate 12,971, forward strand.
TGATCGATGCGAATGACCTTGTCGATGTTCTCCGCCCCGGAAATCGCCTTATGATCGCCGGCTTTTTCTCGTGATCGATACAGTTGCCGCGCCAGAGCTCGATATAGAATGTCATTTACCAGTGTCGATTTGCCGGAGCCGGAGACGCCCGTCACGACCGTCATCACGCCGAGCGGGAAGGTGACATCCAGATTCTTCAGATTATTTTCTTTTGCACCGAGAATCGTGAGCGCGGCGCCGTTCGCATGCCGGCGCTCTGGGCGCATTTCAATCGAAGTTCGTCCCGAGATGTAGGCCCCGGTCAGCGAATTCGGCTCGTTCATGATCTCTTCCGGCGTTCCCTGCGCGACAAGACTTCCGCCATGCCGACCTGCGCCCGGTCCGAGATCGACGACATAATCGGCGCGCCGGATCGTTTCTTCGTCATGCTCGACGACCAGAACGGTGTTGCCGAGATCACGCAGATTCTCCAGCGCGTTCAGCAGGCGTCCATTATCGCGATGATGCAGCCCGATCGACGGCTCGTCCAACACATATAAGACACCGCGCAGCTTGGATCCGATCTGGGTTGCCAGCCGGATTCGCTGCCCTTCGCCGCCCGACAAAGTCGCCGCTGAACGATCGAGCGAGATGTATCCCAACCCGACGGCATTCAGGAACTGCAGTCGCTCGACGACTTCGTGCATCACGCGCCCGGCGATGACGGCTTCGCGGCCGGCCAGCTTGATTCCCTGCGCTTTTTCCAGAGCGCGGGTGACTGGCATCGCGGTGAAGTCGGCAATCGACATGTCATTTACTTTGACCGCCAGGCTCTCGGCACGCAGCCGCTTCCCGTGACATGCCGGACATTCCGTCGCCGACATGTGATCCATCAGCCAGTCGCGGTAGCCTTCGGAAGTCGATTCCTCAAGATTCTGTTTCAGATATCCGAAAATGCCGTGGAATCCCGTGCGCCCTCCGCGACCTTGCTCGCCGTTGAGCAGGAAGTCCTGCGTCTTTTCGGGCAGCTTTTCAAAGGGAATGCTCAAATCAATGCCGCACGCGGCCGAAACGATCTGCAATTGGTGAATCAGATTCTGCGACGCTGATCCGGGTCCCAGACCTCCATCGAGCAGCGGCTTTGACCAGTCCGCAATCACCTTCGCCGGATCGAAATCGTACTTGCTGCCGAGGCCGTGGCATTCCGGACACGCTCCATACATGCTGTTGAACGAAAACGACCGCGGCTCGAGTTGCGGGACGTTAATGCCGCAGTCGGGGCACGCCAGCTTTTCCGAATAGAGATGCTCTTCGCCCCCAACCACAGCGACCTGCACCAAACCGCCTGCCAGCTTCATCGCCAGCCCGATGGACATCTCCAGCCGATGCTCAATCCCAGCCTTCACCAGCAGACGATCAATCACAACTTCGATGGTGTGATTCTTCCGCTTGTCGAGATTGATCTCGTCGTCAAGATTCATCAGTTCGCCATCGACCCGGGCCCGCGTATAGCCGTGCTTTACGAGAGTCTCCATTTCTTTCTTGAACTCGCCCTTGCGCCCGCGGACGATTGGCGCCATCACCATGACCCGGTCTTCCGGCGTCAGGGCCATGACCCGTTGCACGATCTGATCTGCCGACTGCCGGCTGATCGCCCGTCCACATTTCGGGCAATGCGGAACTCCGATGGAAGCGAATAAGAGGCGAAGATAATCGTAGATCTCGGTAATCGTCCCGACGGTCGACCGCGGGCTGCGGCTGGTAGTCTTCTGCTCAATAGAGATCGATGGGCTAAGCCCATCAATTCCATCGACATCCGGACGCTCCATCTGATCCAGAAACTGCCGTGCGTAGGCCGATAGCGTCTCTACGTAGCGCCGCTGTCCCTCGGCATAAATCGTGTCAAAGGCGAGCGAGGACTTGCCCGATCCGCTGAGCCCGGTAACCACCGTGAGGGTGTTACGCGGAATCTCGACGCTGATGTTTTTCAGATTGTGTTGCCGGGCGCCCCGGACCGAAATCTTAGTAATCGCCATTCTTCGCCGAGGCTCTGGCCCTTCCGTAATATCGACAGGGCCACAGGATTGTTCGAAAGTAGGTATGCACAGCTCTACTCCGTATCTTAGTCGTCACTAGCGCGGAGCGTCAACGCGGTTAGATTGAAGGTTCGCCTCGCGAAGGAAGGCAACTACTGAGGTATACGGTTTTTCGGGCCCTGCATCTGATAACAGCTTTCTAGAGGTCGGTCGATCGTGAATTCGCTCCTGATGCCCTTCATACTCTGCTTCACCGTTCTCGCTTCGGTCAGCTTCGGGGTCCTTGCCGCGTATGCAGTTGTTTTTGCGATTCTTTCGACCTTTGGCCGCCCCGCCCACCCAGAACAGTCTCGCCCGCGCCTGGTTTTAGTACCGACGCAGCACCACGCCAGCGGAGACTAAGAATTTATGACGCTCCGCGGGCTGTCTTGAGTACGTTCCGCGGCCGCCTTCATAAGGCTTATTTAGTTCCTGCTCTCCCGCTCGCGACCGCGAGCAAATACCACGCCCCATGCGGAAGCCACTGTTCGCCCCAGCGCCAGTCGTTGTCGGCGCCTGTTTGGCGGTAGGTCAGCAGGTAATCGATATCGTTCTCGTCTTTGAAGCCGCTGGTGATGCCGTTCGAAATCCCGCCCGGAGCGTTCGTGAATTCCCAGGAATCGAAGTACATATAAGGAGGATTATTCCTGCCCACGCCATTCAGCATGCACGAGTCGAACGGATTCAGCCCGAGAATCCAGTTCAGCTGGTCGGTTGCGAAAGATTCCAGCTTTTTCTGAAATGCGGGATCGTCCGCAAAAAGCGGCTCTGCCAGTCTCGCCGCCGTCGCTACTGATGCCAGGCGGGCATTCTCTCCCTGCCACCACGGAGCGGCATCGCTGTTATGCGGGAAGAAGAAGCTCGTACGCCGCGCGCCGGTTTTGTCCTGCACATACTCGCGGCTGTAGCCGAACGGATTGTTGACCTCGCCCGTAATCTCCAGTTCAAAGTCCAGAGATTTCTTCACGACATCGCGCACCTCTTGCCGCATCGGCACGTCGGCGATCTCCGCATAATAGAGGAGGCTCACCGCCGGAAATCCACCATCCGAGGCGTGGAAGAACGGACGCGCCCCGTCATCCGCACGCCAGTAATTCTTGTATCCGCCGGCGCTGATCTGCCGCGCCATCAGGCTCTTCGCCCTCCGGTCCGCAGCCGCTTTGTATTTGTCTTGATGCGTCGCGCGATACAGTTCCGTCGCCGC
>DATJOA010000008.1:0-11666 GCA_035507635.1 Candidatus Acidiferrales bacterium
ACATGCCGAATTCATTCGGGCGCAAGCTGACGGGAACTTCTACTTCCTTGAATGCGCCGCTCGCGTCGGTGGCGCCTACATCAACGAGATGGTCGAAACGGCGACCGGAATCAATTTGTGGCGCGAGTGGGCGCGGATCGAGATCTCCGGCGGCGATGGAACATACAAGTTGCCTGCGACCCGCGAAGAATATGCGGGAGTCATTCTCTCGCTGGCTCGCCAGGAGAATCCCGACACAAGTCCCTATAACGATCCGGAAGTCGTTCTCCGCATCAAAAAGCATCACCACGCGGGTCTCGTGCTGCGATCGGCGGACCCGCGGCGGATTCCCGCCTTGCTCGAGAATTACGCAGAACGATTCGCCCACGAATTCCTCGCGGTCGAACCGCCTCGCGACAAACCGACCGCATAGTTATTCCGCGGCAATTTGCTTCTCTGCTAACATTTGCGCATGAATACAACGACTGCGGAACATCCTGGGGATCGTGGCGCGCAGGAACGCCCGGCGCCGGAGCGAAAAGAGCCCACCTACCTCTTTACCGAGAAATATGTCGCCGACAAAAGCGAAATCGCGCGCCGCTTTCTCGACACGCGCGAGCGGCTCAACTCCAATGTCGACAAAGCGAACAATTTCCTCGTCAAGCGCTTCTACAACATCGATCACAACACCTATCTCGAGGGAAGTCTTTCAGCCAAGACTAAGGAACTGATGGGACTGGTGGCTTCGGCAGTTCTGCGCTGCGATGACTGCATTTTCTATCACGCCATTCAGGCCTACCGTCTGGGAGTAACCCGCGCCGAGCAAGAAGAATCGCTCAATGTGGCGATGGTTGTCGGCGGAAGTATTGTGATTCCACATCTTCGCCGCGCGTACGAACTGCTGCAGGAGTTGTACGGATAGCAACCTGGTTGTGGATGGTTCCGGCTAGGGACGCGGATGTATCGGAATTACCCCCAGCGAGACGAGAACGGCTAACACTCCGACGCAGAGAATGACAATGGTGGGAGCCCAGAAATTGAACGGATCTTCGTAGCGATCGTAGCCGCCCGGTGGACAATTCTTGTAGTACCCCTTGCCGGTGACCAAGCTATAACTCGACCATCCGATGGCGGCTAGGCCCATCAACGTAACGATAAACATGCTCGACCCTAAACGACGAAATATTGAGGCCAATAGTATCGGTTACAGGCGGTCCGTTGAGATAACTTGAGTTCAGGGACGAGTAGGTGGAATTCGGGGCCGCCGCTACCACGCACATCAGGGCAAAAACGCTGAGCCCTTTTGTCTTTACGTGCGAACTTCTTCTATGCAGTAGTTGTTCTGAAAGACGTAATGATCAGTGAGACGACGATCAACGCGATGCCGGCCACAAGTTCGAGTCGCCGCGGGTGTGGCAATATTTGCCACAGTGCGTCCGGCGGCCAAAGAGTCTTCACGTCCCTGATCGCGTCGAGACACGCGATCACGCCCGCCAGAAATCCAACGGCTGTCGCAACGCGGACAGTCTTTTCCTCACCCATGCGGAGTCTCGGTACTTGTCAACCTATCCACGCCTAGAAGGCGTCAATCCCCGTCACGCTCTGCCCAATGATGAGTGAATGCACGTCGTGCGTGCCTTCGTACGTCTTGACGGATTCAAGGTTCATCAGATGTCGCATGATCGGATAGTCATCGGCCACGCCATTCGCACCCAGTATGTCGCGCGATAAACGAGCGCACTCCAGCGCCATCCAGACATTGTTCCGCTTTGCCATGGAGATGTGCTGCGGCTCGACTTTTCCGGCGTCCTTCAGTCGTCCCACCTGCAGGACGAGCAACTGCGCTTTGGTGATCTCGCTGATCATCCACGTAAATTTGTCCTGAACCAACTGGTGCGAAGCGATCGGCTGGTCGCGCCATTGCTTCCTAAGCAGGGAATACTGCAGCGCGCAATCGTAGCAAGCCATCGCGGCTCCGACCGCTCCCCACGCGATTCCGTACCGAGCCTGATTCAGGCACATCAGCGGAGAGCGCAGGCCGCCGCTCTTCGGCAGCAGGTTCGACTCTGGGACGCGCACATCCTGTAGAGAAAGCCCCGAAGTCACCGAAGCGCGCAGCGACCATTTTCCGTGAATATCATCGGCCTTGAAGCCGGGACGGTCGGTCTCGACGAGGAATCCTCGCACGCGGTCTTTTTCATCTTCGACTTTGGCCCAGATGATCGCCACATCCGCGATCGTTCCGGAGGTGATCCACATCTTCTCGCCGTTGATGACGTATTCCTTGCCGACCTTGCGCGCGCGGGTACGCATGCCGCCCGGGTTCGATCCGAAGTCCGGTTCGGTCAGTCCAAAGCAGCCGAGCTTTTCGCCCTTCTGCATTGAGGGCAGCCATTTTTCCTTCTGGTCATCGCTGCCAAACTCGTAAATCGGATACATGCAGAGCCCGGATTGCACGCTGACGAAGCTGCGAACTCCCGAATCGCCGCGCTCCAGCTCCTGCGTCATCAGGCCGTATTCGACATTGCCCATTCCGGCGCATCCGTAGCCTTTGATCGAGGCGCCAAAGAAGCCGAGATCCGCCATGGGCTTGACCAGTTCGCGCGGGAAACGCCCGGCGCGGTTGCACTCCTCAATGATGGGAATGAGGTTGTCTTCGATGAACTGCCGTGTCGTGTCGCGGACGAGCTTTTCCTCGTCGGTCAGCAGGGAATCATATTGCAGGAAATCGACACCGCGAAATTTGATGGCGGGCATAGGGTTCTCCCCGAAAACAGGGATTTTGCAGACAATCGCTGCAAAATCGATTGCCGCTCCAGACTCGGATGCGAGCGAGTGGGCAAACATATGACGTTAGCAGGGGCGGGAGAACCGGGTCAAACGCGTGAAATCTCGCAGCGGGCCGGATTGACCGACCCACTGCGAGAGGACCACAGGCTGGATCTTTCTAATTCGTGATCGTTACCGAAACGGGGGACGATGCAATTCCATTGGCAACAACCTCGAGTTGGCTAGCGCCAGTTTCCAGATTGCTGGGGACATCGAAGTGAACCCAGTTCAGTTCGGTGGATGCAACCGCCATCGTGCTCGGATGGTGTGCCCGACAGTATTGGATATGTCCGCTTTGCATGTTCTTGATGCGGACCAACGGAAAGTTTGTGGCTGCTTGAACGTCATCTCCGTAGAACGCTCCTTGCGAGAGTCCGTTAAAGAGATATCCCGTGACCTTGTACGTCGAACCGGTTTTCAGTGTTTGCGAGACTGAAACCACAGTCGGCGCCCATTCCGGCTTGGGACCACCCGTTGAGGTGTAGATCTCAATGTCGTCGGAAAAATCCGTCAGCAGGATCTGGCCCGTCGGCAGAACCAGCATGTTTCCGAAGTACGATCCGTCCGTCGGAGCATTGGGAGTGCCCGGCACCGCCGTCAGATTCTTTCCATCCCATTCAAAGAAAGTCGACGGCGGATCGCCGTAGCCGGGACTCGCCATCAGCAGAACGTCCCCATTCACTTCCAATGCGGCTGGACCGTCAGAAATATTGTTCGTGCCGGGAAAGTCCGGACCCTTCTTCCACGAGTTCACACGGTAGTCGTAGATCGCAGTCGCTCCGGACTCGTTGGGACAAGTGTTCGAGCCCGCATAGAAAAGTGTCCCGTTCTGACGCAGCACACCGGGGCCGAGCTCAAAGGTTGGTCCGGCGTTCGGTTCCTGCGACAGCCGTCCACATGTTAGCCATGAGTCCCATAGTTGCACCGGCGTCTCCCCAGCAACACTCCAATCGCCGGTCGACGGATCGTACAACTCGAAATTCTTTCCCTTGGGTTTGTATGGAAACGGCGCAATTGGAACGTAAGCATCCACCGCGAGCACTTTTCCATTCGGCAACAGGTTCCATCCCTCCTCGTCGTTGGGGTCATACTTGCCCATTCCCGTCGCAGTCCATGTAAGGCTTTTTGGATTCAGCAGGGCACTCTGCGTCGTGCAGCAGTTCGCCTGCATAAATGTTCCGTCGGGCAGAACCACACTTTGTGCATCGCCGATGGTGGTCCAACCGGCGGGAGGATTCACAGACTTCCAGTGATCCTTCTTCGGATCGTAAATTGCCCCTAAGTTTGTCCAAACAGGATTGCATTGGAAGGTTGTCGGATCGCAGAGATACTCTCCGCCTTCAATGATCAGCTTGCCGTCCGGCAGAACTGCGGACGAGTGATAAAGCGGGCTATAGCCGCTTGGCAACGACGCGACCTGAGTCCAGGTTCCATTTACATAACTGCCGTTCTGGTCGGGAGTCAGTTTCCACCAATCAGGGAAGCCGGCATCCTGGACGAGCACGGACCCATCCATCATGAGAATTGGATTGGCGCTCCCATCGACAAGAAAATTCGGCTGATTCTTCAATGGAGTCCATGGTCCCGCCGTACTTGCCTCCGCCTGCGCGGGTGCTCTTTGCGGATAGCCGATCGGATGCGGGATTGGGGTGAGTCTTCCTTGCGCGTTCGCGATGTGGCTGCCCGCCAATAATGTCACAAGCGTAATTACGAGAGTCCTCAGAATGTTTGTATGCATTTCATCTCCTACCTCAAGAAAAGTCGGACGTGCGGGATTGCCCGCGAGAGAAATTCCCTAAAGGATTGTGGCCCTTGATTCGATTCCTGCTGGATACTTCCCGTGTCGCTTGTGTTCCGAGCTAACGAGGTTGCGGTTCGTGTGGCGTACTAGAGTAGGACATCGCGGATGTCCCGAGATAAGCGGAGAGCAGAGCTCGCTGACGGGCCGGTCCTGCCGATTCGTCAATAGCGGAGCGAATTGTACCTCGATTTCGCGGCTGGAACTATCGGAAAAATCCCGAGTCGCCTTTCGGTGACAATCGCTCCGTTACAGATCCGGTCAAACTTCTAGCGCAGCCTGGGAATCCACCGCGGTACTTTCCGCTTGTATTCCTCATACGAGTTACCGTACTGGTCCAGGAGCGTAGGCTCTTCGTAGAAAACAACGAACAGATTGGCGGCGAGCAGCATCGCCGCGGCGTACTCAGCGAGGTGAAGGCTGCGGAAAGCGACGGCCTCGCCCACAATTACCAGAAAAACTCCGATGTACATCGGATTGCGAATGTAGCGGTGCAGTGCGGTCGTGACCAAATACTTTGTAGGAGCAATCGGTGCAGGAGTGCCCAGTCCACGAACCGCGAACTCCCATGCGCACCGGAAATAGATGGCGGATCCAATCAGCAGCAACAACGCGCCGATCCACGTTATCGGACCATTTGCGATATTCGAATAACCACCGACGATCCAGTAAGGCAGCAGGCCTGCGACCGTCCCGGGCACGATGAGAGTAAATAGAAGCGTCTTGAGAATTGGGCCAAGCGTGGGCGCCATAGCTTGGAAGCGCAGGGCAAGACAGCCGGTACAACGTTACTGTAAAATTGAAATCGACGGAAGAAGAATCAAGACGCAGCCATACGTCTTCCCGAGTGGATTCCTGAAGTCCCGTTCGCCACAATCATCCACAATGATCCGCGACTGTGAGTGCGCGGATGATGCTGCGCAAACATCTAAGATCAGGAGAAACAGAACATGGCAGTAGGAGCCAAGATCGCCAAGACAGCCGACCGTAAGAAGGTCATGGACACGACCAAAAGCACGGATTGCCCCAAGTGCGGCAAGCCGACGCGCATTGTGAAACGCGTGAAAGATCGCGAGCGCGGCGTTCCGGGCGGGATTTACATCTCGTGCTCGGGGTGTGAGTTTTTCGAGAAGCTGTAGAAGAAGTTCCAGGTTTCGAGTTCGAGCCGGGAGGGGGAGTTTATGTTCCGTCCCGGCTTTCGTGTTCCTGGCAGGAGAGGTGCCGATGCCTGGACAGATTGATATCGACCGAGATAGGACTTCAGAGCTCCTCACAAGACGCTAGATCTGTCGTTACTCTAACGCCAGAGCGATTCTGAGGGCGACATCAAGTTCGTCGAGTTTGGAGACCGAGAGGGAACCGATGAATTGCGTTAGGTTTGATTTCGGCAGGCTCCGCAAATTGTCGCAGGCAATCCAACTGTGATGCTTCAGACCTTGCTCGGGCCCAACCGATACCTGTGTTGAGAGTCCGCTCCCATTGGTAAAGATCGGTGCACAGACCACAGTCGCGTAAGCTGAATCGATTAACGCCTGGCGACTGACCACAACAAAGCACCTATGGCGTTTAGGGTCTTCCCCAGGTTTTGGGACCCGGTAGATTTGTCCGCGCTTCATTGTGTCTTGCCGTTACTGTTCGGGGAACTCGCCTAACGGTGCTTGATCTTCCAGAAGATCCAGCGCATCCCGATTAAGCTCTGCGGCATGCCGATTAATTAGTTCCAAATCACGAGCATCTCTTTCTTCCTTGGCAGAGTTCGCGACATACTTCACAAGTACCTCCTCGATGAACGAGGATCGTGAGCGTTTCGATCCGACCATGCGGTCGATGCTGCGCAGCACTTCTTTCGACAGTGTGACAGAAGTCTTCTCTTTCATACTCAAAGTATACCACCGAAAATACCACCATTGGCAGAACGGTCTGCAGAGGGCATATGCAAGATGGAGGCGTCAGGCTATGACTGCTTAACGCCTATCTCGGCCAAGATGGCTCTCGCCTGGGCCGCCGGGTCCGCCGCCTCAGTAATCGGCCTCCCGACCACAATATGAGTTGCGCCTGCGGCAATCGCCTGCGCAGGCGTCACAACCCGGACCTGATCTCCGACCTTGGTGCCCGCCGGGCGCACACCCGGAGTCACAATCGCGAAATCCTGGCCGAGATTGGTCCTTACCGCAGCCGCTTCTCGGGCTGACGTCACGATTCCCTGACAGCCGCAATCCAAAGCCACTCTGGCGAGGCGTACGACACTTTTCTCCAGCCCGCCTTCCATTCCTATGACTTCGAGATCGTCTCCGCTCATGCTGGTCAGGACAGTGACCGCCAGAACCATCAATTCAGCGCTTGCCTTGGCTGCTTTGACCGCGGCCTGTAGCATTTTGTCGCTTCCCGACGCGTGGACGGTCAACATACTCACGCCCAGCTTGGCAGCTTCGGCGACAGCCGCTCCAACGGTGTTCGGGATGTCGTGATACTTCAGATCAAGGAATACTCGCCGGCCGGAGGCCACCAGATCCCGCACCACTTGCGGTCCCTCGGCGGTATAGAGCTGCATGCCGACTTTGTAGGTCAGGGCAGAATCGCCTACCGCCGCCACGATCTTCCGGGCGGCGGTGGCACTGGAAACGTCGAGCGCAACGATGAGCCGCTGGCGCGGATCAACCCTTCGATAGCTCGGGCTATCGTTTGGGATGCGGTTGGGCAGAGCAGCCGACATCCCGTTTACTATATTGCTTTTACGGTAATTGCGCTACGGGGGGATGATTGTAGGCGACCGTCTGGTATTCGGACTGGCCCGGTTGCACCAGATCCAGACGGACACGCTGCAGTCCGCGATGGCGGAATTGCAGGGCTTGAGCCGCTCCGTACGACAGGTCAATGATGCGACCTGGTACGATCGGTCCACGGTCGTTCACCCGGACCACGACGGCCTTGCCATTGCGAAGGTTCGTGACCTTCACGAAGCTTCCGATAGGAAGCGTCAGGTGCGCGGCCGTCATATCGTACATTTCGTACGGTTCGCCGCTGGCAGTAGTCTTTCCTTCAAACCTCTCTCCGTACCAGGATGCAGTTCCGACTTGGAACGGTTTCGTCTTGCCGACCTGATGGCGGACAACAGGTTGAACTTGGGCTGAACTACTTGGAGCCGGTTTCGCCTCCGAGATGTTCGGTCCCTGAGCCGCTCCCAGGCCGACGATCAGAAAGCCGATCGCCAGTCCATGAGCTATACGTCTTCGCATTCAGTTCTCCTCGCATACTCAAAAGTGCCCTTGGCCTTAGGCTAGTGTTTAGTTGCAGTTTTCAAATGCTATCGGCGTGCCAAACCTGTGTCAAGGTCAAATGGCCACTCGGACGATGACCTCCTAGTTATCGAAACCTTACGTAACCTGTTGTAAATTTGACCACATGCGAGTAAGGCTCTTTGTTTCGCATTGCTTACATATTTGGTAATTAGTAAATAGCACGATCGAAGCGGCAAGGTAGAATTTACAAGGCCAACGGAATCAATGACTTACAGGAATGATGTCCGCAACTTACATGGAATCATGTATTTACGATCGCTAGTCCAAAGTCCGCTGCGAGATTTTTTCTATGATCCCGTGTCAAAAGTAACTTCCTGTTCCCGCCGATATGACATATTGACCTTGGAATCGGGATACTATCGCTAATCCACCAAACGGATGGTCATGGCCGAAAAACCGCCTGTCGTTCTTAGTATTGCCGGGTTTGACCCATCGTCGGGAGCCGGCATCACCGCCGACATCAAGACAATAGCCGCCCACTCCTGCTACGGGATCGCCTGCATCACTGCCATCACGGTGCAATCGACCGCCGGTGTCCGGCGGGTCGAAACCATTGATTCTGCGCTGGTTACCGAAACGCTCGAGGAATTAGCGGCCGACCTCCAGATCGCAGCGGTTCACATCGGAATGCTTGGGTCGGGAAAGATCGCCAAGGCGGTCGCAGAGTTTTTGGCTGGAGCCGGTCGGCAAGACGCATCCCGTTTCAAAAACATTGTCTTGGATCCGGTCCTTAAGTCCTCTTCCGGAGCCGCGTTGCTCGATGTGGCGGGGACGAAGACATTGATCGAGAAGCTGATTCCCTTATCGGATGTCATCACCCCTAACCTGGATGAGGCGACCGCAATCACCGGCATTGAAATCAATGATCTGGAAGGAATGAAAGCCTCCGCAGCCAAACTGCACGAGATGGGAGCTCCCGCCGTCATCGTCACTGGCGGCCACCTCGAAAAAGCCATCGACTTGTTAAGCTTCCGAACGAAGCGCGGGATCGAGCAGGAAGTGTTCAAGGCCGAGAAGCAGCGCTCCAACTCGACCCACGGCACCGGATGCGCCTTTGCGACCGCAGTGGCTTGTCATCTCGCTCTGGATCGTGGCCTCGCCGAAGCGACGCTCCTGGCCAAGACCTACGTGACCGCCGCCATCATGAACGGGCAGCCCCTCGGCAAAGGGACGGGTCCCGTCAATCATCTTTACAGGATGAACCAGCAGCGGCGTGCCGCCGGAACCGGAGGAGAGTCTACCTAGCGCTTACTCGTCTGAGCTATGCCGCTCTGACTTCTTCAGTAGGATTCCCGCTACAAAAGCCGCAGTCGCGGCGAGCAACCACTCTGCCCGATAGAACTGGATTGCCTGCCAGTCGACCAGAGTCTTCGCCGTTAGCAGTCCCACGAGCAGCGCCCCGGCAATGCATCCCAGCCCAATCACGAATGCGATAAAGGACGCACTGGAAAGCCCCGCCCGGCGTTTAATCTCATGAAAGTGCAGATAATTCAGCCAGGAGGGGAACTGGATCCGCTTCCATCCGGTAACTGCGACATGGAGGACGCGCACCGCCTGCTCCCACAAACCCGCCATGACCTCAGCATCGGCTTGTATCGCAGCGCTAATCGCCTGCGGACGCCGCCCGCCACAGGAATGGCAGAATTGCGATCCCATCAAAAACTCGGTGCTGCACCGTGGACAGCTTTCCGCCATAGTGGATATGGAAGGGCGAAGACTACCCTCATCGCCGGCTATCGGGGATGGCGGGCGCCAAAACTCTTGGGGCGTGCCGTGTACAGCTTCTGCCATAACTCTTCCTGTCTATAGAAACTGCATTTCGCATTCCAACCGCCAAAGCTGGCTCGGCCCGAAACCCATATTTTGCAGTGAGTTGCGCAAGTTCCACACGGATAGACGTAGCTCCTAGGCGGCAATTATTACGCTTCGAAGCGAGTAAAGATGTATCAGTTACGAACGCCTATGCCCGATGGAATGCAAGCGCCCCCGCGCTTTCTCCCGGATTATAGGCACGGAATGCGCGAATCGTATCCACTAGGAAGTTCACTATGATGACGCTGTTGGTTCCAAGCCGGTGGCGGACGGAGCCCGCAGCCTTTCCAGAGCGTGGAGTTTCGAGTTCGTTTAGACTACTGAAATCGGCTTTTGATCTTCGGAGCAGGTTCCCGGATGACATCGGTACAACGTCCCAGCATTCTTCTCCTGGTAGTTTTCTTGGCTTTCGCTTGCTTCCCAGCAATGGGTCAGTCCGCCGACCTCCAGGGTGCGCCCCACGATCCCCAGACCGACGCTGCATTCGATCACTTCTACAACATGGAGTACGACCGTGCTCTGCAGGAATTCGAGAAGATCGTCGAGAAGCGTCCCAACGATCCCTTCGCGCTGAACCATCTGCTGACGGCTGTGCTCATGCGCGATCTCTATGAAACTGGTTCGATGAACACCGGGGACTACGCGAACGACAGTTTCATTGGCAGGACCCCTCGCCCGACCGAGCCCAAGATTAAGCAGGAAATCAAGGACCTGGCTCGCCGCGCCGAGAATATCGAGGATCAGGAACTCAAGGCGAATCCCAACGACGTCAATGCCCTCTATTGCCGAGGTGTGACCCGAGCCCAATTCGCGGTCTACACGGGGATTGTTGAGCGGGCCTGGTTTTCGGCTCTGCGCAATGCGGTCGGGGCGCGCCATGATCACGAACGGGTCCTCGAACTCGATCCCAACTATATCGACGCGAAGCTTGTTGTCGGCACTCACAATTACGTCGTCGGGAATCTGCCCTGGAGCGTGAAAGTGGCGGCAGCCATCGCGGGACTGAGCGGCTCCAAAGAAAAAGGCCTCGAGTATCTCCGTGAGGTGGCCAGGAGCAATGGCGAGAATTCGGTCGACGCGAAAGTGATTCTGTCTTTGTTTCTCCGGCGCGAGCACCAGTACGACGAAGCGCTTGGCTATATGAACGAACTCACGGCCAAGTACCCGCACAACCATCTTTTCCCAACCGAGGTGGCCAACCTTGAGCGTTCTGCCGGGCGTCTGCCCGAGGCGGAGGCCATGTACCGCAAAGTCTGGCAGAACGGCCGGGAAGGGAAGTACGGCAATCTGCACTACGAACTGGCCGCTTGGGGTCTCGGCGAACTGTTGCGCAGCAAGAAAGATCTCTCCGGCGCAGCCGCCGCCTACGAGTTGGTGAACCTTGCTCCCAATCCCGATCCGGATGTTCTGCAACGAGCCAACCTCGCCGCCGGCGAAATGTACGACCTGCTGCAGAAGCGCGATCTCGCCATGAAGAAGTACGAGACTGTCCTGGCGGGGAACGCCAATACCGGACCCGCCGATCAGGCGCGCCACTACATCAAAGAGGCATATCGCGAATAACTGGGAACCTGCGGGCGAGGGATTCCGTATCATAGAAGTGAAGGCGGAACTATGTATTGCAACTACTGTGGGAAAGTGATTCAGGATGACGCCAACGTTTGCGCCTACTGCGGCGTTCGGGTCGGGGCATCGCTGGCGCGGCGCAAGCTGATTCGTCCTCGCATGGGGCGCAAGATCGCCGGGGTTTGCCTCGGATTTTCGGAGTATTTCGATCTCGACGTTACGCTCGTGCGCATCGTGTGGCTGATCGTGGCCTGCATGACGGTGATCGGCTTCATTTCGTATCCGATTGCGTGGATCATCATGCCGGAAGAGCCGCTGCTACTGCCGGCGCCGCCGGTGAACGCGCAACAGGCGACGAATCCGTAACAAGGTGCGGGTGTGAT
>DATJOA010000009.1:0-28562 GCA_035507635.1 Candidatus Acidiferrales bacterium
GGTTGACAAGCTCTAGCACCCGTGTCTACGCTGTTCTCAAAGCATCAGGAGTGATTCGGCGAACAGCCGTTTCCGGCAACCGGGTTTTGGAGACGTTACGGTGCCTGAGCGAAAGCTCGATGCGCGGAATGGAATTTCCGAAGCAAGTCTCCGACGGCGATCGTCGCCCGATCTCGCTGTATGTGCTCCTGATCCGATTTTTGCTGTAAAGGAGCGCACATCATGTCGAGCATCATCCCTGAAGCCAATGTAGATTCGCCACTCTCTGCAGCCAACGGAACCACATTTGTCTTTTCCTCGGAATCGGTTTCCGAGGGTCACCCGGACAAAGTGTGCGATTTCATTGCCGATTCCATTCTCGATGCCTATCTTAGCGAGGATCCTCACGCCCGCGTTGCCTGCGAAGTGCTGTGCAAAGGCGACACCGTCGTGCTCGGCGGAGAGATCAGTTCCACCGTCAAAGTGGACCATGAAGCCGTTGTCCGCGAAGCCATCCGCCAGATTGGCTACACCGAAAAGAACTCCGATTTCAATGACGAGCGTGTGCGCGTTCTTCAGCTGATTTCAACGCAGTCTTCTGACATTGCTCTAGGTGTGGATGTAGCGACCAATGTGCAAAAGGAGCAGGGGGCAGGGGATCAGGGGATCATGTTCGGATTCGCCTGCAAGGAGACCCCGGAATTGATGCCGCTGGCCATCTCCCTGGCGCATCGCCTGACCAAGGGCCTTGCCGAAGATCGCAAGGCTGGAAAATTTTCATGGATTCGGCCCGACGCCAAATCGCAGGTTTCTGTGCTTTATGAGGGAACCACTCCCAGTTCCGTGACAGATGTGCTCATTTCGACGCAGCACGCGGCCAATATAGGCCAGGAGAAAATCGCGAGCTATGTCCAAAATGTCCTCGCACCCCGCGTACTGGGAAAATGGTTCGATCGTGAAATCCGATTCCATATCAACCCGACCGGGAGTTTCGTCCTCGGCGGCCCCGCTGCCGACTGCGGCGTAACTGGACGAAAGATTATTGCCGATACCTATGGGGGCGCGGCGCATCACGGCGGTGGAGCATTCAGTGGCAAAGATCCTTCGAAGGTAGACCGGAGCGCCGCCTATTTCTGCCGGTACGTGGCCCGGCAGATCGTAGAACTTGGTTTGGCCGCCAAGGCTGAGATTCAGGTCGCGTATGCAATTGGTGTAGCCCAACCTATCTCAGTAAAGGTTGAAACCTTCGGCACGGGAGATTTCCAGGCTGCGGCCGAGTTCGTTCGCACATTTGATTTCCGTCCGGCAGCAATCATAGAGCGTCTGCGACTGCTTCAACCCATTTATCGCCAGACCACCAATTACGGCCATTTCGGAAAGAGAGATCTGCCCTGGGAGGACTGAGACCGCGACGAGAGCTGGCCGGCCGTGCCGGTTGTAACGTCGGCCTTATAAACAGAGTGGTTCTCCTCGTATAAGCGAGTGCGCATTGCCTGGGGGTGTATCTGGTGCGCGTTAGCAGGGTGGGATATTCGGGAAATCATCGGTTCCGCTACAACGCTTATGCGCGCGATTATGGCATGACATCAGAGCGGATGCGCGACCTTGACCGGAGTTGTTATCCCGATGCAATGTTGACGCCGTTTTTCCTTTGGCTTAGCGAAAAGAAGCGTGAATGGATTGGATTGAACCCGGAGCGAACACTGCAGAGTGGAAAGGATCACGCTGATTTTGAGCGGTGGCTTGGGCAACTAGAACCGAAGTCCAATGCGCTGACTTGTGAATGCCACGGGAAATACACTTCGCCTCCTTGATTTCTACCATTGCAATCGCTACATCTTCAGTTCGTTCTTGTTTGTGCTTCCTCCAATCAAATATGGACAAGTGAGCAGACTCATTTTCTTTGCCTTCTTAAGGAGGTTGTAAAATCGCGAAGATGCCAACTTATCGGTCACGAACCTCGACGCATGGACGGAATATGGCCGGAGCGCGGAGCCTTTGGCGCGCTACCGGGATGCAGGACGGTGATTTCGGAAAGCCCATCATTGCCGTCGCCAACTCATTCACTCAGTTCGTCCCCGGCCACGTTCACCTGAAGGACTTGGGCCAGCTCGTTGCAGAGGAGATTGCGAAGGCCGGCGGCGTGGCCAAGGAGTTCAACACCATCGCTATCGACGACGGCATTGCCATGGGGCATGATGGAATGCTCTACAGCCTGCCCTCGCGGGACCTGATCGCCGATTCCGTTGAGTACATGGTGAACGCTCACTGCGCCGATGCCCTGGTCTGCATTTCGAACTGCGACAAGATAACGCCGGGCATGCTCATGGCTGCCTTGCGGTTGAACATTCCAGCCATATTCGTCTCGGGCGGGCCGATGGAGGCGGGGAAGGTCCAACAAGGCAACGGCCTCAAGTCTTTGGACCTGATTGACGCCATGGTGATCGCAGCCGATCCGAAGAGAAGCGATGCAGAAGTTGAGGAGTACGAACGCTCTGCGTGTCCCACATGCGGGTCATGCTCGGGAATGTTTACAGCGAACTCAATGAACTGCCTGGCGGAAGCTCTCGGACTCGCGTTGCCGGGCAATGGAACCGTGGTGGCGACCCATGCGGACCGCAAGGAACTGTTCCTGCGCGCCGGGCGCATCATCGTCGAGCTCGCGCGGCGCTGCTATGAACAGGACGATACCAGTGTGTTGCCGAGGAGCATCGCCTCTTTCGAGGCATTTGAGAACGCGATGACACTTGACATCTCTATGGGCGGATCGACCAACACAATTCTGCACCTTCTGGCTGCCGCGCAGGAAGCCGAAGTGCCCTTTACAATGGCCGACATCGACCGGCTATCGCGGCAGGTGCCGAATCTCTGCAAGGTGGCTCCGTCGTCTCCCACCGTGCATATGGAGGACGTGCATCATGCCGGTGGCATCTTCGGCATCCTGGGCGAGCTAGATCGCGCCGGCTTGATCCATCGCACTGTGTACACTGTCCACTCGGCGACTCTTGGCGAAGCCATCGAAAAGCTGGATGTGAGGCGAGTAGTGGCTCCCGAGGTCAGCGAGTTTTATCGCGCCGCGCCGGGAGGCGTGCGAACCACGGTTGCCTTCAGCCAGAGCGTTCGCTATCCCGGGCTCGATCTGAATCGCGAAAGCGGAGCCATCCGCAACATCGCACATGCTTTCAGCAAGGATGGCGGGCTGGCCGTTCTCTACGGCAACATTGCCGAGGACGGCTGCATTGTGAAGACCGCGGGTGTGGACTCCGCGTTGCTTACGTTCAGCGGACGCGCACGGATCTTCGAGAGCCAGGATGCCGCGGTCGAAAGCATTCTTGGGGACAAGGTTGTAGCCGGAGACGTCGTAGTGATCCGCTACGAAGGGCCGAAAGGCGGACCTGGCATGCAGGAGATGCTTTATCCGACCAGTTACCTCAAGTCAAAGGGGCTGGGCAAACTGTGCGCCCTGATTACGGATGGACGTTTTTCTGGCGGCAGCTCGGGGCTCTGCCTCTGTCACGTCTCGCCCGAGGCCGCAGAGGGCGGCGCACTGGCTCTGATCGAAGAAGGCGACACCATCGAGATCGATATTCCCAAGCGTATTTTGCGCGTCGATCTTTCTTCGCGAGAGTTAGCGAGAAGGCGCGAAAAGATGGAGGAAAAGGGGGCAATGGCGTGGAAGCCCGTAGCGCGTGACCGTAGAGTATCGAAGGCCTTAGAGGCCTACGCAGCGATGACAACGAGTGCGGCACGCGGCGCGGTGCGAGACCTGTCGCAGCTTCAGAAACAGGCGCAACCAGTGGCCTCCGTTGGCGGTCAGCACTAATGGATCACAAATGTGGCGCGCCGGCGTTCCTTCCCAGGTTCGGTGAGGAGAATACCGACACGCCACAATACTTACTGCGGCCGATCAAAAACTACGCAGCTACCGTGTGTGCAGGCGAATCGATCAGCGCTTATCGATTGCTCCGACAGCGACATCGCACGGCTGTTCGAAGATTCGCCTGTAGAGGTCCTCGCCGTGGCTCGTAGGCAGCGGTTCACCTTCCACGAGGCGGAAGGTGCGGGTGCCATCGTCGAGTCTCTCCGCGCGAAGAAAAAGAAATGAGTCCTTTCGATCGCGAAAGAAGCCTTGCGCCAGGTCGTACATGTGGGTCACATAGAACACCTTGATCTTCGTTTCCAGGAGAGCGCGTACAATCTGCCGGGCGATTTCCGACCCTTCGCGCTCATTGGTCGAGGCGAACGATTCATTGAGGAGAAGCACGCAGCCAGGTGCAATCCGCTCCACGATGGTGCTCATTCGGCTGAGTTCTTCGTCCAGCTTGCCGCTTTTCATGCCGGCATCCTCTTCGCGCTTGAAGTGTGTAAACACGCCTTGGGAGACGCTCGCTTCGAATGCCTGAGCAGGCGCGAACATCCCGCACTGCATCATGATTTGAGCGACGCCTATGCTTCGCAACAGTGTTGACTTGCCGCCCCGGTTGGCGCCCGTGATTACCACCAGCTCCTTGTTCTCCCCGGCGATGTCATTGCCAACGACCCGATCGGCCGTGTTCAGGCTCAAACACACGTCATAAAGACCCTGGCATCGAAGCACTTCTTCCTGCCCCGCCGAAGGAGCCGGCTGGCAGATTGGCTCGTTCTTGGCAGCAAGCTTCTCCTTGAGGTTAAGACAACCGATATAGAATCCCAGCTCTAGCCGCAGCGCCTTGAAAAAACTCAGGATGTGATCGCTCGATTGCGCCATTGCCGCTGCTACGTGGATGATCCCTTCCGTTCTCAGCGCCTCCAATGCCCGGAAACCGGCCTCGTCGCGCGGATCGACCTCAAATGAGAACCCCGATCCATTCTTGTTCGTGATCTGGCCGACCCAGTCCTGAACCTGTTCGAACCACCGGCGCTTCTTTACTGCCAGCTTATGAAGGGTGTAATTGTTTCCTCGGAGATCGGCTCCAAGATCAGCGCTCATCAGGATGCCATTGGGAAAGTGAAGCCTCTTAAGATGATCCTTCACGACCTGCAGGTAGGCATCATCCAGTTCCTGCGTGATCATTGCGAAGAGCCATCTTAATCCTTCCGAGTGAAATTTCAGGCCATGCTCGTCGGACAACTTTCGTAACCTCTCAAGGGAAGCGAGGAACAATCCAAGGGCCTCAATGGACCGGTACAACAGAGAATCCGGAGAGGTCAACGAGAACCAGCCCCAAATATGCTTTTCGTGCTCGATCGCCTCTACGGCAATCGCATAGAGGTCTCTGGCAATCTCGGGCGACTCCAGGCAATCTGCCAGAACCTCCTGCCTGTAGAGGATCGTCCCCTGATCTTTAAGGCTTGCGAGTACCGCGCTCTTAGCCACCCCAAGCAGGAATTGGTCCCCGCCCGCCATGGCATGAAAGAGGGTATTCAGTTCGAGGTCCTGGATCAATTCATCCGCGTTTGCCGGCACGCCCTCCTCCAGGCCGAAGTCGCGGTCACGGAACATGAGAAGGACCTTCATGGCCGGCTCCTTTCGTTATGCCTCGCACCGACACGCGCTTTCACTGCGTCGTAGGTGAGGTGGTATTTCTCGGCGATAGCTGCAGCGTAGGCAAGCCCATCGGCCGGCTTCCGGATCACCCTGAATGTTCGCTGTTGCGGATCGTCGGGATTCACCGTGCTGATCATGCTTACGGTCGTTTCGTTGAAGGAGGATAGCTCGTCGAGAAATGTGACCGTGACACACAGCATGTTCAGAGCCGTAATCCGCTTCATCACTTCACGGCTGAGAAAGAGTGCATCGTTCAGCGTCGTGGAAAGGAAGCTCTCGTTCATGATGAGGATGCTGTTCGCCGTCGCCTCATCAAGAATCTCGTGAATGCGGACCAGCTCGTCCTCGAGCTTTCCTCGCAGATTCTGAAGGTCCTCCTCTTTCTCGAAGTGCGTCAGTATCTTGTCAAAGAGAAACAATCTTGCCGAAGTTCCCGGCACCGGACAGCCGAGAGCACCGAGGAAGTGAAGCTGCCCAAAGGTCCGGGCAAACGTGGTTTTCCCGCCCTGGTTCGGGCCGGAGACGACGATGATTCGTTCCGGTTCGTTTAGGTAAAAGTCATTCGTGACCACCTCTTTGCGGGAACAAACCAATTGATTGGCCAGCGCGAGGTCATAGGTGCCGATCGCGTAAACCTCTTTCGATTCGCATGTCACTTCTGGATAACAGAACGAGAGCCCAGCCTTTTCGGCCTGTTCCATCTGCCCAAGATAAGCGAGATAAAACTGGACCTCCCGATCGAACCTGGCAACGACTTCGTGGCAATAGCCGCGAAACCGGCTGCAGTATTCATCGAGGTGAGCGAAGATGCTTTCGTGAAGCCTGGCGACCAGATCGAGGATTTGCGCTTCGATGTGATTCATCTCGATGGACGCAGGCAACTTGAAGCGATGGCTCCGGGGATCGGCTTGCCGGAATTTTTCGAAAGTCGCAAGAACCTCCTGGCTGTAGTCGCCTCCAATGTCGTTTCGGTCGACGGTGACGCGGGCGGACTGGATGTGCACCGAGTAGCGGACCTGCTTGAGGCCTTCTTGGACATTTTCTGTTTCTTTCATCAGAGTCGTGAAGTCTTCTGAACCGGAATAGCGAACCAGAAAATCACGAAGTCCCCGGAAGCCGCTCGAGTTCGGATGCGCAGAGGTCAAGCCCTGCGTGAGTCCGACGATTGCGTTGCAATAGGTCTCAACCGCATCAAGGAAGGAGGCTTGCTTCTGGCGCTTGTAGTAACGCTTTTCGGAGAGCGCCAGATGAGCGCGCATAGCTCGCATGCTTTCGGCAAATGATCGTGCGAGCTGCAAGAGTTCGGGATCTTCAAGATCGCGGAAAACGCTCTGGCGATAGCGCACCGTCTCAGAGTGTCTCAGTGAGAAGTGGAGGAAAGGCGTCAGTTTATATTCTTCGTGGCCGGCCGTGACGGATCGGACAATCTGGTCGAGATTCAGATCGGCAAAGAATTCAGCCGCATCGTGTTCGCCCTCTTCTGTCCAGGTCCCGTACTCATCGAACAAAATGCTGCGGAAAGACTCTTCAGGCTTCTGCTTTAACGCAAGATTCGGTCCTGATGCGTCTTGGCTCTGCAGCTTGGAATGCTGCGGTCGGTGGTCCGTGGGTTCAGCAGGCACAAGGAACTCCTCCGAGTTCAAAACTCGTAGGAGTCATCTGCCCTTCGGGAAAGGGCGCGTCTGAGTGGACTCCAACACCCGCTTATTAAAAGTATTCCGGGAAAGTCGGGGTTGTGTCAATCCTGGGCGGGACCGCGGCGTGATTTGCGGTCGGAAACCGCGGTCAAGGGCCAATACCGTCGGCTCCGGCGTCATTGCTTTGCGGCAATGGTGCGCTGTGCGCGCAAAAGGACGCCGATTCAGGCTCGGTTCCTTGACAGAGAAAGCCTGAGGGTTCAATATATTGGCAGCATAATTTCGGATAGGGTGATGGAACTCCACCCATAACCGCCTTTACGGCTAATGATTCCTACTTCTGAAAGGAGTCATGCCGTGAAGAAGATTGTGCAAGGGCTTAAAGGGAAAATCCTGCCCTCCCCCCCAAAGGGTTCCGCTCTAGACATTCTTTCAAGAGTTGTGCGCGAGGCTTGGTGCGCCGTGCCTTCTCTGTTCTGCTGTCTCTACCGCTATAGCGTGATTCTTCCGGGCCCCGCCGCTGGAGTAGAAACGCACACAGCCTGACTCTACTGAGGATTCAGATGATACGGACTGTCTTGTACAACCTCATTCAGCTCCTGTTCGTGATCGGCTTGGCCCCCCTCTATGCTGGCGTGCTTTCCCGGCTCAAGGAAATCGTCCAGAGCAGGCGCGGTCCCAGCATATTCCAGCCGTATTGGGATCTCTGGAAGCTCTTCCATAAGGACGAGGTGATCTCGTCGGAGACGACGTGGATCTTTCGCATCACGCCGTACCTGGTCTTTATCGTGCCCCTGTTCGTCGCGAGCCTGATTCCGGTACTGACCGACTATCCGCTCGCATTCGCGTTCATGGGAGACATGCTCGCAGGTGGTTTCTTCCTCGGTCTCGGCGGCTTCTTCGCCGCGCTCGCCGCAGTCGATACGGGAAACCCTTACGGCCCCATGGGGGCAAGCCGCACACGCATGGTGGGCTTCTTGGCGGAACCGGTCTTCATGATCGTGTTCTTCACCGTATCGTTTGTAGCGCAATCCACCATCCCATACATCGTGCAGCAAAAATGGGTCGCCAGCCCCGCCGCCTTCTTCTCTCCGGCGCACATCCTTCTGCTCATCGCGTTCCTCATGATCATTCTGGCTGAGGGCGGCAAGATCCCAGTCGACAATCCTACGGGACATTTCGAGTTGGCCATGATCGATGAGTCCAAGGGATTGGAATACTCCGGACGCGGAGCTGCCCTGATGAAGTGGGGTGGGCAGATGAAATTCCTGGTGCTCACCTGCATTTTCCTGAATGTATTGTTTTCACCCTGGGGTCTGGCGGATGACTTACAAGTCGGCCATGTTTTAATGGCGATTCCTTTCATTCTCTTTAAGATTCTGTTGTTCACCGTGGTTCTGGTTGTGATTGAAACCTCTCTCGCTAAACTGCGCCTTTTCCGCATCAGCGAGTTTCTTGGAGCCGCGTTCATCATCTCAGTTGCGGCCATGATTGCCAGCATCTTCTCAACTCCGGGTGTCTAGAAAAGGAGGCAGCGTTGGCCAGCGCACAAACGCAGTTGATCGAAGGACTCAACGCCTTGACCGCGGGGCTGGTCTTATTGACCGCATTCGGGATGGTGACAACTCGTCAGGTCCAGGGTGTGATACGTTTTCTTGTCGTGCAGTCCCTCTTTGTGGCGGCATCGGCGTTTCTGATTGGATTCAACCGCAGATCAATCGACCTATTCGCTTTGGGCGTGATCTTGATTGCGTCAAAAGTGATCACCATTCCATGGGTTCTCAGACGTACCCTCCCGGGAGAGGTTTATGAGCGGCGTGAGATCAATCAAGCCATCAACATCCCCGCATCTCTATTGCTGGCCCTACTGCTTGCCATCGCAGCGGAGTTCTTGGTCAGCCCCTTGGTTGCTAC
This sequence comes from Candidatus Acidiferrales bacterium, assembly GCA_035507635.1. GTDB lineage: Bacteria > Acidobacteriota > Terriglobia > Terriglobales > Acidobacteriaceae > Sulfotelmatobacter. The sequence goes on from DATJOA010000009.1 coordinate 9,058, forward strand.
TACCTCGGATCCCGTTATCCATGTAAATTTGCCGATCGGGCTGGCTGGCCTGCTGATTGGCGCGTATTCCCTGATTGCCAGACGCGAGGCAATTCCGCAGTTGATCGGTCTTCTCGCCATGGAGAATGGCGCCTTTTTTGCGGGCATCGCAATTGCGCCGGATCTTCCCCTGATTGCTGAACTGGCCATTGCGATCGACGTAGTTTTGATCGCCGTCGTCGTCGGCCTGCTCACGCGGAACATAACTGAAACCATCGGAACGACCGAAGCGGCAACCATGAGCGAACTGAGAGAGGAGCCTCCGTCATGGCGCTGATTGTTGCTGTCTTTCTCCCCCTCCTGGCTGCGTTGCTCTGCTGGTTGAAGCCGTTGCGTTCGATTGCCTGGATTACAACCGTATCCTGCCTGGCGATCAGCTTTGCCGGTGCCCTTGTGGCTGCGGCGCAGGTTCTTCAGCACGGCCGCGTTGTGGCCATTCCGGGCTGGATCGAAGTGGACGGCCTGGGCTCTTTGGTGCTTCTGCTGGTTGGCTTTGTCTGTACGCTTGCAGCGATCTTCGCCGGCGGTTACATGCGTCACGGTAGCGGTTCAAAGGAGCGGCTGTGGTGGTTTTACTCGAATTACAACCTGTTAACGTTTGCTCTGGCCGCCGTACCCGCGATCGAACGTACGAATCTGGTGTGGGTTGCGGTGGAACTGGTTACCTTGTTCGCAACCCTGCTGGTCGCCTACGAAAGTACCGCCGGCACGCTCGAAGCCGCCTGGAAGATGGCGATCCTCACGATCATGGGAGCGCCGATCGCTCTATTTGGATTTCTCGTTCTCTATTGGGCCTTTCGCGGCAGCGGTGGCGGAACAGCGGAGACTTGGGCCGGCCTCTACGCGATGTCGTCAACGATGTCGCCCAATCTCCTGAAGTTCTCATTCCTGCTGGTATTTGTAGGATTCGGCGCCAAGGCGGGCCTTGCTCCAATGCACACCTGGCTACCGGATGCCCACAGCCAGGCGCCGACGCCGGTATGCGCCGTGTTGTCCGGGATCAAGACCACAGTTCCGCTCTACGTGATCTTGCGTTTCCTTTCCATCATTCTGGCGTCGCCGGAAGCACGTATAGGCCAATGGATGGTAGTCATAGGTCTTTTCTCGGTGGGGATCGCCGCATTCCTCCTTCTGCAGGTCCGCGACTACAAGCGCATGTTTGCCTTCTCCACGGTGGAACATATGGGTATCATTCTGACCGCAGCTGGTTTCGCCACGCATGCAGGGGCCTACGGAGCTGTCGCGCAGATGCTGAATCATTCCATCACCAAGTCTCTTTGCTTCTACACAGCGGGCATGGTATTAATGGCGCTCGGAACACGCCAGATCAGCGAGGTGCGCGGGCTTTTCAGGCTTTCACCATTCACCGGAAGCGCATTGCTGTTGTGCTCTCTGGCCATCGCCGGAGCTCCGCCGTTTCCAATATTCCTGAGTGAATTCTCGATCCTTTCGGCGGGCCTTCGTGCGGGACACAATGTTGCCGTCGCGATCCTGGCTATCTTCATTGTCATTGCATTCGTCGCGATCCTGTTGCAAGTGAACAGCATGTTGTTTGGCAAGCCGGAGCCATCGTCGCCGGCGGTAGCAGTGCCTGCAAGCTGCCGCACGGCAGTTGTATTGGGCGCGATTCCTGTCGTGGTTCTGGGCGTGTACATTCCCGGTCCCTTGCATTCCCTCTTGACGCTTGCGGCGCAACAGTTAGGAGGACATTGATATGGGAGCCCACTCCTCGTTCATGGATGGCGGCGGAACGACGGGCTTGAGCGATCTGGCTGCGGCGGTCGGAGAGCGCTTCGGCGACGAAGTCTTTCGGATCGCAGCAAACCACGGCTTTGCCCTCTCATTTTCGCTGGCGAAGCCGGACCCGTTGCCCGCGCTCTGCAGTTTCCTGTTTTGGGACCGCGGCTGTGTGCTGGGCGGTCTCATCGCCGAGGACCAATCCAGTCATTGGCAGATGCACTATGTTTTCCTTCTTCCCGCTTCGGGATGGATCGATATCGTGCTTACCCTGCCCATTGCAACGGCAAGTGTGCCCAGCATTGTTGCCGAAGTTCACGCCGCCGATTGGCACGAGCGCGAGATCGAAGATCTTTTTGGAATTCACTTCGAGAAGCATCCCCGGCTAGGCGACTTCATCCTTCACGACCAGGTGTGGCGCGAAGGCATAGATCCCATGCGGAAGAATTTCTCTGCGCGCCGGCCGCAACTGGAACGCCGAGGTGACTTGGAATGGCAGCCTTTGTTGGTTGTCGGAGACCCGGGCTCATTCGCTATGCCGGTCGGGCCGGTATACACGGGAGGCATTGGCGAATCCCTGCATTTTCTGCTCGAGACAGTCGGAGAAGACGTCATCCGTGCCGTTCCGCGGCTATTTTACAACTACCGCGCCGTGGAAAAGATTGCGGAAGGCAAAAGCGCTTCAGACGCTTTGTTGCTCGCGGAGCGGTTCGTAGCAACATCTGCGTTCGCGCATTCACTCGCGTTCTGCCAGGCTGTAGAGAGAATCTATGCGGTCGAAGTGCCCGCAAGAGCCGCGCTCCTGCGAATTCTGTTTTGTGAACTGGAACGGCTCAGGCAACATGTGGCCGCGATTTCGGCCATTTGCGACTCCACCGCATTGGCGGTTCCTGCGGCCCAGACCTCCATCATTACGGAAGAGCTATTGCGCGCCTCTGGCGTTCTCGCCGGGCACCGGTATCTGTTTGGGCTGAATGTTCCGGGCGGACTAAGCCGCGATTTCGAGGTGGAGCAGTGCAGGAAGCTCATCACATCGATCGGTAAAGCGGAAGGGGAGCTGAGGATTTTGGAGAAGCGCCTCCGCTACAGCAGCAGCTTCCTCGATCGTCTCGAAGACGTAGGCGTGGTCAACGGCGAGAGTGCGCGGGACCTGAATCTCGTAGGCCCTATCGGCCGCGCCTCGGGCCAATACTGCGATCTTCGCAAGGCTTGCCCCTATTCCGGCTATGAGCGGCTTACGTTTGATGTGCCTTGTGAGTTCGAAGGAGACGGGTATGCGCGTCTGCGCGTCCTCTTTGCAGAAGCGAACCAGTCAGTGAAGCTGATGCGTCAGGTATTCGACGCTCTGGAACCGGGCCCTGTTTGCGTTTCCTGCGAGGGTGATCATTCCGGTGCGGCGCTCGGATGGACAGAAGCGCCCAGAGGCGCAACCTTGCATTGGGTGAGCATTGGCGACAACGGTTTGATCGAGCGCTACCACGCGATTACCCCCTCCTTCAACAACTGGCTCGGATTTCACGTTGCGGCCGAGAACTTTGCGTTTCAGGATTTCCCGATCATTCTCGCAACTTGGGGGCTGTCGGCAACTGAGTGTGACCGGTAGAGGGGAAATGGCATGAGCTTCTGGTTTTGGCACGGCTTGCGTCGGGGTATTCAATCGACCCGCTATCCACGAAGTGCGGAGACAACCCCGGGAGTCTCTCCAGGGCGTCCGATTAACACCGAATTCGCCTCTCCCGACCAGGCTCAGGTTGCAGCGGCCATCTGCCCTGTCGACGCCATCATCTCGCACGGCAGATCGGCATTCGTCGATCCGGGGAAATGCGTGCATTGCCAGCGTTGCCGCTTGTGTATTCCTGCGCCCATGAATTGGGATGACGGCTACGAATGGACCCGACTACCAGCCGGGCAAAGCGGGTGCGCTTCATTACCTCCGTCATTTTCGAGATCCATGCACGTGATGGTGGTGGATGCCGGGGATTGCGGCGCTTGCCTTCATGAAGTCAAGCAACTCAATAACCCCCTCTACAACATGCACCGGCTAGGCTTCTTCTTTACAGCCACGCCACGCACTGCAGACCTTCTTCTGGTTGTGGGACCGGTTAGTGAAAACATGCGTGGCGCGCTGCTTAAGACTTGGGAAGCAATGCCTGCGACAAAACGAGTAATGGCCGTGGGCGGTTGCGCTATTTCAGGCGGCGTGTTTGGCCGTAGCTTCATGTGCGCAGGTGGTGTGGGCTCTGTACTGCCGGTAGATTTTGAGGTTCCCGGAAATCCACCTCCGCCTCTGGCCGTACTGCATGGCATGCTGGTCGCCACGGGCCGAAAATCTCTCAAGAAATCCGAACCTGCGTTCGAAGGGAAATCGTAGCTTATGCTTTGGGTAACCGGCACATCGCTCATCTTATTCTTCCTGACTTGCGCAGGAGGGATTCTCCTTTCCGCGCTGGCTGGTAGGAGACTCACCTCGTGGGTTATCTCCGTCGCGGGGGCGCTTGCCTCTGGGCTTATGGTGCTTGCCTCCGCGACGGTGCTGATCACGGGCCAAAGCTACGAGTCTTTCTTTTGGACGCTCGACGGGTTCGGCCAATTTACATTGCGCCTGGACGCATTGTCGTCCATCTTTCTACTTACCGCGGGCATCGTCTACTTTTCAATTTCGCTCTTTGTGAGGAACTTTCTAAATCAGCAACTGGCCACGAATCACCCCACTCATCGCTACGGCGTTATGTACTTTGCACTCATGGCTTTCGTTGCGCTGATCCTCATCGCCAATGACGCTCCGCTCTTCCTGATTAGCTGGGAGTGCATGTCGATCTTATGTTTTCTGCTGATCAATTACGATTTACGCCGCCAGGCCGACAAGACAGCAGGCTACATCATGCTAGCGATGAGCGAAGCAGGCTTTCTGGCCGTGGTGATCGCTTTCCTGACTCTGGGACGCACGGCGACCAATCTGTCGTTCGCCGCTTTGAGCGCCGCGTCCGCGGGACTCTCGCCGCAAGCACTCTGGGCCGTGTTCCTGCTCGGCTTTTTCGGGTTCGGGGTCAAGGCCGGTCTGGTCCCGGTTAACTTCTGGCTTCCGCGATCCTATACAGCTGCTCCATCCGTATTCATCCCGGTTTTTGCAGGAGTGACGCTCAATCTCGGCTTCTACGGAATACTGCGGCTGAATGCCGATCTGGTTCACGCCGGCTACGGAACGGGCGTGCTCGCGCTTATCACGGGGAGCATCACGGCTCTAGTCGGAATCCTTTACGCCACCACGGATAGCGACATGAAGACGATGCTGGCACACAGCTCCATCGAGAATGCCGGCATTATCGTGGCTGCTCTGGGGGCTTTCTTAATTTATCGCGCATCGGAACAACCCGTTGCCGCGGCCATTGCCCTGTCGGCGGCGCTCTATCACATGTTGAATCACTCCGTCTACAAGACGCTGCTTTTTCAGGGAACAGCCTATGTGGAAGCTGCGACCGGCACGCGCGACATGGATCAGCTCGGGGGACTCTCTCGCGTGCTGCCAGGGTTATCGATCATCTTTCTTGTCGGCTGTCTGGCAATTTCCGCCGTGCCGCCATTCAACGGCTTTGTAAGCGAATGGTTGACGCTGCAAGCCCTCTTGCGCAGCGCTGTCCTATCCTCCACGTCGATCAGGATTGTCTTTGCTCTCTGCGGCGCCGCGCTGGCGCTGACCGCCGCGCTGGCGGTGACCTGCTTCGTAAAGACATATGCCATGAATTTTCTCGGTGTACGCAGGGGGAAGTGGGAACCGCAATTACATGTCCACAAAGGTGCCCACTTTCCTCTAGCGTTCCTGGCAGTGGTCTGCTTGCTTCTTGGAACCCTCCCAACGTATATCCTTCCGGTGCTTAATCAGTCCGTAGAGCCGCTGGCCGGCTCCAGCGTCACCGCCTCTTTGGTGCAGCCCTTCTTTACAGCAACCGCGGAGAACGGACAGCTTCCACCGGCATTTCTCCAGGACTTCCATAACATCGGGGCGCAATCAGGCAAGGGTTGGCTCCCTGGCCGCGGCCTGGTCGTGCTATTGCGCGGGTCGAAAGCGAATCCGGTCGTCTTCGCCATGTCGCCTTCCTACAGCCTCGCGGCTCTTGCGATCTTGCTCTTGGTAACGTGGTTTGTGATCACGCGACTGATCCGCCGCCGTGCCGTCGTGCGCCGTCCTCTTTGGGCAGGCGGGATCCCGCAACTTCTGCCGCAGATGACCTACACAGCCACGGGCTTCTCCAACCCGGTGCGTGTGGTCTTCCAGGCGATCTTCCAACCCAATATCACGGAAGATACCCGTCAGACGGTCGCGGTGCATTTTCGCACTGCCATCCACCGGCAGCGCGAGGAAACGCATGTTGTGGACCGCCTGTTTCTGCAGCCGATCGGCGCTGCCATGCGATGGATCGCCGAGTTTCTGGCCGGCATGCATCACGGCCGGCTGAATGCGTATGTGACTTATGTGCTCGTCTTTTTCTTGCTTGTGCTCTTTCTCTATCGAGGAACATAAACGGAACGCCCCCACACCGCTGTTCATGGTAGTTTGCGGCAACTTGCCCGTAAGAGGAGGGGTTGAACACAGGCGGAGGCTCCTGAACTGAAGGAGGTTCCATGAATAATGTCGGGCTGGCGTTAGCTTTGCTTTTTCTGGTGTGTGGTGCAGGGGTTCTGCTGGGAACGATTGTTCCCGAAAAGCGAGTTCCGGCAGTAACGGCATGGATCGGCTCGCTCGCCGCGGCGCTGGCGCTTTGGGCCTCCGGGACAGTCCTCGCGTCGGGAAACGAATTCCGCCATTGCCTGTGGACAATTCCCTCTATCGGCGCTCTTACCATCCTGCTTGATCGTGTGTCTGCATTCTTCCTGCTCATAGCGGCGATTGTGGTTCTCGCCAGCTCCATCTTCTCCGCCAGCTATATGAAGCGGTATGTGGGTCACTACAGTCTTGCCGCCTTCAACGGATGGTATCTGGTCCTGTGCGCTTCAATTGTATGGATCCTGATCGAAAATGACGTTTTCGGTTTCTTGGTCGCGTGGGAAGCGATGTCCGTTTCAAGTTATCTTTTGGTCAACTTTGAGCACCAACGGAAGGGAACGAGCCAAGCAGGGTATCTCATGTTGGCCATGGGGGAGGCGGGCTTCATCGCGGTCGAGCTTGTTCTGCTCTTTCTTGCGGTCCGAGCCGGATCGTGGCAGTTTTCAGGCCTCAAGGTGGCTGCAATTGGATTACCTCCTAGTATTCGTTGGATCGCCTTTCTGCTGAGCTTCTTCGGCTTCGGCGTCAAGGCGGGCCTCGTTCCTGTGAATGCGTGGTTGCCCAAGGCCCATCCCGCTGCTCCTGCTAATGTATCCGCGATTCTGTCCGGCGTGATTCTGAATCTGGGGCTTTATGGAATCATCCGAGTAGATTTTCAGCTTGTGCCCGTCGACACTGTCGGCGCGGGATTGGTTATATTGCTCACGGGAACCGTTTCGGCGTTGGTTGGTATTCTCTATGCAACAACTGAAGCAGACCTGAAAGGCGTGCTTGCTCATAGTTCCATTGAAAACATGGGAATCGTGACTCTAGGCCTAGGCGTGGGTGTCATTTTTGCGGCTTTGGGTCTCCCGATGTTGTCGGGTATGGCCCTGATTGCCGCCTTCTACCATATGGTGAATCACTCCTTGTACAAAGCACTCCTGTTCCTGGGCGCCGGGTCCGTGGACGAGCATGCCGGCACACGCGATCTCGATCGATTGGGAGGGCTGATGCGGGTGATGCCGTGGACAGCCGCCGCGTTCCTGGTCGGTGCCCTTGCCATCTCGGCCGTTCCGCCGTTCAATGGTTTTGTTAGTGAATGGCTGACATTGCAAACTCTTCTGCGCGGCGTTGCGATTCCATCGATTCCGTTGCGCCTGGTCTTTGCCCTCAGCGGGGCGGCATTGGCCCTGACTGCGGCTCTGGCCGTCACATGTTTTGTAAAGGCGTTTGCTATGGCCTTTCTTGGATTGCCTCGCTCTGAAAGCGCGGCAAAGGCCACTGAGGCGCACGGCGCTGCGATCGTACCGATGCTGCTGCTGGCAATCCTATGCTTCGCGTTGGGAGTTCTACCGACCTACGTTATACCGGCATTGAACAGCGAACTGCAACCCTTGATCAGTCCGGGCGCCTCCGAAACGTTGGTGCCGCCATTCTTTACTGCAAATGCGCAAAATGGCCAACTCCCGGGGCCGTTTCTCCAGGACTTCCATAATATCGGTGCACAATCAGGCAAGGGTTGGCTGCCAGGCCGCGGGCTGGTCGTACTGCTGCGCGGACACGAACAGAATCCGGTGGTTTTCGCCATGTCGACTTCTTATGGCTTGGTGGCTTTGATCATCCTATTACTGGCGGCCGGATTGATTGTAAGGTGGCTTACACGCCGGCGCACTGTCCTGCGCCGTTCGCTCTGGGCAGGCGGAATCCCGAGGCTTCTGCCACAAATGACATACACGGCGACCGGTTTCTCCAATCCGGTACGGGTCGTGTTTCAGGCGATCTTTCAGCCCAATGTCACAGAAGATACACGTCAAACGGTAGCCGTCCATTTCCGGACAGCCATCCGCCGGCAACGCGAGGAGACGCACGTCGTGGATCGTATCTTTCTAAAGCCAGTGAACCAGGCGATGCGAGGAATCGCGGGATTCTTGGCAGGCATGCACCATGGCCGCCTGAATGCCTATGTAACGTATGCGCTTGCCTTCCTCTTGCTGATGCTTCTTATGTTCCGAGCGGCGTAGAGCCGATCTGAGTAACTTCATTTACTGCGGAGTATCGCACACTACTGGGAGCCTGTCCTTCCTTTCCAAATTGTGACTGCCTTTACCATGCTGAGCTGCAGTTTGCCGCGGTCTCGCAAGACGATATGACCGGATCCATGCCCCTCATAGCGATCAAAGATACGTTCGCCATCTCTCAAAATAATACGTAGCGGCGTACCTCGCTTGAAGTGGGTATGAGGCGTTTTCAAGGTGCACACATGGTCTAGGCGGCTCCCGCAACGAAGCGGGCATGACTGGAACGAATGTTTTCGCAGGCAGCTGCGCGGTCTCTCCAGCCCAGTACTCTTGCTCTTTTGCCCCTCGGAGTTCTGTAAATGGAAAGAAAATGCTCGATCTCCCGGAGAGTATTTGGTTGAGCATCCGTGTAATTCCGCAGAGGAGCTAAGCGTGAGTTGCGCGTAGCACACGCCAAAATCTTTCGGTGATGAACGCCTTCGTCCAGCAATTCCAAAAGGCCAATGGGGCGCACTTGAGAGACGCAACCAGGGAAAAAAGAGGCCCCGTCACCTAACAGAAAAATACTCAGCGGATCTCCGTCTGCGCCCGCAGTTTGGGGTATAAATCCATAGCTGCCTGGATAATGAACGGGAGAATCAACTGGTTTAACTGGATGAAAGACGTGCAGACGCCTGTCATACTTCGTAATCTTGCGCTGCGAGGTCTCGATGACGGCAGTGACAATCTCAGGGCAGCGTTCCCCGATAGGCAAGGCCAGATAATCTGTCATTTCGCTCCTTCAGATCCTTGCGACGCAGGAGCAAGACACAATGCTCCTGCGCTTGAAGCAGGAGTCATCAGCCTCTCTTATCAGGGGCGCATAAAGGTGGATTCCTTCACCGCACTCAGTATATCAAACGAGAGACCGACATCACGCGCCCGGAGCGAATGTCTGCCGACCGCCGAACCAACCTACGGCCGCACGAAATCTGTGCATTGAGCCTTCGTCTACTGATGCCCGCCCCGCTCTTCAAGGGGCGGTCTGTAAGTTGCCAAATACGCTTCGGCGAGGTCAGGAAAACGGAGAAACCAGTGTGTGAGATCAACGATATGGCTTCGTTCAAGTGCAGCGCGTAGCCTTCGGCTTTTCAGACCGCGGGAAAGGATCGCGCGAATCACTTCTTCCTCATCCAGCATTTCAAAGCAGACACGGAACGCGCCTTCGTTCACGATCCGGTCGCGCAGAATGGTCGCGATTGCGTAGCGGATGCGAGAGGAGCGCGCCTCGGGTTCATAGAGTTTTGCGCGATACATCCAAAACCTCAAAGCAAATTTGCGCCCCCAGCCATGAAATTTCTTGAACACTCGCTCCCACTGGACGGTCCCGGAGTTTCCTTCCAGGCAGCGTCTGCCGGCTCAGGCTCAATAACCCTCCACGCGATGAGTACCTAACACCCTTCCACTGTTGTCATACGCAGTGAATTCCTGCCAGCAGTCACCAGAGTCATCGAGGCTGGAAACGACCCACACAAGCCTGTCGATCTTTGCACAGACTTCTTCCGGCCACCACGGGTGAGAATGAACGGGTCGCGAAGATAGGCTTCCATTTCGCGCGAGACGACGCGCTTGGTCTCCTACAATGGGGCTCTGCATGTCAGGCATTGAACGTTCCTCTATAAAAAGACCTAGAGGCTTGCTAACTCTGAGCGATATGACCCACTCAACTCTGGGTTCAGAAGCATGGAGAAGATTTTGCCTTCAAAAGCCCTCGGGATGTTCTGCGGAAGGCCAATTCGGGTAGTTCATTGGCAGTAAGAAGTTCGCCATCATGTCAGTAACCCTCGACACGATGAACTGCGAGCACTCTCCCATGGTTGTCGTACGCTGTGAATTCGTTATATTCGTCGCCGGCCTCTCCCAAGCAGTACACTCGCCAGGTGATCCGGTCGATCTTTTCGCAAATCTCCTCCGGCCACCAAGGATGAGCTTGTGTGCCTCGCCTTGAGAGATTGCCAAATCTGGCGAGCCGCTGAGCGTCTTCCCGCGCATAATTCTTTTGGACATACGGCATTGGAATTTACCTGTTTATCCAACGTTGGCACTCTTGAGGCTTTTCCGTGCCGCACTCGCAAGAAATCTGTTTTTGCTTTCGCCGATTTCAATGAGCAAAGGAAACGCCCGCCGATCTCGTAAAGCCCCTAATGCTTCCAAGGCTGCCCGTTGCACATAGAGATCGGGATCGTCTGTGACCATGCGCATCAAATGCGGAACTGCCATCCTGACTTTGTTCTCTCCAATAAGCCAGCAGACTCTCGCTCGTGCTGCAGGGAGTGGATGTTCGAGAGCGCATACGAGCTTTTCCTCATACGATCGCCGGTCCGCATTCAAGTTCGTCCCGCAATGGAAACACGAAGTATCTCGCGCATCGATCTCAGTCCAGCAATGGGTGCAAAAGGCAATCATCAGGTCACCCCGAAGCAGGAACCCGGCTTGAGTGATTGCGATCGTTCATTGCTACGTCCTTTCCGTACAATTACTTTCTTAAAAGACTCCGCTGAACGAGGTCAGACGAGTGCAGAAATGCTCAGTTCTAATCGGTTGAGCCGTTCAACCGCCGACTGCACCGCCGGAGTTCCTTCTTCTTTGACCTTTCGCGCCCGATCAAGCGCCTGTGCTGCAATGCGGCTGATCTCGTGCAGCAATTTACGAATCTCGACTTCAAAGCGATCTCTGCTTTCCTCGATGCGATTGAGAATGTCGTTTTGGACGCGCGCGCAGTTGACCTCCAGAAGATGCCGCAGAAATTCCCGGGCTTCGTTCGTGATCACTCTGCGTCCACCCACCAATGGCAAAAAGACGTCGGCGAGCCACCGCAGGGGTGAGGGAGGTTCCGCAGTGCCGATGAAGTCTTCAAAAGTAAACCTCGAGCGCACGCGAAAACCTTTTTCCGGATCGAGCGCATGGGGCATGCGCGTCAGTTCGCTCAAGCCCGCATCCGCGAGCTTTTTCAGAAAGTTGTTTCCCATCTCCACAAACCGAATAGCCACGGCTCGATATTGACGTTCGCCCTCTTCCTGCTCGGGTTTGAGCCAAGGCAGGACTTTGCGGCGTGAGATCTCTTGGGCAAGGTGCATCGCGTTGCGCCGATAACTCGGACCAAAGCCGCGGTGGACAAATCGCAACTCCTCGCCAAACTCCTTCTCGGACTCCATCCACGCGGAGCTGAAAAACTGCTTGTGTCTGTCGCCGAACAGGTCCGAAATCCGGTGCTGCTCGGCCATAAACAGGAAGCCCAATTCGCGCATGGAGCGCTCGGCTTCATTGATGGTTTGCTTCATGACCCCGATGCGCCGCTCGGATTCTTCGATTGGCCGCAGAAGCGCCTCACGATCCTCACTGATAATAGCCAGCAGTTGTTCGCTTAAGCGCTGGAGGCCTCGTTCGCAGGCGGCGCGAACGAGATTTCTGCCCGAGTCCTCAACGAGGTGGTGGAAGCTCGTCAGCAGTTTTTCCCAATCCCGCAAAGGACCGCGGTTTTCCATGCGTTCGATCGCACTAACCTCGAAAACCTCACCCATCGGGCGACGCAACCGCTTTTCTAGAATCTCGCGCGTGAACTTAACCGCTGCGGCGCGCTCCGGATCGCTGGTACGGTCTGCTTTATTGATCACCAGAATTAAATCCTGGACTTGCTTGCCGACTGCTTCCACCAGCGCCAACTCCTCACCTGCAATCGGTGGGTCGGCTCCGACCACAACCAATGCCGCGTCAATGTGAGGGATGAACGCCTGCGTGGTTGCCGAATTCCCAGTGAAGACCGATCCCAGGCCCGGCGTGTCCACAAAACACATGCCAGAGGACAACAAAGGGCTTGGCACAAATACCTCTGCACCGTCCACGCCCTTTTTGTTTTCGGGATTCAGTTCTTCCGTCACATACTCCTTCAAGTCGAGCACAGCAACGTCCAACCAGAAGCCGTCATGCATGCGCACTCGCGCGTGAAGCTTCTCGCCAAAGCGAATCACGGTGGGCACTGCCGTAACCGGAATAAACCCGGTCGGAACAACGTCGTGGCCGACCAGAGCGTTAAGCAGGGTCGACTTGCCGCGCTTAAACTGGCCGACGCAAGCCACGTAGAAACGCCCTTCGGCAACCCGCGCCGCGAGTTCCCGCGCTTCCTCGGTGACGGGTTCGGATCCAAGTTCCTGAGCCAAATCACCTAATCGCAACAGACGCGAGGCGCCGTCCATGGACTCGGGCGTCTCAGCTGGAAGACTACAGTAATCTTGCACTGTCGAACTGGCATCGTATTCCTGCATCATTCTTGCTCTCTTCCTGAAGGTGTTTCCGTCATTTCGCCGGCGCCCGTGAATAGCGAATCACTTCCACGCGCGACATGGCGATTAGCCCTTCTTCGACCATGGTGTCCAGGTACGGGAGCAGTTTGCTGATCTGCTCCTCTCTGTCGATGACGCTCACCATGATGGGAGCATCTCTCGAAAACCTCCAATGACTCGCATGGTGAATTCTTGTGCTCGTTCCATAGCCTTCAATCCCGCGGTAGACAATTGCGCCAGCCAACCCTAACTCCTGACACTTGGCAACAATCGCTTCGTGCAGGGGCTTGCCCTTCCATTCGTCGCCCTCACCAAGATGGATGCGCAGCATGCGGGCCTCATATTGTTCCTTCATGGCTTTTGCTCTCCTTGCTCGTGTATATCGGGGGAGGAAGAAACCGCTTCTCTCTGATCGAGCCCTTCAGCACGATAGGCGTACTTGATGATGTCGACGTCGGAAAGAACAATCAGGCCCTCTTCTACCATCTGCTCGGCAATGGGCATGAACGACTGGAGCTTTTCCTCGGAATCGACGGTCGAGAGCATGATGGACGAATCGTGCGATAGGTGAAAGGCCCGATCCTTATGAAGCCGGCGATGTGCTCCATAGCCCAGGATGCCTCGATAGACCGTTACACCGGCAATATCATTCGCGCGCATAGCCTCCATAAGAGCTGTATGGAGCGGCTTGTCTCTCCACCGGTCCGACTCGCCAATGTAGATCCGCATCATTTTGGCCTTACCCTCGATTCTGAGGTGCGCGGGCGGAATGTCGAATTTTGGTTTCGATTTTTGGGCGGGTTTAGCGACTGTGGTCTCCTGCACCTCGATCATCCCCGTCCCGACGAGTTCCTCGAGTTTGCCAAGTAATTCGTTCACCTTCTCTCGCGACTCGATGAACTCGATCTTCAAAGGAAGATGATCGGAGATCTCGACCGATCGCGACGTATGAATATGATGGTCAGCGCCAAAACCGGCGATGCCCTTCGTCACGGTCGCTCCAGACACGCCCCGATAGAATAGAAAATCAAGGATGCTCGAGTACGTTGCGATCCCGTGATGGGTCGATCCTTCGCTGACGTATATTGAGACCTTAAGAGCCTTTCCGGCGTTTAGCATTTTCCCTCCTTATGCTCTGAGACCACGTTGTGAAACCAAGAATTCCGCGGCGCGACCAAGTGCGCCCCAGCCTGAGCGATCAGAACCGGGCTCGTTGCGCAATTGGATCAAATCGTCTTTCAATTGCTCTCGATAATCCCGGATGATCATGTCGATTCTCGCCGTCAGTGTCAGCGGGGCTTTCTGACGCAATTTGATGGCATGCGGAATACAAAAGACTGCTTCCATCCGCAGCCATCTCACAATATCCGGCTTCCCAAGCAAAGTGACCAGCTCACGAATCCTCCGGTCCTCCTCCTCGATTACCTTCCGGCAAACGTCGCAGTCAGTCCCTTGGTCTGCCATCGATCCATTTTCATTCACCAGGGTCAGGAAGACTTCTGCTGCGGCCTGTGCGTCTTGTACCGCAGCCACGCCCCATGCATGAAAGTTGCATAGGCGCCGGATGTCCTTTGCCGAATCTCCCTGCAAATGAATCGCTTGGAAATCCTTCAAGAACCGGCAGAACGGACATCCAGGCTCATGCAGGAGTTCTTCGATCGATTCATGAAGTACGATTTGCCGATGTGCTCTCACAAAATCACCTCCGCGAGGACAGCGCCTCCCCACGCGGCCAAAAGCCCCAAGATTAGACTCCCGATCGCATATAGAGCAGCGAGGGAAAAAGCCCCATCTCGAAGGGAGGAAAGGGTTTCCCATTCGTAGGTTGAAAACGTGCTGTACGCGCCCACGAATCCGGTTGGAATCAGATAGCGCCAGGCTGGATTCAGCTCAGCGCGCTTACCAAGATATGTCAAAGAAAACCCGATAATGATGCAGGCACTGATATTAATGACAAATGTTCCATAGGGGAATTTCGTCCCCATCCGACTGGCGACCTCGGAGCCAACCCAATATCGCGCAATGGCTCCGAGCGAACCTCCCACCGCGATGTAGAAGTATTTCTGCAAGATTTCTTCTCCTTATTGGTTTACGGTCAGATTTGTCTTGCCATTTGATTGTCCTTCCGAATTCCAGCGCAGAAGCCGTGTCAGGTCTTGAGCCAGTTCTGGCGATGCCTCGCCTCCTCCGGAAAGACCGCGTGCGCGATTGAGCTGTGCACGGTACGCATCCGCATAGGAGTTCACAAATGTCACCATCTTTCTGGTTGTTTGTTCGGTCCACAGGTCGAGAGCAAGCTTATACCGATGCAGTTCATCCTTAAGGAGAGGCCCAAGGCATTCGCGCAGACTGCTCCTTACCTGGGCTCGGACCATGATCCTTCCCATCCACTTCCAACGAGCAGCTCTGATCTTCACGGGGACGACCTCAATCTCGAATCGCGGGACCTCCCGCAGCAATAGCTCCGCGTCCTCGTTCGAGGGCACGTCGGAACGAGACATCTCCCTAGCGATCTTTTTCAACGTATCGACTGCTCCCATGATGCCGTTCCTCGTTTTAGCTAGGGCGTCGTCGACTCGCCGCTGCACTGCATTATGCGTCCATTCGGAAATCTCAAACGGGGTGAAGTTCGTCGTCTCGCCGGTGCAAATGCGCATTGTGATCATCTCCGCAAGTTCCGCTACGATGATCTCCGGACGTTCGCCCAACTCAAGAAACGCTTGGCCGAGGATCGTTCGCTGCTCGCCGATTTCACCAATCATCCGGCGAAGCCGATCTTCTATATCTTGAGCATCAATTGCGCTGGTGCCCTCTCTTCCACGCTTTTCACGGTTAAGCGAGGTTTCAAGGGCCGCGATCACCGAATCACGAAGCGCCCCGATCTTTCTGGCGACAGATGCCTCGCGGAGATTTCGGGCCCGCTCAAACCTGGGGTACAACTCCCGTTCAAAGAACTGATCGAGCAGCAGAGAGTATTCGGGCAAGGAACTCACGGGATGAATTTGGGTGTTGATCCGGAGTTCCCGCTGCAATTGCGCCTCGATGTACTCAGTGACCCGGTGAAGATCGCCTTCCCGCAACAAGTCAGCTTTGCTGAGCAACACAATGGAGGGAATGCCTCCCTCGTAAAGCAAGCGAAGTGTTCCGATGTCCTCATCATTGAGGGAGACGCCAGCGTCGATCAGCACGAGAGCTAGATCGCAGGCCGGCAGGTAAGCGAGAGTTTCCGCGGCACCGCGCCGGGCGAGCGAACCGAGGCCCGGCGTATCTACCAGAAGAATGCCCTTCTTGAGGCGCGGCGATGGAACTTCAGCCATCGCGCGAACGACACTGCGAGCGTTTCCTGGATTGCCTTGTTCGCTGATCAATTGCGCGAATTCCTCAAGGGACACCTCCTCCACGCGCCCGCTGGCAAAGGTCACTTCCGCCCGGAGAGAGGTTCCATAACGCAACTTTGTTGGCACAGCCGTGATCGGATTGACCCCAACCGGAAGGACATTCGTTCCAAGAAGTGCGTTCAGGAGTGAGGACTTCCCGCAACTGACCCGCCCAAAAAGAGCCACTTCGAGGTTGTTGTCTTCCAGCCGCTGGGCAAGAGAAGCAATGCGCGACCGGAACTCAACCAGTCCATGCCGGGTGATGACTTCTTCGAGCGAGCGCAGGAGACGGACGTCGTGTCCGGTTTGTTCCAACTCTTCCAGCCTGGCCTGAAGATTAGTCCCAAACTCCTGGCGAATATACCGCTGCATACTTTGAACAACGGATCGAAGTTCGTGTGCAACTCCAGTCAGTTCTTCGACCGCGTCGGCTGGGACCGTTCCCGAACCCCGCATATAACTGGGCTTGAGCTCCTCAACCGCAATGTCAATGAACTCGAGATGAGTCAGCACGGACCTCGTGGCAGGTATCTCCGGGGCCTCGGGCTTCATCTGCTGCCAAGCGAGCGTACGCAGTAGTTGTTCGCGAATCCGGCGAATGTGATCCTCAAGCACTCGCCCCTGCGCGGGGGTTATGTCGATGAGATGACGTGGAAAGGGAGAAGGCGAAGCGGTTTCGTGAAGCACGTCTTCTATTTCAGCGAGCAGCTTGTCAATGTACGAGCAGGTTATGTAGAGGCGGCGCTGTTGAGCCTCATTTAGCTCACCTCGATGCCGTGTTGCAAGGGTTTCTGGTCTGATTTCTGTCATGACTCCTCCAAGTTTTTGCGCTTCGAGGAGTCATTTGCCCGTAAGAGCAGTTCCGGTGGACTCCAACACCTTTTGCGGTTAGGCTTGCACTGCTTTCTTCCAGCGGTCGTAGATGCCGGAACCGGCGTAGCGTGCTCTACTGCCCAGCTCGCGTTCGATTTCAAGCAGCCGGTTATACTTCACGATTCGCTCTCCACGGCACGCAGAGCCCGTTTTGATCTGGCCCATTCCGGCAGCTACCGCCAAATCGGCGATGCTCGTATCGTCGGTCTCGCCCGAGCGATGCGAAATAACGGCGCCGTAGCCGTTCTCCCGCGCCATATGGATGCAATCCAGCGTTTCGGTGACAGTGCCGATCTGATTCAGCTTGATCAGAATGGCGTTGGCGATGCCGTCTTTGATCCCCTTCTGAAACAGAGCGGGATTTGTAACGAAGTTGTCATCACCTACGAGTTGGATCTGATTGCCGACTTCTTGGGTAAGGAGTTGCCATCCCCACTGGTCGTCTTCAGCCATTCCGTCTTCCAGAGACCATATCTCCGGATATTGCTTGAGCCATTTTTTATACAACTCAACCATCTGCTGGGAGGTTCGGCCGCCTTGATTGGATTTGCCGAAGCTGTACACGCCATCGTTAAAGAACTCGCTCGCCGCAGGATCCAGCATGATGACAATGTCTCTGCCAGGCGCGTAGCCAGCCTTCTGAATGGCTTCGAGAATCAGTTCGATTGGCTCTTCATTCGACTTCAGTTGCGGGGCGAATCCCCCCTCATCACCGACGGCCGTGCTGTAGCCTTTCTTGTGCAACACGGATCTCAGAGTTTGGAATGTTTCCGCTGCGGCGCGCAACCCTTCGCTAAATGAGGGCGCACCGACAGGCGAGATCATGAACTCCTGAAAGTCGACGTTATTGTCGGAGTGGCGGCCACCATTCAGAACATTGAGGCCGGGCGCCGGCAGTAGATTCGCGGATTCATCCACGAGCGAGGCATACAGGGGCAAGCCGCGGTCCTTTGCTGCGGCCCTCGCAACAGCCAACGAAACTCCAAGAATCGCATTCGCCCCAAGTCTGCCCTTGTTCCGTGTTCCGTCCAGTTCGCAGAGTTTGTGGTCTAGTCCCTTTTGGTCGTCTGCGTCGAATCCAAGAAGGGCACTTTGGATTTCGCCCTCAACATGGCCTTTGGCTTTGAGCACGCCCTTGCCGCCGTACCGGGATTTATCGGCGTCGCGGAGTTCCACCGCCTCGCGCTTTCCGGTCGATGCCCCGGAGGGAACCTTTGCCGTGGCCTTAATTCCGTTAACGAGGGTTACAGTGACTGCCAATGTGGGATTTCCGCGCGAATCCAGGATTTCAAGCGCTTCGAGTTTGGCAATTTCGGACATCGATTATCTCGCTTTCTCGGCCGGTAAGCCGCTTGGGATAAAACTCCTCTCGACGACGAAAGGAATTGAAATGTGAGGAAACAGAAGGGGAATGCCGCCGGAGAAACAGGGGGGAGGGCGTTTCGACGTGACAGGAGATCCAGAGGCCTAACACTACCTGATCGGAATGGAATTGCAGTGAATCCGCTACTCCAACGGCAATCGAAGGCGATGCAGGTGTCAGGCGATGTCGAATCAGTCGCACTGCCACAGCAAGACCGTTCCGATAAGCACACAAAGCCCCTGACATCAACCCACTCCTAGGTTTGTGATCAGGGATCGTGCCGGGACATGACTCCGCAACAGGATTCCCTGTCAGGAGTCATCATCTGTCCGGTCTATTGGGTGGACAGCGGTTAAGGGTGAACTCCGTCACCACATACAACACTAAACTATACATGAGTTTGGGGGCTCTCCGCAAGCCCCCAAGGTCAATTGGCGGGATCCGCTTGATCGGGTGCTTTCCAAATCAGTACCTGGAGTGATGTGGGGTTGAATGCGTTACATGGGTTGTTCAGCTGCGGGCAGTTGCTGATAAGCATCAGGACATCCATTTCCGCGCGCAATTCCACGTACTTTTCGATCCCGGAAACACCGTCTGCAAAGTGCAGTTCTCCCTCGGGCGAAACGGGCACATTCATGAAGAAATTGATATTGCTGGCCAGGTCCCGCTTTTCGAGTCCATGTTTCCATTGTTGAATACCCCGGACGAAGCTTTGCCGGCACGCGTGCATATGGCGTTTTTCAATCGCATAGCGAACCATATTGCTCTCAGTCGCACAGGCGCCGCCCAGAGTGTCATGGCGTCCGCATGTGTCTGCAACAACCGTGAGCAATACATTTCCGTCAGTCGACAAAAGCTTTGTTCCGGTCGTTAGGTAGATATTGTTCTGCTCGCGAATCGTATCCTGCGAACTGTAACGATCCGAGTAGTCGTGGGCATTGAAGAACAATACGTCCGCCGATTGATTGCCTTCCGTGTCTACAATTCGGACAGTCTGCCCTTTGCGAATCTCATGCACGAACGGATCTCCGGCTT
>DATJOA010000010.1:0-15040 GCA_035507635.1 Candidatus Acidiferrales bacterium
GCCGGAGGAGGTGCTTATGAGCGTGCTGGAGCTTTGTGATCGCGAGATCGCGGCCGTCGGGCTCGACGCTACGGTGGCCGATGCAATCCATAAAATGCTCGATCACCACGTCGGAGCGGTAGCCGTTGTTGACACCGACTACCGCGTCGCAGGAATCTTCACCGAGCGCGACGTCTTGCGGAAACTGGCGCTAAGTCATCTCGATCCGCGCGCAACTTCTGTCCGAGAATTGATGACTACCCCCGTCGAGATGGCCACTCGCGGAACTGGAGCCGGCGAGGCTCTCAGCACCATGCTCGAACGCCACTTCCGCCACCTCCCGGTTTCCGATGACAACGGAAAACTTCTCGGCATCCTCTCAATCCGAAACCTTCTCGAGTGGCGCGTCGACGACCTTAGCCACGAACTCGACGCCCTCGAACAATACGTCTCCAATGACGGCCCGGGAGGCTAGAAGCTGCTTCACGAAGTTGCGGGAAACGCGCCCCTTCAAGGTCCGCAACGTGGAAGAGCGGCGCGTCAGGCGAGAAATTGACACAGGGCTTTAAGCCCCTAGCCGAGCCGCTTCACGCCTCGCGTCTGAACTCCGCCAAAAAGCACTGAGTGAGCCTACAATGCTGTTCATTTGAAGTGCTGCTTAACTATCCGGGGAAAGGGAACTCGATCAATGGAGAAACTGTTCGCAGCCATAATGACCGCCGCACTCGTCTGCTTGGGAACTTGCGCCATCGCCCAAACGCCGCGCCACGTCGCCGTCCACGCTGGACATCTCCTCGAGGTCAAAACCGGCAAGCTGCTCCCGGATCAGGTCCTGATTATCGAAGACGGAAAAATCCTCAGCTCAGGGTCCGCCACTGAAGCCAAGATCCCCGCCGACGCCACCCGAATCGAATTGCCGGACGCCACCATCCTTCCCGGCATGATCGACGCCCACACCCATCTCACAATGGATCCGAAGTTCGGCTATGAGGAGTTAGCTCTCTCCGCCCCGCGCGAGGCCCTCATTGGAGCCAAGAATGCTCGCGTCACCCTGCTCGCCGGATTCACCACCGTCCGCAACGTCGGCGCCGCCGATTTCACCGACGTCGCTCTCCGCGATGCGATCAATGCAGGCGACGTCCCCGGGCCCCGCATGCTCGTCAGCGGACCACCCCTCAGCATCACCGGCGGCCACTGCGACAACAACATGCTGCCCTTCGAATATCACGCCACCAGTGACGGCGTGGCCGACGGTATCGCCGCGGTCCAGCACAAGGTCCGAGAGAACATCAAATACGGCTCCGACCTCATCAAAGTCTGCGCGACCGGCGGCGTACTCTCGTTCGGAGACAATCCGCAAGCGTCGCAATATACCCTCGAAGAGATGAAAGCCATCGTTGCCGACGCGCACCGTCTCGGCCGCAAGGTCGCCGCCCACGCGCACGGATCGCAAGGAATCCTCTGGGCCGCGGAGGCCGGGGTCGACTCCGTCGAGCACGGATCCTATATCGACGATGCGGGCATCGCCGCCATGAAGGAACGCGGCACCTATCTCGTGCCCACTCTCTATCTCGGCGACTGGATGATCGATAACGCAGGTCTCACCCGCCTTCCTCCGCCGCTTCTGGCAAAAGCAAAAGAAGTTATTCCCGCCGCGCGCAAGAATATCGCCCACGCCTTCGCCAGCGGAGTCAAAGTCGCCTTTGGAACCGACGCCGCCGTCTACCCGCACGGCCTGAACGCCCACGAATTCGCCGTGATGGTCCGCCTCGGCCTCACGCCGCTCCAGGCAATCCAAGCCGCAACTCTAAACGCCGCCGACCTGCTCGGATGGTCCGGCAAAGTAGGCACGCTTGAACCGGGCGCCTGGGCCGACATAGTCGCGGTCGATGGCGATCCCGTTAAAGACGTCACCACTCTCGAGCATGTGAAGTTCGTAATGAAAGGCGGCGAGGTGGTAAAAAACGACTACGCAAAGTAAAGGACCAGTTCTCAGTCAGAGAGAAACAATACAAGGTTCCACGAATCGTAGAGCCATCGATGGGATGGTTGAGATCTGAGCGCTACTGGTGAGTGAGGGGCTAAGTACGCCGATTCCGATGATGACGAGCAATTTCATCTAACGGGACCTTACTGCGAGTAAATTGCAACTGGCAGAAGTGAAATCCTACCACCAAGCCTTGATGACCGTGGGAAGGTTCTGTGGGGTGCGCATAAGCCCCCGCCCTCCCTGGCGCGGTATCATTAAGAACATGCGGTATCCAATCAAAAGCTGTATAGTTTGCGGCGACGAATTCGAACTCAAACCTGGCAAGCCCGGATTCGCCAACCGCTGCCCCGACTGCAGCGAGGACGAATCCAGCGGCCAAGCATCCGCCGATCCGCTGAAGTCCGACAAAGGCGCCAACGCCGCTCGCCGCGAAGCCATGCGCAACCTCCTCTACCGCAAAGACAGCTGAAAAAAGCAACGAGCAATGAGCGATGAGGAAAAAAACCCTGTTTTGCTCACCGCTCTTTGCTGACTGCTCAGAGCTCAAGATCGAGCCTGCTCCGTAACCCAGTCAGTCCAATAAGACGACTCGCCGCTGGCAAGCAACGACGTTTCCCCAAGCACCGCATCCACGAAATTCTCAATGATCGGATAATGCAGATTCTCGTGCGGTGCCAGGCTCTCCTGCCCACCGGGATAAACCAACTCCGGCCCGTTCAGCGGAGACAACTCAATCTCCCCCTCCGTCCCGCGTATCCGGCATTCATCGCGGCTGACCTTCGAATGCCAGCGCACATCCACAACTCCGCGGACACCGCCCTCATACTCGATCATCGCCGTCGCGTTATCCTCGACGCGATAGTGATGAACGAGGTTGGAAAGTTGTGCCTTTACCCTTAGCGGCCTTCCAAAAAGAAAATTCAAGACATCAATCCGGTGCGAAGCGATATCGAATAGCGGCCCGCCTCCAGCTTTCGCCGGATCGACCAGCCAGCTCCGACTCCCGCTTCCGTCGAACCAGTTGTGGCATGTGAGTTCCGCCAATACCGGTTTGCCGATCGCTCCCGCATCGAGAAGTTGTTTCGCGCGCTGTACCTTCGGATAACATCGGCGGTAATACGCCACGCCAAATTGCTTTCCACTCGCCTTTGCCGCACCGAGCATCGTGCGCGCTTCCGCTTCTTTCATCGCCATCGGCTTCTCGCAAAGCACATGACGCCCCGCGCGCAATGATTGAATCGTCTGCGGCGCATGAAGAAACACCGGAGTCCCCACGTACACCGCCTGCACTTCATCATCAGCCAAAGCGTCATCGAGCGTCGTGAACACTTTCGTGTCGTAGCCAGTCGCTTTCTCCGGATGCCGCGTCACAACTCCATAAAGCCGGCTCCGCGGCTCTGCCAAAATCGCCGGGATCACCCGCCGCGTAGCAATATCTCCAATTCCAATAACAATCCAGTTGAGCATAAAGAAAGTTTCAAAGTTTCAGAGATTCAAGATTTCAATGTTCTCGAGTTCACTCACCCGGTGCTGGGTCTTTGAAACGTTGAAACTTGCCTTAATAACAAAGGCCGGCGTCAAGCCGGCCTTCGTTCGATCTCAAAAGGCAAACTACTTCTTGGGAGCGATCGCGTCCTTCGCGGCTTTAGCGACGCGGAACTTCACGACGGTCTTCGCCTTGATCTGGATCGGTTCGCCAGTCTGCGGATTGCGGCCCACGCGGGCTTTGCGGTGCGCCTTCACCAGGCGGCCGAGACCGGGGACGACGAAAATTCCATTCTTCTTGGTTTCTTTGATAGCGGTGTCCGCGAGGTTCTCGAGAAACGCCGCCGCAGTCTTGTTGGGGATCTCAGTCTTCTCGGCCAGCTGCCGAATCAACTGAGTTTTGGTCAGACCTGCTGCCATACTTCCTCCTTGAAAAAATCGGTTTAATGCCAGCGGGAGTTATCTTATACCCCGCGCCCTGTGGAAAAACACATATTTTACGGGGGTTTTATCATTTGTGTACGCGCAAGAGCCCGTCTTTACAGGTGTTTTGTCACCCTCACCGTGGCAAGTCGGCCTATCATGCGGAGCAGAAGGAACACCCTTTTCTAATTGTTAGCCGTCGCCAAACCCGCCCTCCGTACCCTGAATCCTCGATCTAAGACCTGCGATCTAAACTGTGTTGGCCCGACATAACATTCCCGGGATGCAATAATGCTGAGGGAGCCCACCGATTGAGCTGCGCCATCTGTGAAATCCGCAAGGAGAAACGATTTTGTCCGGCCGTCCACGGCCGCATCTGCCCGCAGTGCTGCGGCGAACAGCGCGAGGTAACGCTCGACTGCCCCAGCGATTGCCCCTACCTCCAGCAGGCGCGCGAGCACGAAAAGCCCCGATCCCCCGAGCAGATCGATCCCGCAGGCTTGTTCCTGCAAATCGAAGTCTCCGATCAGTTCATGTACGAGAAGGAACATCTGCTGATGGGGCTGACCTACGCCCTCGCGAAGGCCGCCCGCGCCGACCGCGGCCTCAATGATCAGGATCTGATTGCCACGCTTCACATGCTGGCGCAGAGCTATGAAAGGCGCGTCAACTCCGGATTGCATTACGAATCGCCGCTCACCACTGACTCGCGCCGCCGCGCCGCTGCCGAAGTTGAAACCATGGTGAAGGAATATCGCGAAGCCGAGCAGAAGCACCTCGGCTACTCAACTCTGAAAGAGTCCGAAGTGCTAAAGGCGCTGGTGTTTCTACTCCGCCTGGCCCACGGCCGGACATCTGGCCGCCCCAAATCCCGCGCCTTTGTCGAATTCCTCTTCGCACAATTCCCGGAGAAAGAATCCGCGGTCGTTAGCCCGGAGGAAGCCGGCAGCCGCATCATTCTCCCTTAGGCTTCAATCGACGCACACTCTGCCCCGCTGGCAATTCCTCCAACAGCTCGCGCACCGTCTTCTTCGCCACCGGATGCCTCACGTCCGCAGCGATCTCCGCCAGCGGCTCCAGCACAAACCTCCGCTGCGCCATCGCCGGATGGGGCACCCTTAGCTCCACCGTATTCACCACCAGATCCCCATACAGCAGGACATCGATATCCACCGTTCGCGGACCCTTCTTCTGAATCCTCTCCCGTCCCATCTGCCGCTCGATCCCAAGCATCGCAGACATCAATTGCTCCGCCGGTTCCGAAGTCTCAAACGCCACCGCACAATTCACAAACCACGGCTGATCGCTGACTTCCACCGGTTCCGACTCATAGAAAGAAGACACGCTCAACACACGCCCGTGCGCCGCCAGACGCGAAATCGCCCGTCGCAACTGCTCCTCGCGATCTCCCAGATTCGACCCCAGCGAAAGATAAACAACGTTCGACATGCCGTTCAAGTTCTACTCCGTTCGGGCGCCCTCAACAATCCCGCACTGTACCGCACAGCAGGGCTGCTGCGTCATTCCGAAGCCCGCGATTTCACCAGCGGGTCGAGGAATCTCGCGCCGACAACCAACGCTCCCCATTGCTAAACCGCTGAAATACAAGCTCACGGCCGCCTGCAGAGGGTCCATCACCTTGGTCACTATCCGGCCCTTTCGCGGAACTCTAGAATTCCTCCATGACCCTGGAGTCGTTGCTGCTTAGCCAGGACCCGGAATTGGTGAGGGTCCTCAGGCCCACTCTGGAAAAGCTTTCCATTGACGTGGAAATCTGCCACGAAGCGCGGGCTGGATCCGACATTCTCGTTTCCGACAAGTTCGACGCCGTCATCGTCGATTGCGACGACCTGAACGGAGGCCTCGCCCTTCTTCAAGGACTCAGAAACACGCCCAGCAACAAGAACTCCGTCGCCTTCGCCGTTCTGAACGGCAAGCGCACCACCACGCAGGAAGCTTTTGGCATGGGCGCCAACTTTGTCCTGCAGAAGCCCATCAGCTCGCTCAATGCCTCTCGGTGTTTCCATGCGGCGCTCAATTTCATGCTGAAAGAGCGCCGCCGCTATTTCCGACAGCCGGTCAAGATGCAGGTGAAAGTCCTGCTCGACGACAAGACATTCAACGCGACCAGCACGAACATCAGCGAAGGCGGCGTCGCCCTGATTTTGCGCGAAGCGCTCCCGAAAGGTGCCGCTCCTCGCCTCAAATTCTCCTTGCCCGATAGCAGCATTCACCTGGAAGTCGAATCCGAAGTTGCCTGGAGCGATGTCAAGGGCCTCGCCGGATTCCGCTTCCAGCACGTCCCGAAGAGCTCTCAACTCGAGCTCGAACACTGGCTCGACGAACACATGGAACGCGAATTCCCCGGCACTAAAGATCGACTGACCGCGGCCGATTCCGGCACAACCCACTAGAGCTTTTGTCGAAACAACCGGCGGCCCACGCATGCCGGATGTTGGCGCCGGGGTGCCCCATTTCTGGCCACTGTTTGCTCGGAAGTGGGGTCTCCGATTTCCCTGAACCTTACTTAAGACTTGCGCATCCAGTCCTCGTCCCGGAAAACTGATCGCTCCGGAGACAAACCATTTATGGCCACCCGCGACTTCCGCATTGCCCGCGTGCAACGAACGCTCGAATATTTTGAAAACGATGTCCCGCTCTTGAATATGCGGGTCAAGGAGCTTTCCAAGGAGCGTCAGGAATCCGCGCGAAAGTTCGCCGCCGCGGTCATCAGTGAAACCCGCGCCGAACTGGAGCGATTGCTCCGGGACCAGCCCGCCGAAGAAGTGTCCACCGAACCGCCGTGCGAGCCGGCAGACTAATCACTATCAATTTGGAGCCGGGAAAACTTGAGTTGAGCTGCTAGAGAGCCGACCCAGCCGCCGCGTGGGCCGTAGGCATGGAAACATCCTCGTGCTCCTGGCCGCTTACGGTCACTTCTTCCCACATCGACTTGTCGCGCAGAATGCGCGAAACCAGCGCGGTGTGCATGGCGTGTCCCGCGCGGTCGGCCACGATCTTGCCTAAAACCTGTTTGCCAAGCAGCGCCAGATCTCCCACAAGATCGAGCACCTTGTGCCGGACGAACTCGTCTCGATAGCGCAACGGGCCATTCTCAACTCCGTCGCGCGTCAGCACGATACAGTTTTCGCGCGACGCTCCGCGGATTAATCCCATATTCCGCATTGCCTGCTCATCTTCACGCGACCCAAACGTGCGCGCGGCCGCAACATGCCGCATGTAGCTCCCATTCGTCAGTTCGACCTGGAAGGTTTCTTTGCCGATTAGAGGATGCGGAAAGTTGATCGAATACGAAACCGAATAGCTGTCGGAAGGATAGACAGCAATGAACTTATTTCCTTCGCGCAACTCGAGCTCGCGCCGGATCTTCAGATATTTCCGCGCCCTGCGCTGCTTGCGCACGCCCGCTTTCTGGATCATGTCCACAAACGGCTTGGCACTGCCGTCCAGAATCGGCAACTCGAGATTATCCAGCTCGATAATCGCGTTATCGATGCCCGTGCCGATGATCGCCGAAAGAATATGCTCGGTGGTGGAGATGAGCACGCCCTTCTTCATCAGGCTGGTTGCATAGCTTACGCGGGCCACATTGCGGCTGACCGCCTCGATCTCAAAGCCATCCAGATCGGCCCGGCGGAAAACAATCCCTGTACCTGATCGAGCGGGCAACATGCGCATCGACACTGGTGCGCCGCTGTGTAGCCCAACACCACTGCAACCAACCGCCGAGCGGATTGTCTGCTCAAAGGTCAAGTGAGACCGATTACTGTTCCTGTGAAATCACAGGATATCGCCCCGTCCAAAAAACCGTATGTGGCAAAAAAACCACAGTTCGTAGCAGAAATCGGCTCCCACACGGCTGCCCTCAGCCTCGCCCGATCAACTATAACATTATTGTTTACAATTCGTTACAGGATAGTCCGTCGCACGGGAGCGCAGTCCGGCAGGAACCTGAAGTACAAACACTTCAGTGCCTCTTCGATTTCTCCGGCTTGTTGGGATTGTAACCGGAGTTCGGATTGAACATCGCTGGATCAAGCCCCTGATTGATCGTCACAACGTTCAAGAATCGCTGGCTGGCCATATCCCCGTTGAAGTATCGCGTCAGGTTGAATGGCGCCATGATCCCCGACACCGCCTTGTAGTCGTCGTATATCTCTTCCTCAAGATTTTTCTGCCGGTCCAGCGGATCCCGCCACTCGAACGTCTTCTTCACCGGAAGGTGCGTATCCGTGTCGAAATACAGTGTCACACTCTCGTTCTTCACGTTCACGAGTGTCACGCTGTAAGCCGAATGCTGCGCCGCGATGGCATTGCCGTTGAACAACAGGATGACTCCTGGGTCGTTCACCCACGTCCGCAGCACCGTGTCCAGCGAAAACCGCCGCCGCCGCAAATAGTCGTCCAGGTCCTTCTGCTCAATCGGATGTGCGCCCTTATACGTAATCTCCCACGCCCGGTCGCCGACGTAAAGCTCAGCAATATCGCGCTCCTTCGTCAATTCCACCCGCTCTTTGTCTGGAAACTCGCTGAAACTCCAGAACAGTCCCCCGCTGCCGGTCGGACGTCCCGCGTGAAAGCCGTATCCTCGTCCCTGCATCTCGCGGTCGCGGATAGTCAGATACGTGTCCCCGCCTAGCGCCTTGATTCCTAGCTCAATGATCGATTTCGCTTTGGCCGCATTTTCAATGGCATCTTTATCCACCAGCGCCGGAGATGCTTCTGCGGTCGACTTGGCCGGCGTCGGCGAATGCGCGATCGGCGCTGTCGCAACGGGGCGTGCCTGTCCCCAGGCGGACCAGCCCGCCGTGCACACTAAAAAAAGTATCGGGAAGAACTCTTTCATTCCACCTTGAGAGAGCGAGGCCTGCAATCAGAATTGTAGCGTTTTTTGTGGACTTTCTGCCCGCTGTGGTAATAACTCCTCTCCTCGCTTTGATGCACAAAGGCTCTGGAATGCAAGCCCGTCCAGACGGATTTTTCTCGCTTTTCCCGGCGTTCTCACAACCATTTTGTCCCGATCATCAGCTGTCATCCCGACCAGAGTGGGTCATACCCGAAGGGGATGGCACGTGGAGTGGAGGGACGTTTTGTTTGCGGCGACGCCGACGCTGAAAAAGCTCTTTACCCGACCAGCACCGCGCCCCCGTTGACATTAAAAACTTCCCCGCTGATGAAGCCGGCGTGTTCCGTGCATAAGAAAAGTACTGGCCCTGCAATTTCTTCCGGCTTTCCCACCCGTGCCAATGGAATCGTCTTGCGGATCGTCTGTCCCGTCCGCGGATCGGCCAGCGCCTCGGCGCTCATATCCGTGTCCACCCAACCCGGCGCAACGCAATTCACATAAATTCCGGTTGGAGCCAGTTCGCTTGACAGGCTCTTCGTCAGGCTGATCAGCGCTCCCTTGCTCGCGGAATAATCGCAGTGAAATGCCTCGCCCCGCTGCCCGCTGGTCGAACTGATCAGCACAATATGTCCCGCCGTCCCCTTCCTGCGCGGCTGCGCCTTCATCTGCGCCACTGCATGTTTTACCAGCCCGAAGACGCCATCAAGATTGATCGACAATGTCGATCTCCATTGCTCGTCAGGCATGCGGTCGATTCCGGCATCTTCCACAGGCCACACTCCGTGATTGGCCACGAGAATATCGAGCCTCCCGAAGTGCTTCACAGTTTCAGTCACCAGCACGCGGCCAGCATCGGGATTGTTGAGATCGCTCTTAATCGGAAAGCAATTCGATGCGCCGCATTCCTTCGCCAAAGCTTCCGCCTGCGCCCGCGCCGCGCGGTAGCCGACCGCCACCTTTGCGCCCGCCGCCGAAAACATCCGCACCGTCGCGGCTCCAATCCCGCGCGAGCCGCCGGAAATCAGTGCCACTTTTCCATTGAGTGAAAGAGAAACGGACATAGCAGATTAGGCTAGCGCAAATTGCAGCGCGAAGCATAGAGCAGAGGCGCTGTCATCGCCGTCCACTCTGTCATCCCGACCGGGCTGAGTTTCGCGTAACGGAATATCAAATTCCTCCCCCGTGTGGGGACCGTCTCGGCTGTCCAGCAGAGCTAGGTTCCGCTTCCCACTGGCCTACGGAAAACGGTTCGGAACTCACGTTGCGGAACCCGACGACGCCCTCTCCGAGCGCAATCCCCGCATCAGCAGCCGCACCAGCATTCCATCGAATCTCGTACCGCTCATGTGGGCAAGCTCATCGAGCGCCTGCTCCGGCGTGCGTGCCGCAGAAAACGATTGCTCCGTCACCATGTTCGCGTAGGCATCAGCCAGCCCGATAATTCGTGCCCACAACGGAATTTCTTCGCCTCGTAAGCCGTCGGGATATCCCGAACCGTCGAACCGCTGATGATGATGTTCAATCGCCTCGCGCATCATAGTTGAATGAGGAATCGTCCCCACAATTTCCGCTCCAACGTGCGCGTGCATGCGAAGCTGAAAAAACTCCTCTTCGCCAAGCGGACCTGGCTTATTCAAAATGTGCTCTGGAACAAAAATCTTCCCCACATCGTGGACCCGCGCGGCGTATACCAGATCGGCCGTCTCTTCCGATGACAGCCCCAACGCCCGTGCCATCACTTCGCTATAGCGCGCCACCAGATCTCCATGTCCCGCCGTCTGCATCTCGCGTGATTCCGCGGCGCGGCTGAGCGATTCGATCGCTTCCTTCAACAACCCGGCATTGCAGCCCTCGTCTCCCGAACACAGCTTGTAAAGTGTTGTCGTCAATTCTTCCAACTGCTCAGGCCCGGACCGCTCACGCTGCAAGAATCCTTCGATGTACGCTGAGATCTGCTGCCGCTGCCGCGCAAAATCTTGCCCCTCCACAAACTCCTGCGCGGTGGAAACTAGGTTTCCTCCCGACCGCTTCGAAACGTACATACCCGCGTCAGCCACCCGAATGATGTCTTCAATCGAAAACCCGTGCATCGGAAAGCTCGCCACGCCAAAACTGCCGGTAATGTTGTGTTCGGAAAGCATTGGATCGGTGGCCAGCCATTGCCGCAGTCTTTCCGCCAGCACCTGCGCCTGTTCCGCCCCGGTCTCCGGCATCAGAACGATGAACTCATCTCCGCCGTAGCGTGCGACAACGTTCGACTGCCGCGACTTCTGCTCCAGCAGCCGTCCCACACGGGCGAGAACCAGGTCTCCCTCAAAGTGGCCCATCGAATCGTTCACTTCTTTGAATTTATCGAGATCGATGAGCACCACCGAGAACGGTCTTCCTGAGCGCGACGCGCGCTTCCACTCCGCCGACAGCGCCTCCCAGAAAAAGCGTCGCGTCTTAATTCCCGTGAGCCCGTCCGTGATCGACTGCTGCTGCAGCTTCTGAAATACGAACGCATTGTGCAACGCGGTCGCCAACAAATCGGCCAGGGTATTCAGAATCAGCACATCCTGCGGCGTGAACGCATTCTCATCGCGGCTCTCGATATTCAGCACGCCTAGCAGAGATTCTCCATAAGTAATTGGAATGCACAGCACCGCCTTGGAGTCCGGCAAAATTCCCGTCAGATTTCCCGGCAACGCATTCTGTACCAGCGCCCGTTCTCCGGTCCGCGCAACCCGGCCCAGGATGCCGGTTCCCAACGGAATTTTCTTGCCCGTCGCGTACGTCGAAGTTCCAGCTTCCGCTTTGATCTCGATTTCCTTCGTTCCATAGTCGAGAAGCCCGATCCCGATGTGATCAAAGCTGAAGTTCTTCTGTATCTCGCCCGCGATCTGGTTCAGCATGTGCACTGGATCGTCGCTCGAAATCGCGGTCCGAGAAACATTATTGAGAAACGCCAGTTGCCGCGACCGCCGCTGCTCATCTGCGAACAGCCGCGCATTTTCCATTGCAACCGAAACCTGTCCGGCCGCCGTCACCAGCACATCCAGATCGCGCTGCTCGAAAACAAATTCCCGGTCAGGATTC
The DNA here is from genome assembly GCA_035507635.1 of Candidatus Acidiferrales bacterium. Classification (GTDB taxonomy): domain Bacteria; phylum Acidobacteriota; class Terriglobia; order Terriglobales; family Acidobacteriaceae; genus Sulfotelmatobacter. The sequence continues at coordinate 11,823 of DATJOA010000010.1, forward strand.
ATCGCCACCATGATGCCGGTCGATTTATTCTCCATGAAAATCGGCGCGGCGATCAGGCACTTCGCCGGGCGCTTCGGCACATGCGTGATCCCCAGCCGTTTCCGCGCCGCCTCCAGGTCAGAGCGGATCAGCAACGGCTCTCCAGTTCGGATCACATATTCGGTAAATGCGTTTCGAATCTCGCGCGTCCTTTTTGGCAGCTCCCGGTTGTCGCGGACCTCCAGCTCGAAGCGAATTTCCTCCGCCTCCTGAAACGCAATATAAAAATGGCTAGTGTCGAAAATCTGCCCGAGTTCAATCTGGATCGTCCGAAGGATTTCATCCTGATCCAGGCGCGAGCTGATCGCCTTCCCGATTTCCGTCAGCAGTTCGTATTCTTTCGTACGCCGGTGGGCATCGTGCGTGACCACGTAATTCTCGAGCGTGAGGCCGAGCTGGAGCGTCAGCCCCACCATCAGGTGCGGTCCCGAGGAGCCAAACGCGCGCCGTTCCGCATGAGGAAAGAGAATCACTCCAAAATTGTGCTCACGCGTCTGCAGATTGATCGCGGTCAGATGCCGGACATTTGCCTCCAGCATGATTCGCTTGAATTCGGCAAATGTTCCCACCGACGTGACCGGCAGCGGCTCCTGCATCTCCTCGAGATTCTGCACCGTAAGAATTCCACTTCTGCGGTACGCAAGTTCCGAAATGTATTCGCCGGCGCCGCTTCTCTCGACCGCCGCAAGAAATTCATCTGTGAAACCTTGCTGCACCGACGGCAGCAGTCCGCGCCAGCGCTCGCTGATCACGATCGCCGCGCAATCCATATTCAACGCGCTTCGCAACCGCTCCAGCGCCGACTGCATGCTGGGCACCAGGTCTTCCGCGAAAAGAAGCCTTCTCGGATCGACTCCCAGCGTCGAGAGCGCCAGCGTGTTTTCCTGCACCGCATTGCGCTGATTCTCGAACAGCACCATCACCATCGCGATGCCGAGCAGCATCTGCGGCACCGGGCCAAACAGCCTCGTCGCGTTGCCGAACGTTTCCGTCCAAGGCTGCTGAATCTGTCCCACACCCATCAGGACGCCCCACAGCGCCAACGCCAGCGCAAGCACTTGAAACGCCAGTGACCCCCGCTTATGTCCATTGACGTAGAACACGGCAGAGCAATAAAGCAGGACAATGGCGAGCCCCAGCCCCAGCCGTACCGCCGGCTGTGCATCCGGATGAAACGCTCCGTTCACGATATGACCGTGCAGCGTCAGCAACGCCAGGATGACGCCGATCGCTCCCACTGCCGCGTCATACCAGCGAAATTGCGAAGGCCCGCGCATCATTCGTGTCGAAACGAAAATGCACAACGCCATTGCCACCAGGAACAGTTCACTCACAAAGAAAGCCAGCGATGAGGTCGGAAACGCGTCCAGTACGTAGTGCAGCGAATATGCCGCCCACGCCAACTGCCACGCCCGGAAATACTGCTGTCGGCTCTGCTCCCGCAGGTACGTGAAGACAAGAAAAAGTAAGACTGAAACGAATCCTGGGATCAAGACGGTGGTGATGACGACACTGTTCATAGGGTCGTGAGAGACACCTCTGGCCACGCTCTCTGGCTCAGTTTCGGGGGGAAACAGTTCAACAATGTTTTCACACTGAAACCCCGAAATTCAACAGGTTTTAAGTACATCCACTCACTTCGATTTCCCTGCATAATCATCGGGTTGCATGAAATATCGATTTGGCAGCGCGGCTTGACGCTCGCGTTTCCCCGCCCGTACCATCGAGCCTGTACGATCGAACTTCCGGCAAGATCCTATGTCCAATCCCATAAATTCAACCTCAACCAGCAAGCCCCGCGTGCGTTTCGCCCCGTCGCCCACCGGCTTCCTCCACGTGGGAAGCGCCCGAACCTTTATTTTCAATTGGTTATATGCCCGCCGGAACAACGGCACCATGATCCTCCGTCTTGACGACACAGACGTCGAGCGCAACACTGAGGCCTCGGTGAATTCCATTTTCGAGGGATTGAAATGGCTAGGCCTCGGTTGGGACGAAGAGTATAAGCAATCCGAACGCGGAGCACTTCACCGCCAGATGGCCGAAGCCATCTTTCAGAAAGGCCTCGCCTATCGCGATTTCACTCCCGCCCACACCGGAGACAGCGAAAAGTCCGGTGCGCAGGAAACATGGCTCTTCAATGCCGGTATGCGCGAACTTTCTCGCCAAGAAAGCGATCGCCGCGCCGCCAACGGAGAGCCCTTCGCCCTCCGCTTTCGCGTCCCGCGCGATGGCGGACAATCTGTCCACTTCTCGGACTCCGTTTACGGTGAGCAGGCAAAAGCCTGCGCCGATATCGAAGACTTCGCCCTGCTCCGCTCCGACGGCATGCCGACGTACCATCTGGCCTCATGCGCCGACGACGCCGATCTCCAAATCAGCCACATCATCCGGGGACAGGACCATCTTTCGAACACCTTCAAGCATGTCCTCATCTTCGAGGCCGCCGGATTCTCTCCTCCTCAATTCGCGCATCTTCCCTTGCTGGTTGCCCCCGACGGAACCAAGCTGTCTAAGCGCCGCCACGGACCGGTCGTCAGCGTCACTACATATCGCGACGCCGGATTTCTTTCCGAGGCATTCATCAATTTCTTGTGTCTGCTGGGTTGGTCGCCAAAAGATGACCGGACCAAGATGAGCTTGCAGGAACTGACCGAGATTTTTTCACTCGAAGGAATCAATCGCGCGAACGCGGTCGTAAACTTCAAAGAGCCGGCAACGACTCCTGAAGAAACTTTCGATCCAAAAGCGCTCTGGCTCAACGCCGAGCACCTCCGCGGACTCGCCATCGAAGACCTGAGCCAGCGTCTGCTCCCGATCGTGCGCGAGGTCTATCCCGTCGCCACCGCCGAACAAATGCTGCGGATCACGCCTCTGATTCGCGAGCGAATCAAGCTGCTGCGCGAAGTTCTTACAGCCGCCGACTTCTTCTTCGTCGATCAACTTCCACCATACGATCCAGCCGAACTCATCCCGCAAAAAGGCGACGCCGCCATGGCGCGGAAAGTTCTCGAGAAGGCCCAAGCTGTGCTCGCGGGAGTCGAGTTCAAGCACGATCCCCTCGATCAATCTCTGCGCGCCGCCGCCCAGGAACTCGGCGTCAAAGCTGGACAGATGTTCCAACCCATCCGCGTAGCCGTCTGCGGCCGCAAGAACGCCCCGCCGTTATTCGAAACGCT
>DATJOA010000011.1:0-4655 GCA_035507635.1 Candidatus Acidiferrales bacterium
ACCTTCGCCATCCCCTCGGAACCGGTCTGAACCACATCGCCCTTTTCCAGCGGAATGTTGTAGTCGGCCGTGAGCCATGTATCGCCGTTGCCCTTCTTTACTCGTACTGTTCCGTCGAGTGCAGTGAAGTGCGCCTGCTGCGCGGTTGTCGTTCCTGAACCGGCGGCGGGCGCCATTCCCGCAACCCGCTCCAGCAAATTGCTGGCGATGTTGTCTGCTTTCTTAATGCTGTTCTGCGTAAACTGTGGAAACGTAAAACGCACCGCAATGAAGAATGCCGCAGCCACTGCCAGGATCAGCAGCGCCATGCTGCGGTATGTAACGGTCGTCCACGCGACGTGGATTCCCGGTTTGCGATTGTCGGAAGACACTTGGCCCGAAACCTTATTTACGTTCGTAAATATGTGGCAAAAATAGACGGTAGCACAGGGAAAACAGAGGAAAGAACAGGTAATCAGCGTGGCCGGTTACCTTGGTGTTCCAAGGCCAAAAGATGGAATGAATTCAATGCCTTGCCCGGACAAAAGCATATCCTTTCGTGCTGCCAAACGAACGGGCGCGATTACTTCAATCGCGCCCCTACGGGCACGTCCTCGAGGAAGCTGGCAAGAACCGGTTTTCCCCCTTCAAGCGAGGCGGCGACAATCATGCCATTCGATTCGTAGCCGCGCAGCTTTCGCGGCGCCAGATTCGCCACGATCACAACTTTCCGCCCAACCAGCGTCTCCGGAGCGTAAGCCTCGGCGATTCCGGCCAGCACCTGCCGGACTTCCGTCCCGATGTCGATTTCGAGGCGCAGCAGCTTGTCGGACTTGGGCACGCGCTCAGCAACCTTCACCTGGCCGACCCGCAATTCGACCTTGGCAAAATCGTCGATCGTGATCTTCTCCCCATCGACGGCAGCCTGTGGCGGCGCCACCGGTGCCTGAGGCTTGGGAGCCGCCGCTGCCGGCGGCTCCTTGGATTCCTCGACTGCGAGACGTTGCTGATCTTCCATCTTCTGCATCCTTTCGATTGCGCTCTTGTCGGCGCGCGGAAACACCGGACTCACCTCGCCGAGCCTCGTGCCCAGCGGTAGTTGTCCCCAGGCAAGTTCGCCAAGGGCAAGCTTCTTGATGTCGCCCAGCCCCATCTGGGTCCATATCTTGGCCGTCGCATCGGGGATCACGGGATGCGCCAACGCCGTTGCAATTCGCAGAGCTTCGGCCGAGGTGTAGAGCACGGTCGCCAGCCGCGCCCGGCTCTCATCATCCTGCTTCTCGCCCAGCGACCATGGCTCGTTCTCGACGATGTAGCGATCGACGGTAGCGATCAGCCCCCACGCGGTTTCGAGCGCTCGGGAAAATTGAAACTGATCGAAGAAAACACCGAACTCGCGGATCGCCTTCCGCGCTGCCTCCGCAACCGCATCATCGGCAGGCTTTTTCGCCACAGAGTGCGACGGATACGGCACCTCACCCTTGAAATACCGGTTGATCATCGTCAACGTGCGGCTGGCGAGATTGCCAAGACCGTTGGCCAGATCTGAGTTGTAGCGCTGCACCAGCGCATCGAACGAAAACGATCCGTCCTGCCCAAACACAACTTCGCGCAGCAGGAAATACCTCAACGCATCTGCTCCGAGCACGTCAAGAATCGTCTCCGTCCGCACAATATTTCCGCGCGACTTCGACATCTTGCTCTCTTCAAACAGCAGCCATCCGTGCGCGACGATCGCCTTCGGCAACTCCAGTCCAGCGGCCAGCAGAAATGCCGGCCAGTAGACGCAATGAAATCGGACAATCTCTTTCCCGATCATGTGCACGTCGGCCGGCCAATACTTCTTGAATGCCGCCTGGGCCCCCGCGTGCGACGAGCCATAACCAATCGCGGTAATGTAATTCGCGAGCGCGTCCAGCCATACGTAAATCACATGCTTCGGATCGTCCGGAACCGGAATGCCCCACGAGAACGTCGAACGGCTGATCGAGAGATCGCGCAATCCCGACCGCACAAACGAAATCACTTCATTCCGCCGGGTCTCCGGACGAATGAAATCCGGATTCGCATACAACTCCAATAGCTTGTCCTGAAACGCCGAGAGCTTGAAGAAGTAGTTTTCTTCGTGAACGGTCTCGGTGATGTGACCGCAGGTCGGACACGAATCGCCCGGCTGTGCGCCATCGACATACAACTCGTCTGAAACGCAATACTGCCCCGTGTACGTTCCCTTATAGATATAGCCGTTGTCGCGAATCTGCCGGAACAACACCTGCACGCGCTTCTTGTGACGCTCTTCGGTGGTGCGGATGTAGTCGTCGTTCGAAATCCCCATCCGCTGCCACAGCTTGCGGAACTCGCCGGAGATTTCGTCCGCATATTGTTGCGGAGTCTTGCCCGCAGCCTGCGCCGCGCGCTCGATTTTCTGTCCGTGCTCGTCGGTGCCCGTCAGGAAGAAAGTGTCGTCCCCCAGCAGCCGATGCCGTCGCGCAATCGTGTCGCAGGCAATAGTCGTATAAGCATGGCCGATGTGCGGCCGCGCATTCACGTAATAAATAGGAGTCGTAATGTAAAACTTCTTGCTCATAATGTTTTCTTCTGACGACATTCATACACGAATCCGGAATTCCCTTCGTGTATCTTCGTGACCTTTGTGGTTAATTCTTTCCACCGCCGCCGCTCAGATAAGCGCGGGTAGCTTCCTGAATCACAGTCTTCAGCGGCACATGCTGCTCGGCCGCGATCCGCCGGCAATCTTCGTATTCAGGAGCATAATTCGTGACCGTCCCATTCATGCTTGCAATCTTGATGCGTACGTCGCCCCACGGGGTGCGGACATTTTCCCAGCGCCGCGCCAGCGCCTGCCGCATCTCTTCGCGCCGCCGCACTCCCAGAGTCGTCGTCTCGGTAAAGAGCAACTGCGTGAGCTTGCCCGCATCCTCCGGCTTGCACAACACCGTCAGCAACGTGCCCGGACGATTCTTCTTCATCTGCACCGGCATGCCGAACGCGTCCAGCGCGCCTTCCTCCAGCAACCGGTCCATGACATATCCGAATACCTGCGGATTCAAATCATCGAGATTCGCTTCCAGCACGGTAATCGTCTCGGACGAGGTCTTCGCCGCCAGTGTCGTCGCGGATTCTCCAATCACCAGCCGCAGCACATTCGGATGGCCGGGGAAATCCCGCGATCCCGCTCCATAGGCCGATTTTTTAATCTTCAAGTCGGGAAAAGTGGCGAATCGTCGAGCCAGCGTCTTCACGATCGCAGCGCCCGTCGGAGTTACCAGTTCCGCCTGCAGTCCCGACGAATACACGGGAGCATCTTTCAATATCTCCAGAGTTGCGGGAGCGGGCACGGGGAACGTCCCATGCGCGCACTTCACCGTCCCGCCGCCGACATTCAATGGTGAGCAGATGATCTCATCGACTCCCAGCGCTTCAGCCCCGACGGCCGCGCACACGATATCGATGATCGCATCGACAGCACCCACCTCGTGGAAGTGAACCTGCTCCATCGGCACGTTGTGAATCTTTGCCTCGGCCGTGCCGAGCGCCTCAAAGGTCCGGATCGCCGTCGTCTTCGCGGAGTCCGAAATCGCCGCCGCGTTGATGATCTTTCGAATCTCGCTCAGCCCCCGATGTGCGTGGGAGTGAGCATGGCCATCATTCGCAGATGATTCTTCGTGACGATGAGTCGCCTGTTGGTGATCGTGTGGATGCTCATCGCCATGTTCGTGATGGTGGTGAGCCGACTCTTGCTTCGCCCAGTACTCTTCCCGCGGCAAGTCTTTCTCGCCTCCAATCCATACATCGACTTTCGTCGCCGAAATCCCGCTGCGCACAACGCGAGAAATCTGCAGCTTCGCGCCAACGTTGAGCGCCGCGACGGTACCTTCAAGCGATTGCGGCGAGACTCCGGCGTCGACCAAAGCGCCAAGAAACATATCGCCGCTGATGCCGGAAAAACACTCGAGGTACGCAATGCGCATAAAAGAAGTCGTTAGCCACTGATCATTGGTCGTTCGCGCGTTAGCCGTTGGGCGTTCGTGTTGCCGATTGGGAGGACAAAGCTGCTGCCAGCAAAGGCCAACGACAATCGACCAAGGACCGTTCTTCAGCCGATTTTTCATCATAGGGAACCGCCGATACTGCGTCAAACCTCGGCCCGCCGCCAACTCTGATAAAATCACTGTTTCTTCAATAGCTTAGAGGACTTCCTTGTATCGTTACCTAGAGCAGCTTCTGGCCCGGCGAGTGCTGGAGTGTCTGAATCGGCGCCATCCCGGCATGGCGTTGCCTGCTGTTGTGGTTGAGCAGCCTCCGAAAGTCGAACTTGGGGACTTCGCAATTCCGCTTTTCCCGTTCGCCAAGCCTCTGCGCTCGGCTCCCCTGAAGGTCGCGCAAGCCATTCAGGACGAGATCGGACCGGTGGAAGGCATCGCCAGCCTGCAGGTCGCGCCACCCGGATATCTGAATGTCAGTATCGATCGCGCGTGGATGGCGCACGCGCTGGCCGCCGATCGCAAGCCGCCGCAAACAATTCCGGCGGGAAAGATTCTCGTCGAGCACTCGAGCATCAATCCCAACAAGGCCGCGCACATCGGACATCTGCGCAACGCGATCCTCGGAGACACCTTCGTTCGCCTGCTCCGTTTCGCCGATCGCCAGGTCGA
>DATJOA010000012.1:0-42357 GCA_035507635.1 Candidatus Acidiferrales bacterium
TTTCGCATCCTTGCTCGCAGCAAGCAGAGCCAACCACCCTCCCTGGCTGATTCCCCAATAGCCAATGTGGTTTCGATCGACGTGCTCATCCGAACCTAAGGCCGTAGCCGCGGCAATGCCGTCGTCCGCAAGTATGTCGAAGTTGTAGGAGTCTTCGCCCCCTCCCTCCGATGCACCGCTGCCCCGGCGGTCAAATACGAAAACGTTGATCCCAAGCGGCGGCAGTATTTCCTCAAGGTGGCGATAGAGCGGCAAATTGCTTGAGGGCGAAGATGCGCCGTGGAGCACGACGACGGCTGGCCGATGTTGAGCGCTAGACGCAAAATATAACGTTCCTCTTAGGCGCGCGCCTTTGCTTGAGAATGTGATCTCCTTGTGTTCAACGTTAACCTCGCTTGGAACGCTCCAGGGCTTGAGGCTCTCACTTTGGACGGTCACGGCCGATGCTGCATTGGCAATCGGCACGGCACAAAACACCACAAATATCGCACTAAGAAAGGCTTCGCGACTGTGCATAGGACCCCGATCCAACACCGGAGTTAGTTCATTTTCCGATGCGTGGAGGCCCCGGGCGGAGTCGAACCGCCGACCAACGGTTTAGGAAACCGCTGCTCTATCCAACTGAGCTACGGGGCCATCGGAACTGAGGCCGGAATATGATCGATTATCTCACGCGTTTCCCCGCATCCCGTATCGAGCGTCGCTGAAGCTGCATTTGCCGCCCCGACTTAGCACGCTTCACAAAACACCCGTACAGCAACAACAGCTTGCGCCGCTGTTTCCGAACGGCAACCTTTGCCTCTGCGACTTACATCTATTGTTCCGCTAACCGATCGTATCCGTCGCGGCAGCAGCGAGGCATGACCGACACAGAATATTCGTTGCACAGGGGATGGCTGATTCTGGCCTTGCTTCTGCCCTCACTTGGCTGCTCCGGGATACCGAAGTCTCCGCCGCCATCGAACACCTCTGGAGCGATCAGCGTAAAGCTGAATCAAAGCTCGCTCACGATCTCGGCGGGCGCGCAGCAACAGTTCACAGCTCAGGTGACGGGCACGACCAACACCGCGGTGACGTGGTCGGTGGATGCGGTGGCGGGAGGGAGCAGCGGTGTGGGAACCATCAGCGCCGCTGGGTTATATACGGCGCCGGAACAGTCAGGGACGCATGTCGTAACCGCGACGAGCGTCGCCGACACCACAGAGAGTGCGAGTGCGACGGTTACGGTAGCGGGAGCGATTTCGATCACGCCCGCAACGCTGACCATTATCGCGGGAGCGTCGCAGCAGTTCACCGGAACAATCCCGGGACAAAGCAACCCGCAGTTCACATGGTCGGTGGACGGAGTCTCAGGCGGAAACTCGAGCGTTGGCACGATCACCAGTAACGGTCTCTACACGGCGCCATCACAGGCTGGAGCTCATACCGTCTCTGCAGCAACGACAAATCCTTCGGAAAGCGCGAGCGCGCCCATCACCGTTTTCAGCTTTACGCTCTCGCCGGGGAACGGAACTCTGCTGAATCCCGGCGCTACAGAGCAATACACAGCGGCCATTCAAGGATTGACGAACGTCGGGATCTCCTGGTCGGTGGATGGCGTGGCCGGAGGAAACTCGACCACGGGCACGATCAGCACGACTGGATTGTATACGGCTCCGAACGCGGTCGGGGCGCACACGATCACCGCAACCAGCGTTGGGAATCCGTCGAGCGCCCTCAGCAGCAGCGTGACGGTGGTTAACGTAACCCAGTCGGCAGTTTTGACTTATCACAACGACGATGCCCGGGACGGGGCCTATCTTCAGGAGGTAACTCTCAACCCATCGAACGTGAATTCCGGCCAGTTCGGCAAGTTGCTTTCGTATCCGGTTGACGGACAGATTTATGCCCAGCCTCTGTATCTGCCGCAAGTGAACATTCCGAACAAGGGAACTTATGACGTCGTCTATGTAGCCACGCAGAACAACAGCGTCTACGCGTTTGACGCCGATGCAACATCGGCCAGCGCAACAACGTTATGGCACGTGAATCTGGGCGCGCCGGTTCCGGTTTATGACGCCTACGGTCCGTGGCCGAACGTGGGGATTCTCTCGACGCCTGTGATCGATGCGACGACGAATACCATGTACGTGGTTGCCGAGGTAAACGGAGCGAATCCTCCGTTCTGGCTCCATGCGTTGGACGTGACAACGGGAGCCGACAAGATGAATCCGGTCGGCATCAACGGCAGCTACTCGGGCGACTCGCTCAGTTTTTCGTGCTATCAGCGTATGGGACTTGCGTTGAATCCGGTGAACAACTGGATCTACATCGCATTCGGCAGTTGCAGCCACGGGTGGGTGTTTGCGTACGACAAATCGTCGCTGGAGCAAACGGCAATTTTCGACGACACGAATGGCGGCGCTGGGGGAGGATTGTGGGCGAGCGGCGGAGCCCCGTCGATCGACGATTCGACCGGCGATGCTTATCTGATGTCGGGCGTCGACGCCGGCGACCAGGAATGGATCACCGGATCGACGATGGTTGGCTACAATGATGCGTTTCTCCGCTTGTCGGCAAATGATCTTTCGGTACTCGATTACTTTTCTCCCGACGACAACTACACGCTGGCAGTGAACGATGTGGACCTCGGATCGGGCGCCAATGTTCTGGTTCCGGGATCAAGCTCATATCCGCACGAATTGGTTGGCGGAGGAAAAGACGGGAACATCTTCGTCGTCAACCGCGACAGCATGGGCGGCTTCAACGATACTTCGAATAACGTTTTGCAGACTGTTCACACGGGTACCCAGCAATACAACAATATTTTCGACACGCCGGTCTATTGGAACGGTTCCCTTTACTTTCACAGCAGCCAGGACGTACTGCGCGCGTTCAGCTGGAACGCTGCGGCTGAAGGCGGCCAGCAGCTTTCGACGTCGTCGACATCGGCCGGATCAACGGTGTACTCGGTGCACGGCGCAACCCCTTCCCTTTCGGCAAACGGGACCAACAACGGAATCATCTGGGATATCGATAATTCCGCTTACGTCGGAACGAATCCTGTAGCGAGTGGCCCCGCGGTGTTGCATGCCTACAATGCGACCAATGTCTCGAACGAACTCTACAACAGCACCGAGGCGGGGAGCCGCGATCAGGCCGGCCTCGCTCTGAAGTTCACAGTGCCCACCATCGCGAACGGACGAGTGTTCGTTCCTACCGCGAATGAGTTGGATATCTACGGACTGTTGAATCAGTAGGATTGATTTGCTTACCTGTCAGGGATGGGCCGGTCCCGAATTCTTTCAGAAGTGCTTCTTCGAGACTCCTATGCCAAGGAGTCGGGAACGCGATTGGATCAGGCAGCCGCGTCTTTCGAATCTTCTCCGATGCCGGAGTGGAATTGGAGGAAACGCAGTACCTGAGCGCGGGAGAAGACACCTTGCAGGCTTCCGCCGGATATGACGGCCAATTGATTCAGGTTTTCACGCGCCATCATCTCCAGAGCCTTCAGTGCAGGCATTTCCGGTGGAACGGAACGGAGTTGATTTAACGGGCGCATCGCACTTTGGACGCTAGTCAGCTCCCAGTTTTCGCGGGGAATTTTTCGGGTATCGCTGGCGGCAATCAACCCTGCAACATGGTGGTCCTGAGTCACAAGGAAACAAGCACTGCCACTCCGCAACAGATAGTGGTCCACAAAATCGCGGAGGCTGATGTAGCCCTCGACCGTTCCACAGTCGCGCTGCATGAAATCGCCGACCGAATGGCCACGCAGGTTGGAAACAAGTCCGACCTGCATATAGCTGCTGCGGGCGGCATCGAGAAGGAACCATCCGATGAAGGCCAGCCACAGGCCGCCAAAACCAGCGCCCATGAAGAACTCAAAGACGCCGTACAGGATGAAGAGAATCGCGACGACCTGCCCGACGCGGGCAGCCATCTGAGTTGCGCGGACGGAGTTCTTATTGATCCACCAGATGATGGCGCGAAGGACGCGTCCCCCATCGAGCGGGTAGCCGGGAATCATATTGAAAACGGCGAGGGCGACGTTGATGTATCCCAGCCATAAAATAACTGCCATTACAGGGCTAACCGGCTCATTGCCGCGATACGCGCCGGAGACGTGAGCAATCGCGATGAGCGCGCCGCCGATGACAAGGCTGGTTAGCGGCCCGACGATGGCGATCCAGAATTCTGACTTCGCATCCGAGGCTTCGGATTCGATCTGGGAGACTCCGCCCAAGGCGAAGAGGGTGATTTCGCGAACGCGCAGTCCACGCGACTTGGCGACAAGCGAATGCGCCAGCTCATGCAGCAGCAGAGCCACGAAAAAGAAAACAGCAGTAATAATCGAGGCGGCCCAATCTTCGGCTCTGCTCCATTCGGGACGGATGCTGTGGAAGTGCGCGTCGAGGGCGAACGCGATGAGGAAGGCGATGATGAACCAGCTGTAGTGCAGCCCGATTTCGATCCCAAAGATGCGGCCGAGTTTGATGTTAGATCGCAAAGCTCACAACTCCGGACTAGTGAGTTAGATGCCTGCGGAGATTGGCAGGATACGGGAAAAACCCGGCTATGATCTCCGGGCGAACAGCGTCGTGATACCGAAGCCAAACAGAAACGCGATCCCAGACGTAACCAAAGAGATGGGCCCGAAATGCCTGCTCACGATGTGGGGAAGGCTAAGCTCTTGCTTCACTTCATCCACCTTCTCGATCAATTCGAGCGCCGTCCGATGCAATCGATCGCGCTGCTGGTGGGCACGAATCTCCAGGCGGGCGGATGACGAGGCGCTCATAGGACGCTCCTTGCTTCATTCTGCAGCCATGCTTTGTCGGCGGCCAGTACTTCTATGGTTTTCTGAGGAACTATCGATCGTTTGCTGATGCGCTTTTTTGCCAAAAGGGCCGCGGTCCCGCCGATAACAGACCAAAGGAAGCCGACGAGAAGGAATCCGAAAAACCACCGGTATTCGCTTCCGCGGAATACTGCTGCAAACAGCGCCACCAACGCCAGAGAGAATAGGAGAAAGGCGGTGCCCAGAAACATGCCACCGACCAAGGCCAACGGAGCAGCGATTTTGAGCGCCGCGATTCTTTCATTCATCTCTCGGCGAAGAAGCTCGACTCGAGTTTCGAAGAATTCCTTCAGTTCATCCTTGGCTTCCGCAAGAATCTCCGCCAGACTGCGCGTATGTCCTGCATCCCGACTCATCATCGCCGCGACCTCCAGATTGCCAAGCTAATGCCCAGCGCAAATGCACATCCGGAGACCGCCCAAAGCAACGGCAAGGGACGCTCCCGGCGCAGCTGTCGAGCACGATTCTGAAGCCTCTGTAGGAGACGATCCGAAGCATTACGCGAGCTACGATAGGCAAAACTGAAGAGCTGGCCAATTTCCGATTCGGCCTGTCCGAGCCACTTCCCGACCGCAACAGTGGCATTCGCCGCGCAGGGCGCGGGGGTTCGGTCAACCTTGGGAATCGTCGTTGTTGATCCAACTGCGCCGGTTAGAGTTTCGCCCATACCGATAACTGCTCTCGTCGCGGAAGGCCCGTCATCAGAGATAACACCGCGCCGCGCAATAGCCCTGTCATTTCAGGGCCCGGAACTAGGATGCAAACCTTCATCGGACGTGTTGTCCCGAATGTTTGGAATGGACTGGATCGTCAGGGCTTTGGAAACGAGGCGTCCAAAGCCAGATTCAGCTCCAAGACGTTCACACGGGATTCACCGAGCAAGCCGAGATCGCGCTGCGTGATGTGCTTGCCAACAAGGTCAGAGATCTTGCTTTCCGGGACTCCTCGAGCGCGAGCTACCCTTGGTACCTGAAACTCAGCCGCAGCGGGCGTAATGTCCGGATCCAAACCAGAAGCTGAGGTGGTGATGAGATCGACCGGGACGGGCTGAGAAGGATTCTCCTGATGGAGCGTGGCCGCGTCAGAGCGAACACGGTCGATGAGCTTCTGATTTGTCGACGCCAAATTTGTGCCGCCGGAATTCGCCGCGTCATATCCGTTGCCCGCCGCGGAAGGACGCGGATGGAAATACTTGTCGGACGTAAACGGCTGGGCAATCAGGCGCGAACCAATGGCTTGTCCGTTGCGCTGGACGATCTCTCCATTCGCCTTGTCCTTGAAAAAGAGCTGGGCCAGAGCGGTGACGAACAGTGGATAGATGATACCCAGCAGGATCGTGGTGGCGATCGTCATCAGGACTGCGGTCACGAGATTTTTCTTCATAGTTGGATCCTCAGGCGAGTCGCATCGCCGTAATGAGCATGTCGATCAGCTTGATTCCAATGAATGGAGCGATCAGGCCGCCCACGCCGTAGATAAAGAGATTCCGGCGCAACAGTGCCTCGGCGTTCATGGCTCGGTATTTCACGCCGCGAAGGGCCAGCGGGATCAAGACGATGATGATCAGGGCATTGAAAATGACCGCCGAGAGAACGGCCGACTCCGGCGTCTTCAGATGCATGATGTTGAGGGCGTTCAGCACGGGGAACGTCGCGGCGAACATCGCGGGGATGATGGCGAAGTATTTAGCCACATCGTTCGCGATCGAGAATGTCGTAAGGGCGCCGCGGGTCATAAGAAGCTGTTTTCCGATTTCGACGACCTCGATGAGCTTGGTAGGATTCGAATCGAGATCGACCATATTGCCGGCCTCTTTCGCCGCTTGCGTACCGGTATTCATCGCGACGCCAACGTCGGCCTGCGCCAGAGCGGGAGCGTCGTTCGTGCCATCGCCGGTCATCGCGACGAGCTTGCCGCCGGCCTGCTCGGTGCGGATCAGTTTCAGCTTGTCTTCGGGTGTGGCCTGAGCCAGGAAATCGTCGACTCCAGCTTCGCGGGCGATGGCTGCGGCGGTCAGCGGATTGTCGCCGGTAATCATTACGGTGCGAATGCCCATGGCGCGCAACTGCGCGAAGCGGTCTCGTATACCGCCCTTCACCACGTCTTTCAGATGAATCACGCCCATGGGGCGACGGTTCTCGGCAACGACGAGAGGCGTGCCTCCGGAAGATGCGATTCGGTCGACCGCCTCGCGGACTGCAGGCGGCATCGATCCGTTTCCGTTGGAATCGATCAAGCGCGAGATTGCCTCGGCGGCTCCCTTACGAATCTCGCGGCCGTCCAGGTTGACGCCTGACATGCGCGTCTGAGCTGTGAATGGAATGAATTCGGCTTCGTGCGAGGCGAATTCGCGGCCACGCAGCTGATATTTTTCCTTTGCCAGAACGACGATGGATCGTCCCTCAGGAGTCTCGTCGGCGAGCGATGAAAGTTGGGCGGCGTCGGCCATGGCGGCCTCGGTGACTCCAGGAGCCGGAATGAACTCCGTCGCCTGGCGATTGCCGAAAGTGATCGTGCCCGTCTTGTCGAGGAGCAGCGTATTTACGTCGCCGGCGGCTTCGACGGCGCGACCGGACATCGCGAGAACGTTGTGTTGTACCAGGCGATCCATGCCGGCGATGCCGATGGCCGAGAGCAAGCCACCGATGGTGGTTGGAATCAGGCAGACGAGTAACGAGACCAGCACGAAGACGGTCTGCGGAGAGCCGGAATAAATCGCGAACGGCTGGAGAGTGACGACCGCCAGCAGAAAGATGATCGTTAACCCTGCGAGCAGAATGTTGAGCGCGATTTCATTCGGCGTCTTCTGCCGAGATGCGCCCTCGACCAGAGCGATCATGCGGTCGAGGAATGTTTCTCCAGGATTCGATGTGATCTTGACCTTGATGTGATCGCTGAGAACGCGTGTGCCGCCGGTGACCGCGGATCGGTCGCCGCCAGCTTCGCGAATCACGGGAGCGGACTCGCCAGTGATTGCCGACTCGTCAACTGAGGCCACGCCCTCGATAATCTCGCCATCGCCGGGGATCAAGTCTCCGGCAGAAACGGAGACCAGGTCGCCGGCCCGCAGCTTGGCGCTGGTAACTTCCTGAATCTTGCCGCCGACGTACAACTTGGCGATGGTCTCGGACCGGGCCTTGCGCAGAGTTTCCGCCTGCGCCTTTCCGCGGCCTTCGGCCATGGCTTCGGCGAAATTCGCGAATAACACCGTGAACCACAGCCAAAGGGTAATCTGCAGGTTGAAACGGAACGCGGCGCGAGGATGGAGAATTAGAAGAATCGTCGTGATGACGCTTCCGATCTCCACGACAAACATGACGGGATTTCCCATCATGTGCCGCGGATTCAGTTTCAGCACCGAACTCCAAGCGGCGCCGCGAACGAGCTTCGGATCCCAAATCGATTTGCGATGGCTTGCCATAAGCTTCCTCAGAAAGTCTTGCCAACGTCCAACAACAGGTGCTCAAGAATTGGTCCCAGGCTCAAGGCCGGGAAGAAGGTCAGCGCGCCCAGGATGAGAATCACGCTGATCAGGAGAAATGTGAATAAAGGAGTGGTCACCGGAAAAGTGCCAAGCGATGGGGGAATATATTTTTTCTGCGCAAGATTTCCTGCGATCGCCAGCATGGGAATGATCATAAAGAACCGGCCGATCAGCATCGTGATTCCGATAGCGCTGTCGTACCACAGAGTATTTGGCGTCAGTCCGGCGAAGGCGGAGCCATTGTTTCCTGCTCCCGAAGTGAACGCATACAGAATCTGAGTCAGGCCGTGGGGACCGGGATTGGAAATGCCGACGGTGCCGAATCCCTCGACGACCGAGATTCCAGCGAAGGTGAGAATAATCAGCGGGAAGACCAGTGCGACGAGCATTGCCATCTTGACGTCGTAGGCTTCGATTTTCTTGCCGAGATATTCCGGCGTACGGCCCACCATCAATCCGGCGATGAAAACTGCGAGGACGATGTAGATCAGAATGCCGTACATTCCCGCGCCGACCCCACCAAAGATGACCTCGCTTAGCATGATGTTGACGAGCGGGACCATGCCGCCCAGCGGCGTGAACGAATCATGCCAGCTATTGATCGCGCCGCAACTGGCATCGGTCGTGACCGTGGCGAACAGAGCAGAGTTTGCAATACCGAAGCGGACTTCCTTTCCTTCCATGTTGCCGCCCGCTTGCAACGGTGTCTCCGCTTGCGAGATTGTCGCGGGATACAGCGGGTTTCCTCGCGCCTCGGCCCAGTAGGCGACCGTAACGCCACACAGAAACAGAATCGCCATGGCAGACCATACCGCCCATCCGTGGGCGGATGAGTGGGTCATCCGACCGAGCGTGTATGTAAGGCCAGCGGAGATGGAAAAAATAGAGAACAGTTCGATCAGGTTCGAGATTGGAGTCGGATTCTCAAATGGATGCGCGCTGTTGGCGTTGAAGAATCCACCGCCATTCGTGCCCCATTCCTTGATGATTTCCTGCGACGCAACGGGGCCCTGGGCGATGGTCTGTGTTGCCACAGTATCCATGATGGGCTTGCCGCTGGCATCGACGACCGGCTTACCGTCGGCGCCAACGCGCTGCACTTGTAGCGGCTCGACCAGTTTCACGGTGTCATACGGCTTGAGGTTCTGAACCACGCCCTGAGATACGAGCGCGAGCGCACCGACGACGCAGAACGGCAAAAGAACCCAGAGGCTTGCCCGTACCATGTCGACCCAAAAGTTACCGATCGTCTTCATCTGGCGGCGCGCAACGCCGCGGATAAATGCGATGGCCAGCGAGATACCTACAGCTGCCGATACGAAGTTGTGATAGGCGAGGCCTGCCATCTGGGTGAAATACGACATGGTCGTTTCACCGGAATATGCCTGCCAGTTCGTGTTGGTGGTGAAAGAGGCGGCGGTGTTAAACGCGAGGTGTTCGGGAGTGACCCCGGCAAAATGCTGCGGGTTCAACGGCAGAACGCCCTGAATACGCTGGATGAGGTAGAGCAGCAGCATCGAGACTCCGCTGAACAGGAGCATTGCCGTCGCATACTCGGTCCAGCGCATTTCGTGGTTCTCATCGACACCGGTGACACGATAGAGCAGGCGTTCGACGGGGCGCAGGAGAGGATCTAGAAACGTCTTTTCGCGCGAGAACACGTGCGTCATGAAAACGCCCATAGGTTTCGTCACCGCGAAAATCAACGCCAGAAATACGAGGATCTGCAGCCAGCCGTTGAGGGTCATATCAGAATTTCTCCGGACGCAATAGCGCGTAGAACAGATAGATCGTGGTTACCGCGCTGACGACCAGCATGATGAGAGTTTGAGTGTCCATAGCTTCTCCTCAATTCACTCGATCGCAGAAATGCACATAGGCGATCGAGGCGGCGAAAAATACAACCGTGACAGCTACCCAAAGAAGATCTTGCACAGGAAATCTCCCTTAAAGTTCGGGGCGATACATCACCACGAACCTTGTTTTCCTCCCCACCACCAGACCAGTCCAAGAGTCGCAGTGTTCTGGTCTTTGCTGAGGATGCCTTGCCGATCCGTCAGGAATGACGGTTGATTGGAAAAGTCCCTCCGCCACTCGTAACGCATCAGGAAATTGTCGGCCAGCTTGTAATCGAAAGTGACCGTGTTTTCTTTCAGAGCCTGGGTGATGCCGCTGAAGACGCCTCCGCGATCGGACATGTATTCAGCCCGTGTTCCGAGCGCGATTTTTGGCGCCAGCTGGTACTGCAGGTAGGCGGCTCCGCCATCCACATGCGACGGCGCGGAGGATTCCCCGGGAGCAGAATTTGCCCACAGGCGCGTGACGAAGTAGTCCCCCTCGATGGCCAGCGTCAGCTTTGAAGTCGGCTGCCAGGTGGCGTAGCTGTCAAAGATGTTCGTCTTGCCGTTGGGAGCTGGAGTGATCGCGGTGAAGCAGAGACCGGGCTGCACCGGAACGGGGCTGCAGTTGGCCGAAACGGCTCTATCCGGATGTTCCTGACCGACGTAGTAATTCATTGTCCAGGTAACGTTCTTGACCGGCTTCGCTGTGAATCCGAATAGCTCGTCTTTGTAGCCGTTGGTAGCTTCTACCTGGTTTGTGCCGTTCACGATCCAGTAATTGACGGTGAAGCGATCGTTCACGGGAATCGCGATGCGCGCCCCCATGTGATAGAAGGGCAGAAAATTGAACCAGTAAGAGCGGGAGTAATTGATCTGATCTTTTGTGTAGTTGCCCTCGATTCCGAGCGAACTTCCCCATTTGCCAAAATCGACATTCCATCCCTTACCGATCGGGACGACGTACGTCCCGTACGCCTGGAAGATATTGCGATAGATATCGGGCCGCGGTTCGTTGGAGGGATTGCCTTGTAATGTGTCGGTCGCCTGTCCGAACTGGAGATCAAGACGACCGCCCCAGCGACTCCCCTCTGTGGGATTTGGAGCGTGTTCGATCACCACGCTGGCCTGATTCAGGCTGAATTCATTACTCAGCACGTCGTAGGCGCGCAGGAGATTGACTCGTCCGACTGGATTGTTGAAGTTATATTCGTAATAAGTATCAAGTCCAAGATTGATCGTGGTGCCGTGCAGAATCTCAGCTGTCTTTGTTTCGGCGGAAGCAACGGCGGATTGAGGCACCGCCGCATCGACCACCGGACTCCCCCGCTGGTTAGTTGTCGCAGGAGACGCAGCATTGGGGGGCATATTCGATACGGCGGAAGTTTGCGGGCCCAGAGAGGTTTGCAATTGGTTTACGAGTGCCTTCAACTCAGATACTTCCTGTTCCAGTGTCTGGACCCGTGCCTGTAAATCCTGCGAATTGTTTCGAGCGCCTGCGGTGTCTTGCTGCACACTAGCCTCTTGAGCCTCAAGTGAAGCGCAAATCATGCTCACGACACACAAAAGCATCGCTGACCATATAAATTGTGTCCGCAGATGGCGGCGGACGGAACCTTTCCATTTTGCATAACCGGTTGCCATGGCTTCCTCTCGACATGACTCGTGTTGATTGCAACCGGCTAGAACATGACCAGGATTGCAATCGTGGCCCGATCTTCGGTGTGCCGGAGATCAGGCGCCCAGCCTGCAACCGTCGATCCTGGCGCTCCGCTATCCCCTCCGGGAGGAGTGATTCCGCCCGGACCCGTGAAGTACGGCACATTCGCGTGCCGGTGGTTAAACTCCCAGCGGAACGTGATGTACTGCTTCGGCATGTAATCAAACGTTCCGGAAACGTCCCATGCCTTGAACGGATCGCCGGGATTCTCGGTGAAGTAAGGAGTTCCGGAGATGGCGGTCGCTCCGTTGATTGGCGGCAAGAGAACGAGATACCTTCCCGGATTGTTGATCTTTCCTCCGCCGATCGTTAACCCGAACAAGTCCTTGTGAAACCAGAGCCGGTTGTATGCCATGAAGCCGATGAAACTCTGCTTCGGGGCAATATATGTTTTCCCACCAACGATCTTCGCCGAATCACCGGCGCAGCTCACAGCAGTCCCAGCGACGGGATCGCCTCCGTGTTCGCAGCCCGCATCCCCGGTGAGAGAGAACGCCGCTTTGCTGATGAAGCCGGCCGGGTTGTCGTGGTATTTCACCTGGATGCTGTCGTCGGTGTGATACCGAATGCGTCCCGGTATTCCGAGGTCATCGGCTCCCAGCGCATATTGGTTCCCAAGAACCGAAATCCAGGCATTCGGTCTCCAGAGAATCTGCCCTCCCACTCCCAGCCGATGGTTAAACCTGCCGTAAGATTGCCAGCCATTGACCAGCCACGGCTCAATCTTCAAATGCTCGTTGGGAAAAATCTGAACCCGCATTCCGTTGAAGAACCAAGGTGTATTGGAAGAAACGTAAGACGGCTGGTAGGCCCAATTGTCAAAGTTGTAGTAGCTAAACAGGCCGACATACGACATGAAGATTCCGGCCTGGATATTAATTCCGTCCATGACATTCAGGTGATATCCGCCGTAAGCTTCCGAAACATAGCGATACGCGGTATCCAGATCCCAGTTCCCGCGCGCGGGACTCGCGTCATTTCTGGGCGTGGTGGCCGAATACATTCCGAACTGCGTCATCAGGCGGGCTTGCACATTGTCGAAGTGAAAATCTCCGCCGGCTCCCAATTGAGTGAGCTGAAACTCTTGGGCGCGAAAAATCTCGCTTGATCCGCCAATCGTGTCGTCCTGGGGATGGTTAAAGTCGTAGGTGTAATTGACGTCGGCACGAATTTCGGGGGTGAAGAATTTTGTGTCCAGCGGTGCTTCCTTGATGCGTGGATTACCGTTGAGCCATGTCCAATCCGCAAAAGAGAAGGGATCGGGACGCTTTGCCTCTGGCGGCCCATGGGTTTCACTAACTGCTTCTGATGCCGGCGCAGGAGTGACTACGGTCGCAGCGGTTGTCACAACCGCAGGGCTGGTCGCGGCAGTGTGAACCTCCGCAATTGGCGGCTGCTCGGCATTCTGTTGCTTAAGTTGTGCCTCCAACTGATCGATGCGTTTGCGCATCGCGTCTAGTTCCTGGAGAACTTCCTGTGGAACCTTTTGGTGGCTGTCACTCGCCTGTGCCGCCGAGGGAGCAGATGCGGCAGACGATGTTTGTTGGGCGTGAAGAGGAATCGCGATACCCGCGCTAGCCAACATCACGAGAGCGATTCGCTCTCCTTTGCCGCGCGACTTCGCGCGTACCTGGGGGCGAAGCGGCATTTCAAAGAGCTCTCCCCGCTTCCGCTTGGGGCGAAAAACAGCCAGATAAGCTTTTATTTTGTGGGGCACGCGGCTCCTCAGGTCTTTCAGCAAGCCCGCCAATACCCAAGACAGAAATGCGGCCGTGCCGAGACACACAATTGTTAGCGTCACGTTCATATAATTTCTCTGCCCAGTTATCTGAGGTTGTCTATCGACGATTTGATAATGTGGTGCGTAATAGTGGGGTTAAGAGTTCATAAGGGGTCCGTAAGGATCACAGTGACCGGGCTGGTTACCGCCGGGCGAACTGAGATTACGCACCCCATTCCGCCTCGCCGGGGGTGGCATAGTATTTGCGTCCCGGCTGGGACTCTGCGGGAGTGGTGGATAGTTCAAGGAGTGTCAGGCGGGCCGCTGCGATCATTAGTCTCCGCTCGTTGTGGGAGGTGCAGTCCCAGGATGCAGGGCGTTGTTCCGCGTCCTGCCCGCAGTCGTGAGCCAGTGCCTGATGGTAGTGGTGGAAGAGTTTGGCCAGCTGCTCAGCGGAAACTTCCTGGATCGTCGACATGAATCGTAGCCCTTTCGCGGCGGTGGTCTCGGTGGATCGCGCCGTTCCAGCTATTGGACTGTGCCGGGTGTAAGGATTGAATAAGGAGTTCGTAGAATGTTCGTAATTCCAAGGTGAATGAATCAGAAAGGATTACTCGCCCGGTTCGAAGCGATATCCGACCCAGGGTTCGGTGACGATGTAGCGCGGAGAGGATGAATCCGGCTCAAGTTTCTTGCGGAGTTGTCCGACGAAGACGCGGAGATATTCCGGCTGTTCGGTACTCTGTCCGCCCCAGATAGCGGCGAGTAGCGCCCGGTGATTAATGACTTTTCCAGGCCGGCGCGCCAGATAAACTAGCAATTCGAATTCTTTCGGAGTGAGACGGACTTCTGACCGGCGCACCATCACCTTGTGAGCCGCAGTATCGATGCGAAAGTCGCCGATCTCGATTACCGGATCTTCTTCCTGACCGATTGGAACGCGGCGAAGGTTGGCCCGGACTCGGGCTAACAATTCATTCATGCCAAACGGTTTCGTAACATAGTCGTCAGCTCCGGCATCGAGCGCCTCGACCTTCTGCTGCTCTTTATCGCGAACCGAGAGAACGATGATGGGTACCTGCGAGACGGCGCGCACATGACGGCACAGCTGGACTCCGTCGATCGACGGCATGGAAAGGTCGGTGATGATGAGGCTCGGCTGCCAATCCTTCATGATCTCGAGCGCCATTTCGCCGGAATTGGCGATGCGGATGTCGTAGCCCTGGGCGGAAAGACTGGTGCGCAACACGCGCGTAATCTGAGGCTCATCATCGACCACAAGAATATGCGGGCGATCGGCCATCAGCGGGCCTCCTGCGTCACGATGTGAACGTCAACGGAAGGCGAATCGCGCAGGAAGCGCTGGATCGCGGAGAGATACAGATAGCGCTGCCATCCGGTGCGCGCAGAACGGCCGAAGATGACTTGCGTGATGTGATGCTCCCGCACTAGTTGCGCGAGGCCATCGGCGATGCTCCTGCCGGTGCGGCGGACCACTTTCCCGCCCAGATTCTCTGCGAAGCGAATATTTTCGGCCAGCGTCTTCTGGTCCTCAGGGCGGGTATCGCGGCCGACATCGATATAGAAGACGTACAGCTCGCCGCCCATGGCCTGAGCCATCCGTGATCCGCGCGCGATGATATATTGCGCGGCCGGATTGGAGCTAACGCAAACCCCAATCCGCTCGCGAACAGTGTGAGCAGGTTTGGTGTCGTCCTTCTCAAGGAATGCGTCGAGACTTCGATCGACGACGCCGGTGACCTGCCGCAGCGCAAGTTCGCGCAATGCGATCAGATTTCCGGGACGGAAAAAGTGCGCAAGCGCTCGCTGAGCGCGGTCTCCCGGATAAATATCGCCACGCTCCATGCGCTTCTGCAGCGCTTGAGGCGTCAGGTCGGCGAGGACAATTTCATCGACGCGCTGCATGACCCAATCCGGGACCGTCTCACGGACTTGCACGCCCGTGATCTGCAGCACGGTCGGCCCGACACTTTCCACGTGTTGCACATTCATTGTGGAGAGCACATCAATCCTTGCGTCGAGCAACTCCATCACATCTTCGTAGCGCTTGGAGTGTTTGCTGCCGTCGATGTTCGTGTGGGCGAGTTCGTCGACGACGACGACCTGTGGTTTTCGCGCGAGAATGGCGTCCACATCCATCTCGTCGAAAATCGTCCCCTTGTACTCGAGTTCGCGTGGAGGAATGCGGTCAAGCTTTGTCGCCAGTTCAGCCGTCACCTTGCGGCCGTGCGTTTCCACGACTCCGACGACAACATCCTCGCCGCGGCTGGCGCGGCGAATCGCCTCGCTCAACATGCTGTAGGTCTTGCCGACACCCGGAGCGTATCCGAGAAATAGCTTAAAGATGCCGCGCGGTTTTTCTGTCGAAACTTCGCTCAGCCAATCTTCAGGTGTCTTCGGCATCGGGTCGTATCTTTCGCCGTCTCGAAAATATCACCAACATCGTACAATGCGGGAGTGAAAACGCGGGCTCGGACGCAAGCGGTGCGTTACGCAGTCGTGGCGTGCACCATCGCCCTAATCACGACCGTCGGCTATCGACTGCATGTGAATCACACGACGGTTGCCTTGATGTTCCTGGTCACGGTGCTGCTGACCTCGGCCTACTGGGGCCTACGCTACGCGGTCGTCATGGCGCTTGTGGCCACAGCCGCTTTTAACTTTTTCTTTCTTCCTCCAGTCGGAACTTTTACGATTGCCGACCCGCAAAACTGGATCGCACTTTTCGCTTTCCTTGTTACGGCCTTGGTCGCCAGCAACCTGGCGGAGCGTGCGCGCCGCGAGGCGGAAGGCGCCAAACAGCGGCGCCGCGAAGTCGAGCGCTTATACGGGTTGAGTCAGCGATTGCTCGCGTCAGAAAATGTTCTCGAGCTGCTGAACGCATTGCCGCAATATCTGCAGGAAACGTTTTCCTTCACCAGCGCGGTCGTGATGGCGGCCGACCCACCAACCCTTTATCGATCATCGCGCGACGCCACCTTTGAAGAGAGCGTGCTGCGGTCAACCCTGCTGCGAGGCGAGCCAATCACGCAGGGAGGGGTTTCCTACATTCCGCTGCGCCTTGGAATGCGGACCGTGGGAGCTGTCGGCGTGGCCGGAGCCGAGCTTTCAAGAGAAACGCTGGATGCGCTAGGCAGCCTGGCGGGGCTGGCGATTGAACGCGCCCGCGCGCTCGAGGCGCTCAGCAAAAATCGGGCCGAGCAAGAACATGAACGCTTGCGGACGGCTCTGCTCGATTCCGTTACGCACGAATTCCGAACGCCGTTAACTTCAATCAAAGCCAGCGTAACGACGTTGTTATCGGGCGCGGCGCTCGACGATCAGGGCCGCCGCGATTTACTAAGCGTCATCGACGAAGAGACGGACCGTTTGAATCGGCTTGTGGGCGAAGCTGCCGAAATGGCGCAGCTCGATTCCGGATTATTCAAGCTCGATCTACAGCCTCATTCCATTCGAGACGCTATCGAGGCCGCCATTGAAGACGCGAGAACGGCGCTCGACAGGCATCCGGTCGAGGTCGTGGCCGACTACGAACATCTGCCTAAAGTTCCTATGGACGTCAACCGGATTCGCGAAGTGCTGATGCACCTGCTCGAGAATGCGGGAAAATATTCTCCATCCGGCGCGCCGATTAAAGTGAGCAGCGAAGTGAGCGAAAATCAGCTGATCACAAGCGTCGCCGACCGGGGATCGGGAATCGATTCGCTCGAGCAGTCCATGATTTTCGAAAAATTCTATCGCGGACAAAATCAGCGTTACACGGCTCCGGGAACAGGTATGGGTCTGGCGATTGCAAAAGTCGTTGTCGAAGCTCACGGGGGAACGATTGGCGTAGTCAGTCAGTTGGGAAGTGGATCAGTGTTCTCTTTCAGCCTGCCCCTGGAGAGTACGCGACGGTGACAGTCGAATTCTGCAGCTATCGTAGAGACGTAGCTTGCCATGTCGCTGTCGGCAGCATTTGAGTTGCGGGCGTCTGGCTGAGCTATTTCATGTAATACGCCGACTCTGCCGGACGGACTACTCTTGGAATCCACAAGGGTCTGCGAAGTCCACCGGGGCCGGGAGCCGGCCGCGTGAGCGCCTTCCACCGCTGATATACGGCGAATGACCGGTTCGTATCGACGAAGATATCGCCATAGCGATCGTCGGGATCGGCCTTCTGCACTCGCACCATCTGATGCCAGCAATGCATCCCGCTGACGGGATCGGGATGAACCGGGAAGGTGATGTCCTGATGCACGCCGGCGTCGCTCCACCACACGCGCTTCGTATCGGGATCGAGACTGTCGTAAGGCGAAACCGACTCGAGTTGCCGCATCTTCCACTGGCCCTTGCCGACTTCCTTCAGATCCACCCACGCGCTCGACATACGTTCGACTTGCTCGTCTTTATTCACGCGCCAGCGCCCGAGATGGTGCGAGCAAGCCACGACCCCGGGCGTCAGGCCCTCGGTCACCCAGGCGTGGAGCACGAAATATCCAATCTCGGTATGGACTTTCATGAGATCTCCGGTGCGCACGCTGAGTTTTTGCGCATCGACGGGATTGACCCAAAGCGGATTCTTGTGCGAGATCTCGTAGAGATACTTTGCATTCCCTGAACGGGTATGAATAAGATTCGGCAGCCGGAAAATTGGCAGCAAGGTATAGACGTTCCCGCGCGCATGTTCGGGCCATTCGACAGCCGGCGCATATGTCGGATCGAACTCTTTTGCCGGCTCGCCGACGGATGCTGACTGCGCCGCGCGGTGAATGTGACTTCGGTAGTATTCCGGCAACGCAAACTCAGGCCATTTCCAGTCGGCCATGGTTTTCGAAAACAATTCGAGCTTGCGCGATGGCGTGTTGTAGCCGATAACCGCCGCGTCGCCGACCTTCACTCCAACAGCTTTGCCATTCTTCTTGATGACGCCATTCGGCTCGACCTGGCTCCCGGCCAGTTCTTCCGAAGACAGCGGCTTTTCGTTTTGCTTGTAAACGTCGCGCGTGATCTCATATGCGCCGTACTTGCGCATGTATGCAAGTGGAGTCAGCCCCTCTTTCTTCGCCGCATCGGGCAATCCGGGAACCGAGTGATCAAAAATCCAGCCGTAATATTCGTCGACGGTGAGCTTCTTGCCCTGCTGATCCGGCGATTCGAAATACTGCCGGATTCCCATCGAACCATCGGGATCAATGGCCCAACTGAGATTGATCCAGAACTCATCTTCCTCCCAAACTTCGCCGGGATTTGCCTGGTAGGTGTACTCGAACTTTTCACCGTTTCTTTCACGTAAAACGCGATTTACAGGCTGGCGAAAGCCGATCCATTTGCCGGCGTAGGACTCTTGGCTCATCAGATCATGGCGTTCGGAGCTGAAGCCCATGGGGAGCACGTAGTCGGCGAACCACGCGGTCTCACTCCAGGTTGGAGTCAGGGCGGCGTGAAGGCCGATTTTTTCTTCGTCGCGCAGCATTTCGATCCACGAAAATCCGTCGGGATAGGTCCACACGGGATTGAACACGCGCGTGAAGTATGCTTCGATTTTTCCGCGACCTTCTTTTAAAAAGTGCGGAAGCAGGAACGACATTTCATGCGTGCAGAGCGGCCACTCGGGTGGATAGAGCAGCTCGTTCCACCCCTTCTGCGGCTGAGGAACCTTGAAGGGTTTTGGAACGAATTTGTTCCACGCGTTCAGATTGTGCCCACCCTCGGTGCCAACCGATCCGGTCAAGACATGAAGCAGCATCAGAGCACGCGCCGGTTGCCAGCCGCCCAGATTCCCTGACGCACTTCCGCGCCAGAGATGTGACGCGAAGCGAGTGCCAGCGGCTGCGATTTCGCGCGCAATCTTGATGATCGTCTCGGATTTGACGCCACTTTCTTTCTCGGCGAATTGCGGCGTGAATTGTACGTAGTGCTTCTTCAGCGCCTCGATTGCCGCTTCAAAACTTTGCCCTCGCGCTTTGAATCCGTCGACTTCAAGTTCTTCCCAGTTCGTCCATTTGCGAACGAAGTCGGCGTCGAAACGGTTCTCGTCGAGAATCACTTTCGCCATCGCAAGCAAAACAGCAGCTTCCGAGCCGGGATACGTCGGCATCCAGTAATCCGCCATACTCGCCGTATTCGATAGGCGCGGATCCATTACCGCGAGTTTCGCGCCGGCCATTTTGCCGTCGATAATCCGCTGCGCATGCGGATTGAAATAATGCCCTGACTCAAGATGCGCGGAGAGCAACAGAATGAAACGGGCATTCGCATGATCGGGTGATGGACGATCCGCGTAGTGCCACAGCAAATAGCCAAGCCGCGCCGACGACGAGCAGACATTCGTGTGCGAGTTGTGGCCGTCGATGCCCCACGCCTGCAGCGTGCGCTCCATGATGAAGTCGTGCCCGGGGCGACCTACGTGATACATGACTTCTTCGCCGCGTCCCTCTTGAATCGCCGTGCGGATGCGAGTGCCGAAGGTTTCGAGCACCTCGTCCCACGACGTACGCGCCCATTTCCCATCGCCTCTGGCCCCCACTCGCTTCATCGGATAAAGCACGCGATCGGGATCGTGAATCTGATTGATCGTCGCCGGACCCTTCGCGCAAAGCCGCCCGCGGCTCGCCGGATGCATCGGATTCCCTTCGAACTTTGCGATCTCGCCCGTCGCCTTGTCGACATACGCCAGAAGTCCGCAAGCCGATTCGCAGTTAAAGCAGACCGTCGGCACGAGCTGATAGTGCTTTTCGACGCGGCGCGGCCACGCTTCAGGATCGAGCTCGACCCAATCGTCCCACTTCTCCACCGGAGGGCAGTAGGCGAGGTGGCTGCCATCGCGCTTGAAATCGGTCATCGAAAAATCTCCATAGCTTTAGCTGTTGGGCACACTCTGGCCGGCCATGACGAAGCACCACTCAAAGGCTAGCAAGCCGAGCAATGCTAGAGCTGCGGCCAGAGCTCCGAGAACAAAACTGTTTCCAGCAAGCACCAACAGAATTAAAGGGAGCACGCCTCCTAACAGAATCGCTCCGCCCCAGAACCACGTTTTGAATGGACCATGCGTGATCAGCCGCGCGGCGTAGGCGGAGTTATCCGTCGCATGCGGCATCGAAAATTCTGCTGCGACGATTAGCAGATGGAACGCGAGCGTGATGATGAGTGCAATTCTGGCGGCGGCGAGAGCAGCGGTCGATCCACCGAGGGAGGTGGGCAACATTACCAGAACCGCCGCTCCGCACATCAACGCCTGCACGATGAGGTGCACGGGTAAAAGAGGTGTCTGCCACAGATCGCGGCCCTCGCATTGTCCAAAAAGAAACGCAGTGTAGACAGCGGCGAGGAATCCGACGAGCACCGTCGGCCATAAGAGTGCCGCAGTCATCGTGTGCAGTCGCAGCATCGCTCCGACCCAGAACAAACCCGCGAGCCCGCTGTACGCGATGAGAATGAAAGCTCCGCGAGCCAGCCACGATTTTGTCTGGGGCGTAAACACGACCCGCAGAAATCGCGATTTATGTTCCAGGTCGCACACCAGCAATCCTGTGGTCAGCGCCGTAAAGATCAAGGCAATGCTGGAGACAACAATGTCCCGTAAACGATTCTCCCCCAGCCGTCCGAACAACATCGCGAACGCCGGAATCGCCAATGCTCCCGATCCGATCGCTTTGGTCCAGCAATAAAAAGGAACTTGCCAGCCCCACGGGCGCGAATGCGAAACGTCGTACGCCGCCACGGCGTTCTTCTGCAGCAGGGGGCTGTCTTCCGGATAGATCGCTCCGCCGCCGTGAATGCTGTCATTGCGTTGCGCCCACATGTACATTGATTCGTGCCGCGCCGCCGTGGGTACGATCGCGCTTTCATCAGCGTCGATGTAGTAAAGCTTCGGACGTGTTCCCTGCTCGGGCTTGCGCACGCGCAACGGCTCCCGAGCGAGTAACTGGCTGATTTCTCCGACGGCATCGAGATCCCCGGCGATGATCGCATGTTCTGGACAAACCACAACGCAGGAAGGTTCCAAGCCAACTTCCGTTCGATGGGCGCAGAAATGGCACTTGGCTGCGGTTCCGTTGTCGGGATCGATGTAAATGGAGTCGTACGGGCAGGCTTGCATGCAGGCTTTGCAGCCGATGCATCGTTCCGAGCTGAAGTCGACAATGCCATCCTTCCGCTGATACATTGCCGTCACCGGGCAGATGGCGACACAGGGCGGATTCTCGCAATGATTACAGCGTGTCACCTGGAAGACCCGGCGGGTGTTGGGGAACGTTCCCTTCTCGACGTATTTCACCCAGGTCCGGTTTACGGTGATCGGAACGTGATTTTCGGTCTTGCACGCGACGGTGCAAGCGTGACAGCCGATACATTTACGATTGTCGATGATAAATCCGTATCGCATCCGGATTAGGTTGTTTCCCGAGTCCCCAAAATGCCTGGCGGCCTGTGTATTGTATCCGACGGCGGGTTCGGCCTATTGACACCCTTGAGACAACGTCTGATCCCCAGAAAATTTCCCCGTTTCATGTATAGCACTTTTGGCTGAGTTTACCGGACTCTACGCTACAATTCAGGGTGCATTTCACCCTAAAACAACGAACGGACCGCGCATTGCGCTGGCAACCCTTCTTGTGAATCAAGCCTTATGACCTCTGAGACGGCGACTGGCGCAATTTCTGCTCTCCACGACAAGAACGCTTTCTATAACCGCTTTTTGCTAATCGTGGCTGGACTCGGCGGCCTGCTCTACGGAGTAGACGTCGGCATCGTGGCCGGTGCTCTTCCGTATTTGGAAGCTACTTCCGGTTTCACGTCGGGGCAGCTCTCGATCGTCGTAGCCGCGGTCCTGCTGGGCAGCGTCATCTCAACTCTGTTCGCGGGGATGCTTGCAGACTGGATGGGACGCCGATCACTGATGGCCGTAAGCGGCCTGATGTTCGTCATCAGCATTCCAACCATCGCGCTATCGCATAGCTTTCAATCGCTGGTCATCGGGCGCCTGCTGCAAGGCGTGAGCGCAGGGTTGATTGGAGTTGTGGTTCCGCTTTATTTGGCCGAATGTCTCACTGCCTCGGACCGCGGCAAGGGGACCGGCATTTTTCAGTGGCTGCTGACACTGGGTCTGGTAACGGCGGCGGCGCTGGGCCTTTACTTTAGTTTTCGCGTCGATCATGTGGCCAGGCTGGGCAACGCAGCAGAACTGCTCGCATTTAAAGACACCGCCTGGCGCCGGATCTTTTGGGTTTCTTTGCCTCCGGGCATTCTGTTCGTCATCGGCAGCCTGATGGTCGCGGAATCCCCTCGATGGCTGCTGCGGAGAAGGAAAGAAGAGGCCGCTCAGGCCGCGCTGCTCCGCTCACGAACCACGGCCCAGGCAACCATTGAATTCCGAGAAATGCAAGATGTTCTGGCGGCCGAGAAGAAAAATTCGGACGCAGGAAACAAAGCGAAAGAGTCTCTGCTCCGCCGCAAATACGTGATTCCGTTCATCCTTGCTTGCATCATTCTTGCATTCAACCAGGCGACCGGCATCAACTCCATCATCGGCTATAACGCAAATATCCTGCTGCAGAGCGGCTTGTCCGACTTTGCTGCCCATTTCGGTTACCTGATTTTCCAGATCATCAACTTCCTCGTGACACTTTGCGGCGTCATGCTGGTCGATCGTAAGGGCAGAAAATTTCTCCTATCGCTAGGAACGGGCGGAATTATCGTCTCGATGATCTGCACCGGTTTGCTTTTCCTCGGCAACGAAAAGCACCGGGTCGACGTACGCACGGCCGTCCAGTCGCGGATCACTTCTGACCAAAAACTCACATTGACCTATAGCGCCCCGCTTGCGGACGAACTCTTGCAGCAGAGTGGAGATGCCACGATCGACCGCGCCACGTCGCTGGTCATCATTTACTCCTACGGCGATTTTCGGGCCACCAGCCAGGTTGTCCGCTCGAACGATGCGGCCACCAAGCCGATCGATCTCAATCGCGACATCGTGCCCGCTAACAAAGTAATTGCATTTTTCTCCAATCCTTTCGGCGATCTAGACGCCGCGCGGCGGGCTCCCCTGACGATCGACAAAGCCTTCATCAGCCCGGTGCCCGATGCGCGCAATGGCTGGCTGGTGGCGATCACCCTATACATTTTCATGGCGTTTTACGCGGTGGGACCGGGAGTTTGCGTCTGGCTGGCGCTCTCAGAACTCATGCCGACTCGCATTCGGTCCAACGGCATGAGTATCGCTTTATTGCTAAATCAGTCTGTAGCGACACTTATCGCCGCGATCTTCCTGCCTACCGTCGGCAAATATGGATATTCCGCTATGTTCTTCGGGTTTGCCGGTTGTACCGTGATTTACTTCGTCACGGCTACATGGTTCCTGCCCGAAACAAAGGGCAAAACACTCGAGGAGATCGAAGCGCACTTCGAGGGCGCGAAAGCGTAGCTGAACTCTGGCCTGATCGTAGCAACAACTGGGTTGATAAGTGCGGAAGTGATTTCGAACAGATTATGACTGCCAAGAACAAGACGAATACCGCAACCAATCACAACTACTCGCACGCGATGCGCCGCGAGATTTACGAGCAGCCGGCGGCGATTGCCAAGACCATCGACCAGCATCTCAAGGAAGACATTATCTTCCCGGGAGAACTGCTTCCCCTCGAAAGCGCGCTGCGTACATTCGAGAAGCTGATCATCGCCGCCAGCGGTTCCAGTCGCCATGCCGGGCTTGCGGGCGAAATCATGATCGAGGATCTTTCCGGCGTCGCCGTCGATGTGGAATACGCCAGCGAATACTGCTACCGCTCCACTCATGCCGCAGTCGATCCGATTGTCATGGTCATTACACAGTCGGGCGAAACCGCCGACACGATCGCGGCGCAACGAGAAGCCCTGACGCGCGGCGTGAAAACCGTTGCGGTGTCGAATATGCCGGACACCACCATCGTCCGCGAAGCGGGTGCAGCGCTGATCACGGGCGCCGGGCCGGAAGTATCGATTCCAGCAACCAAGAGCTTCACGACACAACTCACGATCCTGTATCTGATGGCGCTGTTCCTGGCCCGTAAGCGTGGCCGGATGACGTCGGAGGTCACTCGCTCATACCTTCAACGATTGCGGCGCCTGCCCGAAACGATCGAAAAGAATCTGGCGACTTGGGATAAGCTCGCCGAGCAATTCGGCGAAGTTCACAGCAAGGCCGAGAAGTTTCTCTATCTCGGCCGGGGAGTGCACTACGCCATCGCGCGCGAAGGCGCGCTGAAGCTCAAGGAAATCTCGTATGCGCACGCCGAGGGATATCCTGCCGGAGAGTTGAAGCACGGCCCCAACGCCCTGGTGGATGACAAGCTTCCCGTAGTTGTGCTCGCCACCTGCGACCAGAGTGATCCCGACTCTGTGCTGCGCTATCGGCGCACGCTCGACGTGATGAAAGAAGTCCGATCGCGCAAGGGACAGCTGGTCATCGTGGCTACCGAAGGCGATAAAGCGGTCAGCGCTATTGCCGATCATGTCTTTTACGTGCCTGCTGCGACCGAACTTCTTCTGCCCATCGTGGAAGTCATCCCGCTGCAATTGTTCGCCTATCACGTGGCTACCAATAAGGGATACGACGTGGACCACCCGCGCAACCTCGTGAAAGCGGTAGTCACCGAATAGACAGACTCGTGGCGTGCGTGATACATCGCCATCGGCGAAATTCTGCCCCGGTGTTTCAACTGTTACAATTTCTGTTCGGCCAGCAGCGAAGATTCTCGCAGTCCCGCGGTTAGAGATTCCGCGGCGGAATGAACGAATCCGGAATGTCTGACCGATCCATTAATACACGAGCGCCATGAAATGTCCCTTCTGCGGATTTGAAAACGACAAGGTTGTAGACTCGCGCGAGAGCAAGGAAGCCGATTCGATCCGGCGCCGGCGCGAATGCCTGAAGTGCGGAAAACGTTTCACGACCTATGAGCGGATCGACGAAATTCCCTACATGGTCGTCAAGAAGGATGGACGCCGCGAGAAATTCGATCGCCAGAAAGTGCTCAATGGGCTTTTGCGAGCCTGCGAGAAGCGTCCGGTCCCGATCAGCAAGCTGGAACAGATCGTGAACGAAGCCGAATCATTCGTGATCGAGTCGCCCGAGCGCGAACGCAAGACCAGCGAACTCGGTGAACTGATCATGAATCGCCTGCGCCGTTATGACAAAGTCGCATACGTGCGGTTCGCCTCCGTTTACCTCGACTTTAAGGACGTGAAAGAGTTCATGAATGAGTTGAAGGATCTGGTGAAAGTGAAGGCGCAATAATCTCGTTGCACCTCGCCAAAGCAAATACACTGATCCTTCGCTTCGCTCAGGATGACAGCCGCGGTGGTCGCGGACACTTCATGGTGGCAGGACTGAATTTTCCTAAGGAACGAGCTGCTCATGACTCATAAAGTAACGTTGATTCCCGGCGACGGAATTGGGCCCGAAGTCACGAATGCTACCGTGCGAATCCTCGAGGCTACCGGAGTCAGGTTCGAATGGGAGACGTTCGCGGTCGGCGCCGAGGCCTACGAAAAATCGGGAGAATATATCCCCAAGGAATTGATCGAGTCTCTCGAGCGCACTCACGTTGGCCTGAAGGGACCTGTGACAACTCCCGTGGGCGGAGGCTTCCCGAGCATCAATGTTGCGCTTCGTAAGAAGTTCGAGCTCTACGCAAACTTCCGCCCCATCCGGAATCTGCCGCATATTCCAACTCGTTACCCCGATGTCGACCTGATCATCGTCCGCGAGAACACCGAGGGACTCTACTCGGGACTGGAACACGAGGTCGTGCCGGGAGTAGTTGAGAGCTTGAAGATCATGACCGAGAAGGCATGCACGCGGATCGCGAAATTCGCCTTCGAGTATGCGCGCAAGAACCAGCGCAAAAAGATTCATGCGATTCACAAGGCGAATATCATGAAGATGTCCGACGGCCTGTTTCTCCGCTGTTCTCGAAACGTCGCAAAAGATTATCCGGAAATCACGTACGGCGAACACATCGTCGACAACACCTGCATGCAGCTAGTCATGAATCCCTATCAGTACGACATGCTGGTGATGGAAAATCTGTACGGCGATATTCTGTCGGACTTGTGCGCGGCCTTCGTTGGCGGTCTCGGATTTGTGCCCAGCGCGAACCTCGGTGACGATTGCGCGATTTTCGAGGCCGTACACGGATCGGCTCCCGATATAGCGGGCAAGAATCTGGCGAATCCGACCGCCCTGTTGCGATCAGCCCTGTTGATGGTGCGGCATCTGGGAGAGCATGACGCATCCACACAAATTCGCAACGCTTTGGAGCGGGTCTACCGTCATCCGGAAAAGTTGACACGAGATATCGGAGGAAAAGCCGGAACATCGGAGTTTGCCGACTCCGTGATCGCCGAAATGCAGGCTGGCGTCTAATCGGACGACGCCGATCCGGACTGACTTCGTTTTGGCAACAAGAACGAGAAGGGACTTGTGATCAGTTCGTGCCGTACTTCTTTCAGGAAGTGTTTGGCCCGCTCGTCCCCGACATCTCGCGCGCGAATGGCGAGCAGAAAACTCAGAATGAACGAGGTCGAGATATTCAGCACTCCGATCAGCAGTATCCCCGATAAAGAGGCGATCAGGTCAAAGCGAGTCAGTCCGCCGTAGAACATCATGCCGTCGATGGCATATCCCAGACTCGCTGCCTGGAGTGTCACGTGCCGGACTTCCAGCGGAATTCCAAATAGTGTCACTACGATCGGAACTGTTCCGAGCAGGAAGCCGAGGACGATGTAGCCCACCGATCCGGGTGCTTGATGCTTCACCCATTCCGCGAGTTGCGCGGCGCGTTTCAATCCAAGGCGCTCCCGCACCCGGAGACTGTTCGCGATCGCTGTGTCCAGCTTGGTAACGGCGATATAGTTTCCGGTCCATCCTGTCGCTAAAGAAGAAATCCACAACAGAACTCCGGTGACAATGGCAAATGCAATCGTGCCGGACTGGTGTGGAATCACCATGTGAACGCCGTGTTCCGCCTCGGCCTGCGTCAGGAACGGATGATGGAGAATGAGGTGCCAAAGTCGATCGATCGCCATCGATACGGGAATCGCGCCAAGAAGATTGCCGATTGTCACGATCGTCTGCGTTTGAGAAATTGCGCGCAGGCTTGCCATGTGGTCTTTCGCGGGATCTTCCATGGCGTCGACCAACGTGGCTGCCGTAGCCGCGGGCATTTTGGAGGCAAGCAGAAATCCGCCGGCCTGCATCATCAAAAAACTCACGCAATAGTTCAAGGAATGGCCGACGGCGATCAAAAGCGGCGCCTGGATCCGGGCTGAAATACTGTATTTCACCAGCGCCGTGAAGCAGGTAATAAGACCCGCCATAATCGCTCCGGCGCCCAGCTTGCGCCAGTGGCGAGCGTTTTGTGCGATGTAATGAACTCCAACTCTCCCCGTCTTCTCCACCAGGCTGCGCGCCAATCGCCGGAAGGTCGTGCTGGCCACCCGAAGGATCCGCCGCTGCGAAGCGAATCCATAGATCAAGGAAACGGCAAACTTCCTCGCGTCGGCTTCTGGCCTGCGCAGCCCAAGAACCTGGTCGATCCTCCACAAAAATGAGCGGAGCAGCCGAAGCCGAAATACGAGCCCAGCCGACGTGCCCTCTTTCTCGATGCGTTCGTTGAACTCCCGCAACTGGGTGATGCAGGCATCGCGTTGCATCTCCCATCGTGGAAACTCCTCGGGATGAAGCACGACCGATTCCACCAACGACGGCAGATGAAAGAAGCACGACTTCGTTATGTCTTCGTCGGAAGCGAGAACCACCATGTCGCGCGAGAGCGCAATATTGGCCGCGCGAAGCGCCAGAATCTTACACGAGGCCAGCAGAGAAAGAATTGACAGCCGGAATATGTCCGACCACCAGCGCACCAGATCGTCCGGCAACGAAGCCAGCCAAGCGGCATCTCGTTCTTTCAGGCCAAGCGAGTCGAGCAGCACGTACAAGTCGCCGCGAACTTCGTCCTCCGGCAACAGACGCTTGAGAGCGCGGCCGAACAATTCCCGCGCCAGGAAGGTTTCCTCAGGAAGTCCGGCCTCCGCAATGACCCGGACGTAGGAATGATGAGACCAGAAGTCGCGGAACGCAGCGCGAATTTCATCGCGGTGAGGATGAGCCTCAATGCCGGCCGTCAGCGCGGCAAGTCGCTCGGTACGTTGCGCAATCGGAACTTCCATCAATTCGCGAAGCACTCCGTAGACCCAGGTGGCGCGATCGCGATCGGAGCCGAATTCGAATTTCAGCAACCCCTCAGGCGGCGAGATTTGGACAGGGATACTCATGGTCGACGCTCTCGGGATAGGAAAGGTATTGGAACCCTAGCAGGGTTACCCGCAGGAATCCATCAGTAGTTTTCCGGAATGAACTACCGGCGTTTCAGGGCTTCCAATTCTTCGAGAGTTCGCGGCCAATCCGAGCCCAGCAGGCGTGACAAGCTGCGATCGGCCAGCACCTTGCCTCCTGTTTGGCAGTGCGCGCAGTAATTTGTTTCCTTATCGGCATAACGAATTCGCAGAACCTTTTCGCCGCATCGCGGGCATGGCAGGCCGTATCGCCCATGCACGGCCATATCTTTGCGGAAGGCGGTTACCTTCTCGGGAAATGAATCCGTCGCCTCGGCCACAAGTCGGTCTCTCCACATTTCCAGCGTCTGCCTCGTGTTGTCGAATAATTTGCTCCACTCTTCCGACGTCAGCTTTTTCGTCATCGCAATCGGCGAGAGCTGCGCCGCATGCAGAATTTCGTCCGAATATGCATTGCCGATGCCGCTCAAGAACCGTGGATCGGTTAACGCTCTTTTCAGCGTGTGGTTCTCCGCAGTCAGTACGGACCGGAAGGAGTCAAGGTCGGCGGCGAAGACCTCAATACCTCCCGCATCAAAGGCAGCAAGATTTTCTTCACCGCTCACTGCGTGCAACGATGCGCGATGCTTGCTGCCAGCTTCTGTCAGCACGAGCGATCCGTCAGGGAAATCGAACGCCGCCAGATTCTGCCGCCCGCCGAGCTTTGCCTCCGGAGGCTTCCAGCGCAATCGCCCCGCAATCATGAGATGGAGCACGAGCCACAGATCGCCGTCCACGCTGATCGCGATGCGCTTTCCGATCCGGCGCACCTCATTCACAGTGCGACCCTCCACCGACGCCAGAGGAGGTTGAACGCTTCGCAGTAGAAACGGACTCGCGATGCGAACTCGCTCTAATTTCTGGCGTACGACGCGCGGTTCGAGCGCGGTCAGATACGCTTCAATGTCAGGCAATTCCGGCATGAACTATCAGATTGCCCTCTGGACGGGGAGTTTGCAAATGACGAGCCCGCAGAATCTTTGTCAATTTTGAGTTCTCCCATTGACTCGCGCGCTCGGTTCGGAGTACATTGCGTGCGTTCTGGGGTTCTGGGGAATGACGCGCACAACACGGCGTGTGGGGATAGTTCTCTTTCAGCTGGGTGGGCCTGACACGCTGGAAGCGATCGAACCGTTTTTATATAACCTATTTTGCGATCCGGATATTATCGATTTTCCATTTGCCCGCATCGGACGCAAGCCCCTCGCCAAGCTGATCTCCGCGACCCGCGCTAGAAAAGTGCAGCACCACTATTCGACCATAGGCGGAGGCTCGCCAATTCGGCATCACACAGAACAACAGGCAAAAGCGCTCGAATCTGAACTGCGGGCGCAAGGAATCGATGCACGGTGTTTTGTCGCCATGCGTTATTGGCATCCTTTTACCAGCGAAGCGGTAGAAGAGATTCGCGATGCACAGTGCGACGAAATCGTGCTGCTCCCGCTCTATCCGCAGTATTCATCCACGACGACAGGATCGAGTCTGAACGAGTGGCGCCGTCGGTTTCACGACGGGACACGCTCACATGAGATCAGTAATTTTTATCGGAATACTACTTATCTCGATTCACTCGTCGAAAAAGTGAATGAGGCTCTCTCTCGCTTCCCTGCTCCCGAGCGTCCCGTGATTGTCTTCAGCGCGCATGGGGTCCCGATATCGGTGATTGAGAAGGGTGATCCCTATCAGCGCGAAATCGAAGAAACAGCGCAGCTTCTGATGGCGCGTGGCGACTGGAAAAATGCGCAGCGGCTTTGCTACCAGAGCAAAGTGGGAGCGAGTCGTTGGCTGCAGCCTTCCTTGCGTCAAACGATACGGACGCTCGCGGCGCAACAGGTTCAAGAGGTCTGCGTCGTCCCGATTGCCTTCGTCTCCGATCACGTGGAGACGCTGGGCGAGATTGATCACGAAGCCCGCGAAGAAGCATACGGACTAGGCATCCGGCAATTCGAAATGAGCGCCGGGCTTAACGATTCACCAAAGTTCATACAGGCTCTAGGGCAGATCGTGCAGCAGGCCCTTGGGCAAGAAGTCCATTCATTCATACCGATTCGTAGTCAGGGGAGGAAGTTGGCGGAGCCACAGTACGCGGCTGCCGCCGGATTAGATTAGGGCCCGACCAAAGACAGGCAGAGGAGGGGACATGTCGGAGTTGGAGACCGATAAGGTCAGTCCGAATCCGGAAGCGGCCACGAAGCCGGCCAAACCCACGGTGGATGCCACGAAATATGTCGGTACTCCAGCGGTGGGAACCTCGAAAGCAGCGGCGGCCGGAGGTGTGGCCGGGACTGCTCCCTCGACGGAAATTGACCATGTCCGTCGCCGTTTTGCCTGGACCATGATTACCGGCTTCCTCGTGGCCTGGTTCATCGCGTTCTTCCGGTTTTTCCTGCCCCGCACTCTTTTCGAACCGAACACGGTGTTTAAGATTGGATTTCCTTCCGAGTACGCGCTCGGAATCGACGAGAAATTCCTGCAGCAGTACCGCATCTGGATCGACCGCACGCCAGACCGGCTGTTCGTCATCTACGCCCGCTGCACCCACCTTGGTTGCACGCCTGATTGGAAGCCGGCCGAGAACAAATTCAAGTGTCCATGCCACGGCAGCGGTTACGACAGCGAAGGGATCAACTTCGAAGGTCCGGCGCCACGTCCCATGGATCGCGCGCACATTGAACTGGCGCCCGACGGGCAAGTCCTCGTCGACACTTCCAAACTCTATTCCTGGCCAAAAGGCCAGCCAACTCACTTTAACGATCCGGGCGCATTCCTGACCGGTGTATAGAAGGATTGCCCGATTGACTGATTTCGTGATTGAGCGATTGCGAACCGAACGACGATACGGAACTGGCTTTTCAATGGCTAGATGGCTCGATCACACAATGACCCAAGTGACCCACTAACTTTATGGCTGAAGAAAACAAAACTAACGGCGGCAACGGTGCTGGCGGCGCAGGTGATGGCGACGCAAAAAATGGCGGCAAAGTCGGACTCCTCGAAAAAGTTACCACCGGAGTCAAAGACGACATTCAGGCCCTCAAAACCGACATTCCAACCAAGGCGAAAGAGCAGATCGAAGGCCTGAAAGACCCAACGAAGACCCAGGTCTACACATCGATCTTCCGCCACAAGCACGACGACACTCCGCGAAACCGCGCGTTGGGCGTGCTTTCGAATGTCTTCCTCCATCTGCATCCAGCAAAGATCAATCGCGATGCCGTTCGCTATAGCTACACGTGGGGAATGGGTGGCATCACGTTTTATCTGTTCGTCATCCTCACCTATACCGGCGTGCTGTTGATGTTCTATTACCACCCGACGAAGGTGCAGGCGTTCCGCGATGTGCTCTATCTCGAGCATGACGTCCC
Source organism: Candidatus Acidiferrales bacterium (assembly GCA_035507635.1). Taxonomy (GTDB): domain Bacteria; phylum Acidobacteriota; class Terriglobia; order Terriglobales; family Acidobacteriaceae; genus Sulfotelmatobacter. Next base: position 32,346 of record DATJOA010000012.1, read on the forward strand.
ATTCGGCAAGATTCTGCGAAACATGCACCGCTGGGCCGCTCACTTGATGGTGATCGGCGTCTGGCTGCATATGTTCCGAGTCTTCCTGACCGGCTCTTACAAAAAGCCGCGCGAATTCAACTGGAACATCGGCGTGCTGCTGCTCGTTTTCACGCTCTTGCTCTCGTTTACTGGGTATCTATTGCCTGACGATCAGCTGGGATTCTGGGCCGTCACTGTGGGAACGAATATGGCGCGCGCTACGCCGCTGCTGGGGCATGAAGGCCCATTCGGACATCAACTCGGAATGACCCCGTACAACGACATCCGCTTCGGATTGCTCGGCGGATCGATCGTCGACGCCAATGCTCTGCTCCGTTCCTACATCTGGCACTGCATCGGAATTCCGATCGTCGCTTCGGTGTTGATGATTGTGCACTTCTGGCGTGTGAGGAAAGACGGGGGAATATCCGGACCGGCTCCGGTCATGCTCGAGGCGGAGGCCGACAAGCCCCGCAGAGGACCGAAAGCCGCAGGAGAGTGAATGTAGGGACGGCCGCCTCGGCTGTCCGGTCAAGCGAAAGCTCGACGGTTGTGTGGAGACATTATGGACTGGCGTCAACTTTGGGAGATTTGCTCCGCTCCGGACAACGTGCCAATCGTGGCGCTGATTCCGCTGCTCGTCTTCTACATTTACCTGGCGTGGAAGCAGGCGCACGCGAACGATCAACTCATCGCGCAACTCGAGGGCGATCCTGCGATGGCGAAGACACACCATCGCAAGGCGTGGCCCTTCAAGCAAGGATGGCAAAAAGAAGTCCATGTCTGGCCATTTCTGCTGCGTATCGAGTTTCTTGCCGCGATTATCATCACCGTCATTCTGATGGTCTGGTCCATCTCGTTGAACGCCCCGCTGGAAGAGCCGGCAAATCCCAATCTGACCATGAATCCTGCGAAAGCGCCTTGGTACTTCCTCGGCCTGCAGGAGATGCTCGTCTATTTCGACCCGTGGATTGCCGGCGTGGTGATGCCGACCCTGATCATCGTCGGATTGATGGTGATTCCGTACATCGACACCAATCCGCTCGGCAGCGGCTATTACACCTGGAAGCAGCGGAAATTCTGCATTTCGACTTTTCTTTTCGGCTTCCTGATTCTCTGGGTCACGATGATCCTGATCGGCACGTTCATCCGCGGCCCTGGATGGCAATGGTTCTGGCCGGGGCAAACGTGGGATCACAATCGCCTCATTTACGAGGTGAACCGTGATTTGCCTGACATATTTGGAATTACGTCGAACATGGGCAAAGGTGTGTTCGGCGCAATCATTGTCATCGGCTATTACCTGATCGGCGGCGGACTCGTCTACTCGCTCTTCCGGCGCAGGATGGCTAAGGATTTCAAGCGCATGAGCCTCCTCCAGTTCTCGCTGATGCAGTTCCTATTGCTGACGATGGTTGCGCTGCCAGTGAAGATGTCGCTTCGCCTGTTGTGGCACATCAAGTACGTGTGGATTACACCGTGGTTCAACATTTGAAGACCGTCGTTAGTCGCTGGTCGTTCGTCGTTCGCGCTGTCGTAGTTAGTCGTTCGTTTCTACCGGTCATTAACCGTAACGGTTTGTCATCCTGAGCGTAGCGAATGATCCCTGAGCACACGCAGCACCAAAGTAGCGAATGGGAATTCGTAGCAAGGCTCGAACTGACGCCCAACGACAAACGACGAAGGGCCAACGACGGTTGATTGAAGACGAAAAGCTTTACCGGAGGAAGGTTTCCCTGATCCCTAGTCCCTGGCCCCTGATCACTGACCGAGGTTCCGATGCCCGATAAACCCATCCCCGAGCAAGATCCAATCACGAGCAAGTCGTATGCTGCGCACTACGTCATCGCGTCGATCCTTCTCATCGCAACGCTGTTCTGGGCCTTGTGGGACGAGGCTTGGGGACAACGCCCCTGGAAAGCATTTCAGGACGAGTGGAAGGATCGTTACAGCGCATTCCTGAATACCGCGCGCTCGAAATCGGCGAAGTCGCAGTCTTCGGTCGAAAGCGATTCTCAGTATGTGGCGCTCAAGCAGGACTATGAAAAAGCCTACGCCGATACGAAGGATCAGGCGGCCAAAGTACGAACCGACCTCGACGATGCCAACGCGCGGCTTCTCGCCGTGCAGAGCGTATTCACTGATCGCCGCGCGTACGTAAATGCGCTCACCTACGAACTGGAAACAACGAAGAGCGCTTCCGGAAAGGCCAGCAAACAAAACGAGATTGATGCCTACGAAAAAGAACTTGCCAATGTAACGTTTCCCGACGGCAGCAAAAAACAGTTTAATTTCCATCAGCTAGAAGAAACCTATAACGACGTCCGTAATGAAAAGACCAAGTTGAGCCTCGAACTCGGCGACGTGCTCAAGCCCATGACTGCTGCTAAGTCAAAGATGGACGAGTACGTCAGCGATCACATGGTCGACCTCACGCCTGCGCAAATCGATGGCTTAAAAAAGAAAGTTGCGGACTGGGACGGGCAAATCGTCCAGATCAACGTAGCGCAGGCGAATATCGTCGACCGCTGCGAATCCTGCCACATGAACGAGCGCGAACCGCTGAAAATCACAGCGGCATCCATGACGTCCAAGGGTGAGAAGCAGCCGGACGAATATGCGCGCGCGTTCACCAGCCATCCTGATCCGGAATTGTTGCAGATTCACGATCCGGAAAAGTTCGGCTGCTCGCCCTGTCATCAAGGAAATGGCCGCGCCACCACCAGCATCGAAAAGGCGCATGGAAATTACGAACACTGGCTCTGGCCGCTCTTTCCGAAAGAAAACATCCAAGCTGGCTGCCAGAATTGCCACGCCGCCGATATGGAATTAGTCAGCGGCGACGTGCAATTCCAGACCATCAACGATGGCAAGGACCTCTTCAGGCAAAAAGGCTGCATGGGCTGCCATCGCCATGAGGGATACGACAAAGAGCCCGAAGAGTTGAACTCGGTCACGCAGCAGATCAAGCAGATCGAGAAAGAGAAAATCGACAATCTTAAGGAATCAGCGTACCTGATGAAGCAGGCCGATGCCGCCGAGACGAACGACGAAGCTAACGCCCTCAACACCAAGGCAGTCGATCTGAAAGTTGCAAACAGCAAGCTGGATGGTCGCTTGCAGCAACTCGACTTCGAATCGCACAGCCTCATGCAGGACCAGAAGAAAGTGGGACCGAATCTCAAAGACGTCCGGCTGAAGCTGAACAAGAACTGGATTCCGGTCTGGCTGAAGAAACCGACGGATTTTCGTCCAACGACGAAAATGCCGAATTTCCGCCTGACCGATCATCAGATTGAAGCGATTTCCGCCTTCATCTGGCAATCCGGCCTCACCGATCCCCTGCCCAAGCACAAGCCAGGCAATGCCGCGCACGGCAAAGAACTGTTTGAAGAGCGCGGCTGCCTCGCCTGCCACTCGATTGGCGAAGGTAGTCAGACAATTGGTGGAACTTTCGCTGCGAATCTCTCCCGCGAAGGCGAGAAAGCCAATTACGACTACCTCGTCCGCTGGGTTCATAACGCTCGCGAGCGCACGCGTCCCTATTGCCCTTACGAGAAAAAGGATATAGGTCCCGAGGATTACGCGAAGAAGGGACTTCCCTTCCAGTTCGATCTCGAGCACAGCCGTTGCCCGAACGACGGCCACGAACTGCAAGTGCAGAACATGACCGTGATGCCGAGTCTTCGCCTGACCGAAGAAGACGCGGAAGATGTCGCCTCGTTCCTGATGACGCAGAAGACAAAAGAGCCCGCATCGTATGCCAATGCGTCGTACATGGACGATCCGTCCCTGAAAGAAGAAGGCAAGAAATGGGTGCGCCAATTCGGGTGCTCCGGATGTCATGAAATCGCCGGCATGGAGCAAGAGGGGCGCATCGGCACCGAACTGACCTTCGAAGGCAGCAAGCCGATCGAGCGTCTCGACTTCGCATTGTTCACGATCCCATCTCAGCGCGGCGGCAAAGACGCCGAACCGATCACCGATAAAGAAGATCTGGCGCGGCTTCCTGACGGCCCCGCGACAAAGCCCTGGTACAACCACAAGGGATTTTTCGAACACAAGCTCGCCGAGCCCAACGTGTTCGATAAGGGCATGGTCAAAGGTCCGATGGAAGCTTTGCGCATGCCAAATCTCCATCTCACCAAAGATCAGGTGCGCGATATCACCACGTTCCTGATGGGCAGCGAAGAGACTTCCCTGCCCGAGAGCTATCGGTACAAACCGGGGGACGCGCGACACGATATTCAGGCCGGCTGGTGGGTCGTCAAGAAATACAACTGCATGGGGTGCCATCAATTCATCCCCGGGCAAAAAACGATCCTGATGGGCTTGCCGCAATATCAGGATGTGCAAGAACAATTGCCGCCGAAACTTTTGACTGAAGGCGCGCGTGTCGATCCTGAATGGCTGCGCAAGTTCCTGTCGAATCCGGCTCTGAGCACGACCGACACGAATCGCGACGGCGTGCGGCCTTACCTGAAAGTCCGCATGCCCACGTTCTCGTTTTCAGATAACGAGCTTCGAATTCTCGTTCGATTCTTCCAGGCGCTGTCGCAGCAGCCAATGCCGTATATTCCGGAGCAGGTTCCGGTCCTCACGGCAAAGGAAACTGACATGGCCCGCAGCCTTTTCTCGAGTACGGCCGCGCCTTGCCTGAAGTGTCATGCGACAGGAGATCCCTCGCACGACAAGATTGCGACAGCGCCGAATTTCCTGCTTGCCAAAGAACGTCTGAAGCCCGACTGGGTCGAGCGCTGGATTACCGATCCGCAGGCGGTCAGCCCCGGCACATCTATGCCCTCCGGATTATTCAAGCAACAGGACAATCAGTGGGTATTCGCGGGACCGACTCCGCCGACGTTTAACGGATTCACCGGCGATCACCGTAAGCTTCTGACCGACTACATCTTCCAGCTGACACCAGAAGAACAAAAACGAGTCGCGGCTTCCATGCCGCATGCGAAGACCGCGGCGATTGTTCCCGCGCATTCGCGGAAACAGGCCGCACTGGAGTTCCGTCATGCAGCAAGCGGAGGATCGCAGTAGAATCGCGAAGAGCAAAAGATTCCTCGGATTGCCGTTCATCCGCTCCGGCTCCTCGGAATGCGAACGAGAACGACGGCAGTGCAATTTAAAGAAAGGGCAACATTATGAGTAAAAAAACTGGTTGGACCATCAGCGTCGCCATGCTTGCACTTTGCGCACTGCTTTTTATGGGTGCGTGCAGCAAGAAGGAAAACACAGAACAATCCAACAACACGGCAGAACAGCCGGCGGCTCAGCCGGCAGCCACTCCCATCGATCCCGCTACCGTAGCGACGATTAACGGTACGGTGAAATTCGATGGCGCGGCTCCCAAGCCGTCGAAGATCGATATGAGCCAGGATCCGGGTTGCAAGGGCCCCAACGAAGCCGAGAATCTCGAAGTCGACAATGGCGATCTCGCCAACGTCTTCGTCTATGTGAAAGACGGACTCGGCAATCGCACCTTCGACGTTCCCACCACTCCGGTCGAACTCGAACAAAAGGGATGCCGCTACCATCCGCACGTGCTCGGAGTCATGGCCGGACAGACCGTCGACATCAAGAACGCCGATCCGACCACGCACAACATTCATCCCACGCCGAAAGACAATCGCGAGTGGAACGAATCGCAGCCGCCTTCTTCGCCGGACATCACCAAGACCTTCGCCCGCGCAGAAATCATGCTGCCCGTGAAGTGCAACCAGCATCCGTGGATGAAGATGTATATCAACGTCGTGAAGAGCCCGTTCTTTGCCATCACCTCAAAAGATGGCAAGTACGAAATCAAGGGTCTGCCTCCCGGCGATTACACGCTTGCTTTCGTGCACGAGAAGCTTGGCGAGCAGGATCAGAAGGTCACCGTCGGTCCGAAAGACACCAAGACTGTCGATCAGACCTTCAAAGCAAGCGGCGAATAGCTGCTTCGGTTTGATAGAATACCGGGTGGGCCAGAGCGAAGGATGCGGGTTTTCGCTCGGCTCATCCGGGTCATGCCTGCGTTCGCTTGGCAACTCTTGACCAAAGAGGCTCTGCCCTGAAAGCCATAGCTACACCGTATAATCGCGGACTTCATCGTTTCGCTATCGTTCTGGCCTGCTGGACTTTTCTTCTGATCATTGCGGGAGCGCTCGTCACCAGCAATGACGCCGGTCTTTCTGTGCCCGACTGGCCAACTTCATTCGGATCAATCTACAAAATTCCAAAACTCGTCGGCGGGGTGAAATTCGAGCACACGCATCGCATGATCGCGCAAGGCGCAGGATTGCTGACCATCATTCTCGCGATCTGGACATGGCGCTCTGAAAAGCGGCGCTGGATGCGGATTTTGGGCTGGGCCGCTCTAGGAACGGTAATTCTCCAGGGAATCCTCGGCGGCATCACCGTCCTTTATTATTTGCCGCCCGCGGTTTCTTCGGCGCACGCTGCCCTTGCTCAGACATTCTTCTGCATTGCTGTAGCAATGGCGATCTTCACTGGACGAAAATGGGTAGAAGAAGAGCCGAAGGCCGAATTCGATTACCGTCGCCCGAGCCTCTTCACCCTTACCTTGCTTTCGATCTTTGTGCTGTACGTGCAACTGATTCTCGGGGCGATGTTCCGCCATCACGGTATGAGTTGGTGGCCGCACGTCGTGCATGCGGTGGTCGTTTCGTTCGTACTCGCATGGACAGCAGTTCGCGCGCTCACGGTCTATCCGCAGATTGAAGCGGTACGAAAGCCTGCGATCCTGATGCTCTCGCTCGTCATCGCGCAGTTGTGCCTCGGCTTCACAGCATTTCTAACCCGCGTAGCATGGGGACGCGATGCCGTTCAGCCCGAATTGCCCATGGTGATCGCGACTGTGACGCATGTTGCGGTGGGCGCACTATTGTTGGCTACAACGGTTATTCTTGCGATTCAGGTGTGGAGAAACGTTCCGGTCGCCTTCGAAGAAAGACTGCCACAAGCTGAGAGGAACGCTTCCGTTGCCTGAGATCCGCAATCGTGCAACTCGATCGGAATCGTTTGAGTCCAACAAATTGTGATCGCCGCATAGTTTTCTGCAAGATGTCTTAAACTGGTTCTTACTTCTGGGGATTCGCATTGGTTTCGAAAGCTGCTGTGCTCGCTGATTCCGCTCCGGAGCTGGACCACAACTCCGCCCAACCCGTCATTTCTCTTCAGAATCTCGTACACCGTTACGAAAACCGCACCGCGCTCAACGGAGTCTCATTCGACGTCCGTCCCGCGGAACTCTTCGGCCTGCTCGGGCCCAACGGCAGCGGAAAGACGACTCTCTTCCGGATTCTCTCGACCCTGATGATTCCGACCGCAGGCCGGGCGCTGGTCATGGGATGTGACGTTGCTCAGGATCCCGCGAATCTACGGCGCCTGATTGGCGTCGTCCACCAGGCGCAGAGTGTCGACCCGAAACTCACGGCCTACGAAAATCTCTGGCATCAGGGACATCTGTACGGCCTGCGCGGCTCGGCATTGAAGCAGCGCATTCATGACATTCTCGCCCGCGTCGGACTTGCCGATCGCGCCAAGGAGCGCGTCGAGACTTTTTCCGGAGGCATGCAGCGCCGCATCGAGTTGGCCAAGGGCCTGCTGCATCATCCGGGCGTGCTGCTTCTGGACGAGCCCACCACAGGCCTGGATCCCGGCGCGCGCCGCGACCTCTGGCAGTATCTCCAGATTCTGCGCGATGAAGAAAAGGTTTCCGTCCTCGTCACCACGCACCTCATGGAAGAAGCCGAACGCTGCGACCGACTTGCGATCATGAACGAAGGAAATCTGGTCGCGCTCGGGACCCCCACAGAATTAAAGAGCGAAATCGGCGGAGACGTCATCCTGCTCGATGCAGCACACAATGCTGAATCGCTGGCCGAGCAAATTCATGAACGCTTCCACGTAGACGCAGCCGTGCTCGGCAATCAGGTCCGCATCGAGCGCGAAGGCGGGCACCGATTTGTCCCCGACCTGGTCGAAGCATTTCCCGGGGAGATCCAGGCCATCTCCGTGAGCAAACCCGCGTTGGAGGATGTGTTCATCCGCCGCACCGGCCACAAGTTCTGGAGTGAAAACAACGAACCGGATTCCAATCAGCACGACAAAAAGGGAAGGAGGAAGTAGCGTGCGCCCCATTATTCTTGCTCTTTCGCTGGTGCTCGGCATTATTCCCCTGTTCGGCATAGTCTGGATCTTTGCCAGCGGCATGATTCGACTCTGGCCGCCGTCCGCGACAGTTGACGGATTGTTTATGACAATCATCCTCCTGACACTTTCAGCGTGCTTGTTGCTGAATGTACTTTTTGAGCTGCGTGATCGTCGGAACAAGAAAGCCGCACCGGCCGCAAAGGCTCCAGTAGCGAAGGCCACTTAGTGATGGCTACTCAAGCAACAACATTGTCGCGGCCCATCGGGCATCCAGCATCCGCCGGAGTCCTGCTGCCCGCATTCACTCTGTGGTGGCGTGAAATTGTGCGCTTCTATCGCCAGACCACGCGTGTGATCGGCGTGCTGGCTTCCCCGCTCGTGTTCTGGCTGGTCATCGGCTCCGGATTCGGCACATCCTTCCGCTCAGGCGGCGGGCCCGGACAGCAGCACTATCTCGATTACTTCTATCCCGGCGCGCTCATCATGATCGTCCTCTTTACTTCGATCTTCACCATGATGTCGGTCATTGAAGATCGTAAAGAGGGATTTCTGCTTTCGGTGCTCGTAGCTCCGGTGCCGCGCACCGCCATTGTGCTCGGAAAAGTTCTCGGCGGAACAACGCTGGCCGCAGTCCAGGGAATGATCTTCCTGATCTTCGCTCCATTTGCAGGCGTCCATCTCCAGCTAGTCCAAGTTCTGCTGGTCTTCGTCGTCGTGTTTCTCGTGTCATTCTCCCTAACCGCGTTGGGATTCGCCATCGCCTGGCCGATGGATTCTTCCCAGGCTTTTCACGGCATCGTAAACCTGTTCCTGATCCCGTTGTGGCTGCTCTCCGGCGCATTGTTTCCGATGGGCGGCGCCTCGGGCTGGATTCGCGTCATCATGCGCTTGAATCCGCTCACCTACGGAGTCGAGGGGCTGAGGGCACTTCTTTATCCCGGCACCGAGTCGATGTTTCCGCTCGAATCCTCGATGGCGACATTGCTGCTATTCTCGCTGGTGATGTTCGGACTGGCATTGCTGATGGCAAATCGGCGTACTACGAGGCCTGCCGCGTGATTGCTGAACAATACGCATTTTTTCCTGCGCTGAATGCGACCCTGAACGGAACCAGCGCCGTGCTGCTGTTAAGCGGCCGCGTTCTGATTGCAAAAAAGAAACTCGCGGCGCACCGCCTGTGCATGATCGCGGCGGTCGTCGCGTCTTCTCTATTTCTCGCCTGCTATCTTTTCTTTCACTACAAAGTGGGAAACATCCTTTTCCTCGGGCAAGGCTGGTCACGTCCGGTTTATTTTTCGATCCTGATTTCGCACGTAACATTGGCAATCGTGATCGTGCCGTTGGTGGTTATCACCTTGACTCGCGGACTCGGCGGCCGCTATGCGAAGCATCGTGCAATCGCCCGCTGGACTTGGCCGCTCTGGATGTATGTTTCCGTCACCGGCGTGCTCGTTTATTTCATGCTCTACCAGTGGTTCCCGCACAGCTAAGCGGAGTGGTGAATTTTGATTGTTGATTGTTGAATAACAGCTGCCACGGTCCGAATGGTTTTCGTTCAACAATCAAAACTCAACAATCCATAGTTGGCTCCGTGACTCGGTGACTCCGTGGTGGGTAGGGTTCTTATGTCGGTCCTAAAGCTCAAAATCGACGTCTCCGGCACGGTGGGCGACGCGGCTTGGAAACAGATCAACCAGTTCGACCAAATCCAGTCCGCCGATTTCGGCCCGCAATTCGGCAGTGGAGGCCGCTGCAATCACGCTCCAGACGCGCCGCATTGCAAAGGCGAATGGATCGGCGCCGAAATCCGGCTGCAGACGCCGCT
>DATJOA010000013.1:0-2379 GCA_035507635.1 Candidatus Acidiferrales bacterium
GGCCGAGACCTACGAGCGCGTCTTCAGTGCCGAGGCCCTCTTCGAAGTGCAGGACGAGCTTGTGCTTCGCATCGTCTCCACCGTCGCGGATCAGCACGGCGTGTTGCCGCACAGCATCAGCAGCCTGATCCGGAACAAGCCCGACGACCAGTTGAGTCCCTACGAGGCTGTGCTGCGGGTCTTCAGCTTTCACGAAAGGATGTCCCCGGAAGAGCACGCCAGCGTGCGGGCGCTGCTCGAGCGGGCCGTGCAGCACGCTCCCAGCGACGGCGACTGTTGGGCCATGCTCGCGACGCTTTATGCCGACGAGTATATGTTCGGCTTCAGCGGTGAACCCGATCCACTGGGTCGAGCACAGAAAGCCGCACAGCGGGCCGTCGAACTGGCACCATCGAGTTCACTGGCCTACCAGGCTCTCGCCCAGAGCTTGTTCTTCCGGCGGGAATGGCAGGCCTTCCGTCCCGTTGCGGAGCGAACCGTCGCGCTGAATCGCGCTGACGGCGCCCTCCACGCTTTCATTGGCATGTTGATCGCACTGGCGGGCGACTGGGACCGCGGCTGCGGCGTGGTGGACGCCGCGATTCAGCTCAATCCGCATCACCCCGGCTGGTACTGGCTCACCTCAGTCTTTAACACCTATCGCAAGCGTGATTACCGCGCTTCCGCCGCCGCCGCTCTCAGAATCAACATGCCGGGCTATTTCTGGGGACCTGCCACATCGGCCGCGGCATTGGGACAGTTGGGCGAGCACGCGCAGAAGGCTCTGAAGGAACTGCTCGTCATCCGTCCGGATTTCGCCAGAACCGCTCGCCAGGAATTCGGAAAATGGTTTGACGAAGAACTGGCCGAGCACTATGTCGACGGTCTACGCAAGGCGGGATTGCACATCGTGGACAACGCCGACGCCTCGGCTGGAGGGAGAACGTCCAACTCAAGCGCGGTTCGCGCCGAGGAAGGCTTTTGGGTCGCAGTACTGCCGTTCAGGGAACCGAGCGGCGATACGGCTTTGGAATCTCTGGCGTATGGTCTTACCGAAGACATCACAATCGGGCTTTCACGATTTCCCTATCTGCAGGTCATCGCGCGGAATTCGGCGATGACGTACAAAGGCCGCGCCGTCGATATTCGCTCGGTGGGCCGTGAGCTCGGAGCGCACTACGTAATGGAAGGGAGCATACGCCGGAGAGGTTCCGCGGTACGAGTCAGCGTGCAGTTGATGGATGCTGCAAGCGGCACGCAGCTTTGGACGGAGGTGTACGACCGCGAGGTAAGCGGCGAAGACACATTTCAGATTCAGGATGACCTCACTGATCATATCGTGACTTCGGTCGCCGATGGTTACGGCGTTCTGGTCCGCTCCATGGCCGCGCCCACGCGGGATCGCAATGTCGAGGAACTCACCGCGTCCGAGCTTGTGCTGCGCCAGTATGCGTTCATGCAGCAAATCCACATTGAGGAGCATGCCTTGCTCCGCACTGGCTTGGAGAAAGTTCTGGAGCGCGAGCCCAACCACGCCAACGGATGGGCCTCCCTTGCCAATCTGTATTTGCTCGAGTATTGCGACGAATTCAACGAGTTACCCGATTCGCTGGAGCGGTCGCGTGAGGCTACGTGGCGCGCGATTAAGATCGATCCCACCTGCCAGATGGCCTGGAGAGTGCTCGCGGCCGTTCATTTCTTCGCACATGATTTCAGCGCGTTTCGCCAGACAGGAGAGCGGGCCATATCGCTGAATCCGCGGGACGGCACGACACAGGCGTTCATCGGAACGATGCTCGCATTCGCCGGAGATTGGGAACGCGGTGTGGCCATGCTGCAGAGGGCGATGGACCTAAGTCGGCATCACCCCGGCTGGTATCACAACACCTCGTTTCACTATTACTATCGCAAAGGCGAGTACGAGCCGGCTTTGCAGGCCGCCAAGAAGATCAACAGTCCCGACTACAACTGGATGTACGTAGCGATTGCTGCGGCCTGCGGAATGTTGGGCCGCCAACAGGAAGCTGCGGCGGCCATCGTCTCGCTGCGCCGATGCGCCCCGGAGTTTCTCGAACTGGGCAAGATCCGCAAAGTGATCGAAAAGTGGGATCCGGAAAAAGATGAAGTAGAAAGACTCATGGTCGGCTTGCAAAAAGCCGGCTTGAGATATGGCGCGGATTCCGGGGTGGCGCAGGTCGAGTCCAGCGTTTCCGGTAATCTGCGACTTGATCGCACCCCATCCGGCTCAAGCCACGCTGGGGAAGGTTTCTGGGTTGCCGTGCTGCCATTCAAGTACACGGGTGACAATCGCGATTTTAGAGTGCTGGCGGAAGGTCTGACCGAAGAAGTGATCACCGGCCTGTCACGTTTTTCTTATCTGCGGGTAATCGCCCGTGGATC
>DATJOA010000014.1:0-21723 GCA_035507635.1 Candidatus Acidiferrales bacterium
CTTCTACCGTTTTGCCGATGAAGCTGCGCATGAAGGCTAGCTTTTTTTCTGCTGCCAGCTCGCGGAGGATGCGGTTGCGTTCGCGGGCGATGTGGACTGGGACCTGATTCTGCATGGTCGCAGCTGGAGTTCCGGGGCGCGCCGAGTAAGTGAAGACGTGCAGGTAGGTGAACGGCAGGTCTTCGATCATGCGGCGCGTGGCGTCGAATTCGGAGTCCGTTTCGCCGGGGAATCCGACCATAACGTCGGCGCCAATGGCGGCTTGCGGCATGGCGGCGTGAATCTTTTCGATCTTTTCGCGATAGTGCCAAGGGCGGTATTTGCGGTGCATGCGGCGGAGGACGGCGTCGCTGCCGGACTGCATTGGGACGTGCGCGTGCTTGGCAATGCGCGGCTCGGAGGCGACCAGTGCGATTAGGTCGTCGGTCCAGTCCATGGGTTCGACTGAGGAAATGCGGAGTTTCTCGAGGGTGGTCTTGTGGAGGATTCGGCCGATGAGCGAGACCAGTCGCTGGTCGTTTGTCGTTGGTCGTTGGCCAAGGGCCTTGTGGGCCGACTGATCTGGGCCCGCGACTGCCGTAGCTGGCGAGCTTTGCTCGCCCGGACAGCCGGGGGCGGCTGTTTCCACATTGGTCGTCACGCCCTTCAGATCCCGTCCCCAGCGGCCTAGATTGATGCCGCTGATTACTACTTCCCGGTAGCCGGCATTTACCAGCGTGTTCACTTCCTGAACGATCCGTTCAGTCTCCAGCGAGCGGCTCTGGCCGCGGACGTAGGGGATCACGCAGAAGGAGCAGCGGTTGTCGCATCCGTCCTGAATTTTGAGGTTGGGACGCGTGCGCTCGTTGGCGGCTTCGAAAACCGGGGCGGCGAGGAGTTCGGTGTGGGCGAAGATATCGGAGACGAAGATCGGTCGCTGGCTCTCGGTCGTTTGTCGCTGGTCGTTTGTCGCTGGCCGTTGGATAAGGGCGCCCAGCGGTATGAAACTTCCAGTTTCAGTCGGCAGACTGCTGCGGAGAGCAATTTCTGCCAGGTGGTGTTTGTGGGAGTTGCCGACTACCAGATCTACTTCCGGCAGGGCGGCTAGCTCTTCGGGGGCGCGCTGTGCGTAGCAGCCGGTGACAACGATGCGGGCTTTGGGATTCTGGCGGCGGACGCGGCGGATTGCGGCGCGGGCATCCTGATCGGCGCCGGTGGTCACCGTGCAGGTGTTCAGGATTACGACAGAGGCGTTATGCGTGCCGGAGGCGCGCGAAAAACCACGCTCCTCGAACTGGCGTTCAAGTGCGGCACCATCGGCCTGAGTGGCGCGACAGCCGAAGTTTTCTACGTAAAATCCGGGCACAGCCTTATGGTATCAGCACCGTTGCCGCCCCCCGGTCGATGCCGATACGGGTTCGAGTCTAGGCAGAGGCCGGCGTTCTGCGCGCCTGAAAGCACTCCCGACAGAACACTGGACGCCCCTGGGTCGGACGAAAAGGCACGGTGGTCTGCTTACCGCATCCGGAACACGTGGCTTGCGTTTCGACCTTGGTATAGCGGTAGTTCTGTCCAGGCGCAGGGGGAGCGCCAAGCACGGCAACCCGCTTGGTCTTGCATGCTTTGCAGCGTTTCGGTTCGTTCTTGAACTGCTTATCGTGAAAGAAAAGCTGTTCCCCAGCTGTGAAGACGAAGTCCGTCCCACAGTCGATACACTTCAGCACCTTGTCCTGAAATTCCATTTGAGGATGGCTCCCTTCAGCCCGTCTCCGCGCGCCCACTCGCGTGGAAAGAACTGCGGTGGTACACCGAAAATACAGGTTGTGTACTACTCTCCCCCTCTGAACAACCCCTGGACTCGGCCCTCCACGCTCGGTAGATGGCGTGGGTAATAACTATCGTTTTATGCCGGGAAGCTGGTGAGTATGAATAGTCCCTGATGCAGCTCAATATGGTGGGGGCCAGATCGAGCAGAGCCGCCCCGGGAAGGAGCGGCCCTTCTAGCGTTAATCCTGTTCTTTGCGTGTCTTTTTGCGAGCTCGTTTGCGAGCCAGCGCAGCCTTCACACGCTTCTTTTCGCCGGGCTTCAGGTAGAAGGAGTGGCGTTTAACCTCCTTGATGATATCTTCCTGCTGCACCTTGCGCTTAAAGCGGCGTAGGGCATTCTCGAGGGATTCACCCTCTTGAAGCCGAACTTCTGCCAAGCGTACACACCCCCAGACTCGTCCCGATGGACCGAATAGTTATGACAAGGATTTGACTGCAAGTCAAGGGGGACTGGCGAATTTCTTTACAGCAATAACGTTATTGCGAGGCTATGGGGGGAAGTGCTCAGAGCTTTGTGCAGATTTCTTCACATTCGAGGTTATCAGCAGGAAGAACAGGAAAATGGCGCTGGGCCAGAGTTGGAGAAAGAGCCGGTTCAGCGAGTTGCGAAGATGCCAGTAGAGGTCGCGGGGAGTGATGAGATAGATGACGAAATATCCGGCCAGGGTGAAAGAAAGCGCGAAATAGCTGGTGGCGAAGCCGCCCGCGAGGCCAGGGGCGGGAGGCTCAGCTTCCCTGTTCAGCAGAAGGTAGAACACGATGAGGATTAGAGTTCCGGGGATAAGCAGCCAATCGCCGAAGCGGAGGAATTCCTTGGCGTACCAGCGAAGAACAACTCCATAGCGGGCGGGCTCGAATAATTTGTGAATCGCTAAGGCGCGGTCGTGGAACAGGTCTCCCGGTGGGGCGACGAAGTGCTTGAACCAGACGATGACGAGGAGCGCCGGAGCCATGCCAAGAAGGAGAGGCAGGACCTTGCGGGTGGCTGATGCGATGGGGCGTTGCGGGCCGCGGGTTGCTTTCCGGATGGCGGTGAGCGCGCGAGCGGCGATTAAGGCGGCCAGGAACAAGATGCCTTCATTCTTGGTCCAGGCGGCGAAACCGGCATTGACTCCAGCGAGGATAAGCAGGCGCTTGGTCCCGTCAGAGCCGGTCTCAGCGAAGGCATCGTGCAGACAGAGCAGCGAGACGGCGGCGAGGATGAAGAAAGAGAGTGGGACGTCCGCGTACTGGGATGTGCCTTGCTCAATGAAGAAAGGAGTAGTCAGTAGCGCCAGGGCGGCAAGCGTGGCGGCGATCCGTCCACGAAGCAGGGCAAGAGAGGAAAAAAGCAATCCTACGGTTGCGAACGTAAACACGATCGCGATCACCGCCGGGACGGCTTGAGTCTCATGGCCGAGATAAGTCCAGAAATGCGCGATGGCGCCGGGCGTGAGAAGAGGGTAGTCGGGATGGGACCAGGGGATAAGAGGGCTAAAACCCGCGCTCCATGCGGAGCCGTTGCGGAAAAGAAAGCGGGCGTGAAGATTCCAAATGGAGAAGGCGTCCCAACCTTCACCGTGGGGATGAACGATGAGGCGCGTGATCGAGGCGTAAAGGGCGGTGGCGAGCGCGAGAAGAAAGACAGCGGTGAGAGTCCGGCGAGCGGCGAAGCCGGGTGGCCAGCCGGTGCCGGTTTCCGCAAGATGGACCGGCCGTCGGTTTCGGGTTAGGAGAAAGGTCACCAATAGAGATCCGAAGATCGCGACGTCGGTTGCCATCAGATGAGCATTACCGGCTGCCCGGCTCAGGACGTAAACGAAGGAGAAGAGGCCGAGGCCGGAGCCACAAGCCAGGAAGGAGAGAGCAAGAAAATCTGACTGGGATGGTCTGCGCGGCCAGCCCAGCGCGGAGATGAGATATCCGGAGGCCAAGCAGAGAAAAACGGAGAGGGCGAGCGTCATCTATTTTGCTTTCTCATTGGAGAAGAGCAGGAGGCCATCGCCGAAGTTCCTGATCAGTTTCAAATCCAGAGGGCTTGGCGGGTTTGGGCGGTCTGGGAAATTTCCGATCACCAGCGGATGATCGTCGGAAGTGTCGACCACGAGTGGAGCGAGTGCGTACTGCGCAAGGTAATAGTCGGCGGTTCCTGCGACGCCGGATTCTCCGATGTATCCGATGACTCCGTGCGCCGGGAGCGCGGCTTTCAAGGATGCGAAACGCTGATCGGAGCGCTTTGCGACTGTATCGGGCTGCAGTTGAGCAGGCCGAGGAGCGTTGCCAATAATACGGATTGTCGAGAGCAGGCAGCAGGAGACGAAGATGGCGATTGCCAGGAATATTCGCTTGTTCTTTGGTTGCTGAGTAACCATCAGAGGCTCCGCAGCGAGATTATACGTGCCGGATGCGACACGCTGAGGGTGACGATGCAATCAGGGTTCAGCTAGATGTGCCGCCACTCCCGGCCGGATGGGTTTCAACAATTGAACTGCTTGACGAATCGCAGATCTTCGCGATCCCGGCTGAGATTCACTGAATCGCCGCTGATGGTTTTGCCGTGGCTTCCGACGATTCCCTGCGCACGAGACGATCGCTCAGGATCACGATATCGACACGCCGGTTCTGCGCGCGGCCTTGCGGCGTTTCATTCGAAGCGACGGGGTGATACTCGGCATATCCAGCGGCCGACAGACGTTGAGGCGCGAAGCGATACCGCATGATCAGCAGCCGCACCAACTCCGTCGCGCGCGCAGTCGAAAGCTCCCAGTTTGTCGCCCATTGCACCGTGTGGATCGGGACATTATCTGTATGTCCCTCGATCCGCAGACGGCAGGTGCGCATGGCAAGGATCGCCGCAATCCGATCCAGCGCCGGCAAAGCCGAAGGCCGCAGGGTTGAGGACCCGCTATCGAAGAATCCGAACTCCCGCAAGCTGATGACTAAGCCTTCGGTCTCACGGTGCAGCGCGACCGCGCGGACGGAGATTTCATGCTTCAACGCCTGCTGCAACTCTTCTTGTAATGTGGCGAGGTTGACTTCATCGACGGTGGCCTCATCCGGCGCCGTCCACTTCTCATTCTTCTGCCCCGCTTGTTGGATAGATTTCAACGCTTCCGGAGGCAGTGCCGGTAAATCATGAGGAAGATTGGCGCTCGAGCCCGGAAACACTCCGAGTTCCTGAAATGCCGCCTGGATGGCCATCGCCAGTTTCCCGACCTTCCGCTGATCGACCTGCGCCGAGGCGTACAGAACGACGAAGAAAGCAAACAGCAGCGTGATGAAGTCCGCGTAGGAAACCAGCCACCGCTCATGGTTCAGGTGTTGCCGCGTGCGCCTTCGGCGGATCATGATGGTCCCGTTTCGAGCAACTTGGCTCCATTATTCTCGGCATCGGCCACAAAGCCGAGGAGCTTCGTTTCCAGCATCCGCGGATTCATCCCTTCCAAAATGGACGCAACCCCCTCCAGCGTCATCTCGCGGACAATCTGCGCCTCGCGAATCCGCAGCTTCATTTTTCCTGCGATGGGCAGATATAACAGGTTCGCCGAACCGACGCCATAAATGGTGGCCACAAACGCCACGGCAATCCCACGACCCACCTCATCGATCTTGTCCAGATGCTGCATCACCTGAATCAGGCCCAGCACCGCTCCTATAATTCCGATCGTCGGGGCGAATCCACCCGCCGCTTCAAAGACTTGCGGAGCGCGCTCTTCGAACTCGGCCTGATTGTTGAGTTCGAATTCCATGATCTTGCGCAGTTCGTCCGGTTCGGTGCCGTCAACCGCGAGCATCAAAGACTTTTTCAGGAAGGGATCGGTAATCTCTTGCAAGTCGGAATCGAGAGACACGATCCCGTCGCGCCGGGCCTTCTGCGCATACTGAACGAGACGGTGGATCGTCAGTTCCACATTCATCCGCGGGCTGCGGAATACAGAGCCCAGGCGGAGAATCGCGTCGCCTACCACCGATAGCGGAAACTGCAGCAACACAGCGCCCAGAGTGCCACCGAAAACGATCATCGCCGCAGTCGGCTGCAGGACCTGGCCAAGGTTTCCGCCTTCCAGCAGTAGCCCGGCAACAATCCCGCCGATCGCGAGGACTATGCCGCTAAAACTGGACTTGTCCACACTCACCTCACGCGATCGTCCGCGGACGGGGCGGCGGATCTCGAAATCAACGCATGCGCCGATGACGCATCCCAGGTCAGCGACAATCCTTCGAGAACCGAATGGCGAAACTGAACGATTCGAGCCAGCACGTCTCCGGATTTCTCCCGCACCACGATTTTTTCTCCCGTGATCAGCGTGACCACCGTATCCGGAGACTCCTCCACGAACTTGATCAGGTCCGAATTCACCAGCAGAGTCGTGTTGTTAAGACGAGTGAGGCGAATCATGAGGGATTCCTTTCAGAACAGCGGAATAGGCCAAGGCGCGGCTTCATGTAAAAGACATCGGCCCGTCGACGCCGCAGTTTATCGACGGACGGTTGCCGTTGGTTACCTTTGCATTACGACTGACAGCGCAGAAACCGGAATCGCAACTAAAGCGGAACTGCGACCCAACCGATAAACAGGACAGAATTCGGGGTTCCGCGAACGGCAGAGATCGCAAGCTTCGCAGAACATCCTAAGAAGATTCTTAGGACAACCGAAAAAATCCAAGGAGAAGGAGCTTCAAATGCCTATTGGAATCCTGAACAACATCGCATCTCTGTCCGCGGAGAATGAGTTGTCTATCACAAACAGCAGCCTGCAGAGCACGTTGTACCAGCTGTCGTCTGGGTCCCGCATCAACAGCGGCGCCGATGACGCTGCAGGCCTGGCGATCGCCAACGGCCTGCAGGCCAACATCACCGCTCTTACGCAGTCGGCCCGCAACGCCAATGATGGCGTCGGCATGTTGCAAGTTGCCGACGGCGCGCTCGCCCAGGTGACCACGCTGCTCAACCGCGCTGTCACGCTGGCAACCGAATCCTCGACCGGCACGGTTTCTGACTCACAACGGCAGGCACTGCAATCTGAGTTTTCGCAGATCAAGGCCGAAATCGACCGTATCGGCAGCAACACCACCTACAACGGCGCGCAGATTTTTGCAGGCAACGGAGCGAACTACAACCAGCTGACCACCGCCGTTACCAATGCCGCCGGTATGGCCAGTGCGGTGACTGGCAACCTCACGGTTCAGGCGTGGGACAGCACGACCGGTGCGTACGGTGCGGTGCAGACCTTCAACGCCACCACGAACGATGCCAATACCGGGACCGTCGCCGGCTTGATTGAGAACATCAACAACTCCGGCAGCGGGCTGTTGGCGACGCTGGACAACACCGGCAACCTGGTGATCACAGACGCTCAGAATCGCGGGACGTCGGCGACAACCGAACTCACCGATGGAGGCGCTACCACGCTGCAAATCGGAGCCGACGGTGCCGCGGAAACGCTGACGAATACGACCAACACCAGCACGATGAACGTATACCTCAGCGATTCGACCGTGGCTGGCAGCAGCCAGATCGGCGTCACGCTGGGACAATTCTCCAGCAGCAACATGAACGGAATCAGCCTGGCGAACGATAACCTCAGCACGCAGGGGACGGCGCAAACCGCGCTGACCGACATCAACAACGCCATCGCGCAGGTGGCAGCTCTCCGCGGCCAGCTCGGCGCGAGCGTCAACCGGCTGCAGAGCGCCAGCAACGTGATCAGCAACCAGGTCCAGAACCTGACCTCAGCTGAGAACGGCATCACCGCTGCCGACATTCCTTCTGCTGTGGCGAACCTGACCAAGTATTCGATCCTTGAGCAGACCGGCATCTCGGCTCTCGCGCAAGCCAACCAGCAGCAGCAACTCGTTCTGAAGCTCTTGCAATAGCGTAATTCGCAGAGGAGGCGGGGAACCGCCTCCTTTGTTTCTTCCCGGAGCTCATTATGAGCATCGATCCGGTATCAGCCGTCGCCCTTTCACCCGACGCTAAGCCACCGATTAGCGGCATTCGCCGCGCGGAATCTGCGCCGGATGTTGCCGATACAACTTCGCCTCGTCCCAGTGTGGTCCGGGTTTCAGATCAGGGTAGCCCTGGCCCTTCGAGCAATTCCGAATTGCCGCAGGCGGGCGAAGATGAAGTTCAAGTGCAGCAGGGAAGCCAGACGGACGGGAGAATCGTTATCAAGTACCTCGATCCTTCGGGAAATCTCATTCTGCAGATTCCCAGCTCGCAGGTGCTGGGCCTGGCCCGTGCGATCGATCAGGCCCTGAACGAACAGCAGAAGTCCCGGGCGTCCGAGGGCGCGTCAAGCGCGGAAGGAGCAAAGCGCAATGGGCATTAGTCTCAATCCATCCAGTCTTTTGAGCGGACAAGGGATCGACGTCAATACGATAGTTAGCGAGGTCCTTAGCCAACAGAGCGGCCAGCTCACGGAATGGCAGAACGAGCAGTCCACGCTGCAAACCCAGGCCAGCCTGCTGACTGGTATCAATAGCGACTTAAGCAATCTCGCCAACGCAGTGACGGCTCTTTCGGATCCGCTCGGCGCCCTCACATCCCAATCCGCAACCTCGTCGAATACGTCGGTCCTCACCGCAACTGCCGACTCCACGGCCGTCGCCGGAAACCATACGATCGTCGTCTCGAACCTTGCCACGACCGGAACGGTATACACCAACGCTGTCTCGGGCGGAGCGAACGTTTCCATTCTTCCAAGCGGAGCCACCTCGGGCGATCTCACGATTCAAATCGGAGGCTCGAGCGGGACCACCGCCGATATTCAGATCACGGCCGGATCGAACGACACGCTTACCACGCTTGCAGCGTCGATCAACCAGCAGAGCGCGCAGAATAACTGGGGAATTAGTGCCGCCGTAGTCACTGACGCGACCGGAGCCCGCCTCACGCTCTCCAGTCAGTCGACCGGAAGTCCGGGCGCATTGGCGATAACGAATAATACGACGTCGCTCACATTCAATCCTCCGACGGGCGGAACGAATTCGTCCTTCTCCATCGACGGCATCCCTTTCTCGACCACATCGAATACGGTTACCGGAGCGATCCCCGGCGTCACTCTGAATCTCGCCAGCTCAGCGCCCAACAGCTCCGTCGAGCTGACGGTTGGGCCGAATTCCAGTCAGGTGACAGAAGCCGTCAACAACTTCGTCAATGCGTATAACACTGTAATCAACGACATCAATCAGCAATTCACGGTCAACGCTGCCACGAACTCTGAAGGCCCGTTGGGCTCCGATAGCGCTCTCCGCACGCTCCAAAGCATCCTGATGAATGACGTGACCTATTCCGTCCCGGGCAACGGAGGCACGGTGAATCTCGCCTCGCTCGGCATCAACATGAACGACGACGGAACCCTGACCGTCGGAAACACCCCCAGCGGACAGAGCATGAGCGAGGTTCTCGCGACGAATCCGCAGGCGTTCCAGGCTTTTTTTCAGAACTCCACCAACACGGGATTCGCCAACAACTTCAATACCGATCTCACGAACCTGACCGATCCCACGGAGGGCTTGCTCAACGTCGATCTGGCGCAAAATCAGACCGAGCAGCAGAACCTTACCGACAGCATCAACAACTTCGAAGACCAGCTGAACACAGAACAAACGAACTTGACTCAGGAATTCAGCTCCGTCAATGCTTCTCTGCAGGAGTATCCTCTGCTGCTTCAGCAGGTCACGGAGACACTGGCAACGTTGGATTCCAGCAGTAGCAGCAGCAGCGGATCGACAACACCAACCTTAACCTCAGGTCTATGACGATGAATCCGGGATTGTCGTATCGAGAAGCGGCCGTCGCCGGAGCCAGCCCGGTGCGGCTTGTGATCCTGCTCTACGAGCAGGTGATCGAAGACCTGCGGCGGGCTGTGCATGCGCAGGGGCAAAAAGACATCGAAGCACGCACGCGCGATATTAATCACGCCATTCTCGTACTTGGACACCTGGAGGCCTCGATCGATAAGGATCAGGGAGGCCGTGTCGCCGCCAACCTAGCCCGCTTTTACCAGCAAGTGAAAGCCGGGCTGGTGGAGGCGCAATTCCAACAGTCCGAATCAGCGATCGAAGAGCAGATCTCGTACCTCATGCAAGTGCATGAGGCCTGGTGCGAGGTTGAGCGCGACTTGGGTCCGCACCCCGCGCAGCCACAACCTCAAGAACTCAACCCGTCGACCTCAGGCTCGCGCACAGAATGGAGCGCATGATGCCCGCAGCCACCGAATACGCCCAGGAACTCCACGAAACGAACGAGCGCCTGAACGCGTGGCTGAGTAGTCTCTCGCCAGCCGGTTGCCCGGTTCGTCCTGCGACTCCCGAGCAGATGAATGGAATCCTCACGGAATTGATGCGGGTCGGACAATGGCTACGAGCGGCACGACACGAAACGGACGATGCCGTTCAACATGAACTCGGCATCTATCGCAGGCAAGTCGAGCAGCTACGTGAACTCTTGCCCTCGATTCACCAGGCACTTCTGCAAGAGCGGGCACGCCTGGAGCAGCAGCGCCTGGGGCTCAACTCCGCATCCGAGTGGGTTCGCGCCTCGCGCCAGACGCTGTGAGGCGTCGCCCATTCGGCGCCAAAGTCGTCGGCTAAGGATTAGGGGTTGACGATTCCGCCACCGCAATACGCTAGCGACGGAGTGCGCTTCGGCCCAGCGCGACGAGAAAGATCGCGCTCTTCCCTCTCGCGTGGGGCGAGAAGAATCCAACAACATCGTCGTCGTAAAAAGTCAGGCCGGTCGCGCCGAGACGCTGGGCATACGCGGCCAGGTAGAGTTTTCCGCCGAGGATCCCCGCTTCGAGTTGTACCGCGCGATATCCACGATTGCCGTACTTTTCGAGAATCTTTTTCAGGTCTGCGAGGAAGAAGACGTCGACGGCGGCGTCTGCGGGGAGTTGCTGCTCGAGGCCCAGATACCCGGCTCGGTCGCGGAAGTCTCCGGCTTTGAGAAGCTCGAGAAGCTTACGCTCCCAGTGATAGACGTAGGCTCCGGCGGTGAGGCCGGTGACGTTGTTGACGATCAGGTAGAGGTCGTTGAGGTGGCTTTGGCGCGAATCGAGAAAGTCGGCCGGAATGCCTTGTGTGGAACGGTCGAGAATCAGGCCGAGCTGTTCCAGAGTGATTGGATCGCGTGAGAACTGGCGCGTCGAACCTCTACGCGAGATGACTTGTTCGATCATGTCGGTGGGAAGGGCGGTTTTGTCAAAGATGTCGAGCGGGACCGTGGTTCCTTTGGGCGGGGGCATTTTCGACACTCCGGCGACGCTCGCTGTGCTCGCGGGACGGGTCGATGGTTCCGTCCCTTCATGTTTCGCGCGCCAGCCGGCGACTTCATGCGCGGAAGCGAGCGAGGACGCCTCGTGCATTTTTCTCATTGCCGGATATTCGACTTCCTGCTGCGAGTACGCGACGACCGGCAAGGTGAGCTTGCCGATTGGAGGTGAAGGCTGCGGCGCGGAATTTACATGACCGATTGCCGCAATTGAGAAGGCAACTTCTTTCTTCGTGTCCAGATCGAGCAACGCATTGACTTGCTCGTCGACAAAGCCGGTGACTATGCTCGCGGGAAGCCTTGTTGCCGCGGACATCGCAAGCAGGTTGGCGAGGATGGTCCCGTTGTCCCAGCCGAAGTGACGGTAGGTGCGTGAGTGATATTTCCAGGCATTCCGCCAATACGTGCCGGTGCAGACGATGATCACGGGCGCGTGCGCGACTGCGGGATCGCCACCGGTGGCTTCCACCAGCGATGAGCGAAAATCCCCAGCGCGCAGCTGGCGCAAGCCGAACTCTGCCGCTCCGAAGTGATAGACGCCTGCCGGCAAAGCGGGCTGTCCGGGAGTCTTGCTTGCCAGGTCTGTGCAGACAGCGTATAGCTCGATTTCGTACAAAGCGCCCGTGCATGCGGCGGCACGAAAAAAAGTTTCTCCCTGGGGATGCTTCTTGCTGCGCGTAACGCCGGCGGAGGAAAACAACAATTCCGCAAGCGTCTCGAGATCGGGGGTCGATTCCTTTTCAGTGGAAGGACCAGGCGCGGCAACCGCGGTGAGGCCCGGCATTCCCGTTTCGCGGAAATCGCGCGGCAGGCGCGTAACTTCGAGCGTCGGATAAATCTTGAACAGCAGCGGCTTATTCTCCCAATCGAGCACATGCGGATGCATACGAATGCTGAGATACGAATGCTTCGTACCGCTGTGGTACTGCCACGCTGCATCGAGATGAGTGTTCTGGCTCAGGGAAACCTCAAGAAGATTTTAGCGGTAAGCGCCTGGAGGCAGGCCAGTGATGCGGAGTCCGGAGTGGCCTTTGTGGCGGATGTTCAAGCCGATTAGCAAAGGAGTGATTTGCTCGACGAGGCGGGCGTTCTCGAGCTTGCCTCCGTCGATGGCGCGCACGCCGGGAATCTTGGCGGCGAGTTCGCGGGTGAGTTGCGCGGCGTCAGGATCGTCGCTGCACACAATCACGTCGCAGTCGAGTGGAGCATCGCCATTCAACAAGTCGGCCGAAAGATTATGAAATGCCGCGACCACGCTCACTCCTTTCGGCACCAGTTCTGCCGCCTGCTGCGCGGCGGAGCCTTGCCAGACGCCGAGGGGACGGGAAGGGCGTCCGCCGACCGATGCCGCGAGCGGCACAGTGGCATCGATCAAGATGCTGCCTTCGGTCATTGACAATTTCAGCTGCTTCAAAAGCGCCGCCTGGCCTTCGAAGGGAACGGTCAGTACGAGAATATCGGCCGCGGCGCAGGCCGTGGCGTTTTCCATGCCGGTCACGTTGGCGTGCGCGCCTGCTTTTTGCTGGATCGCGATGGCCGCTTGTTGACCGCGATGTTCATCGCGTGAGCCGATGATGATGTTTTCTCCCGCGCGCGCCCAGCGAAGAGCGAGGCCCATCCCGGCGGGACCGGTGCCGCCGATGATCGCGATTGGCCTTATGGGAACCGCGGGCTCGCCCGAGCTCATGCGAACTCAGCCTCGAAGGAATGGTCGGCAGTCAATTCGTCCAGGGGAGCTTTGATGTTGATGCGGGAATAAGTTGTGTTGCGCTCCGCCGGAATGCGGCCCGTCTCCATAATCAGCGACTGAAATTCTTCCGGACTGGTGTATTGGCCGGCGGTGGCTCCGGCTTCGCGCGAAATATTCTCTTCCATCAGCGTGCCGCCGTAATCGTTGGCTCCGGCGTGCAGGCAAAGCTGCGAGAGCTTGCGGTTGAGCTTCACCCACGAGACTTGAATGTTGTTGATCGATCCGGCGAGCAGGATGCGCGCCAGCGCGTGAACTTTCAGATGCTCGGCGAGCGTTGGCCCGGTGCGCGACAGCCCCTGATGAAACAGGATCGTGTTCTGATGCACGAAGCCGAGCGGAACAAATTCGGTGAAGCCTCCGGTTTCGGACTGAATTTCGCGCAGAAGCCGCATCTGGCGCACCCAGTGCTCCGGCGTTTCGGCGTGGCCGTACATCAGGGTCGAGGTGCTGCGAATTCCACAACGATGCGCCGTGCGGATGACTTCGATCCATTGCGCGGTGGTCAGCTTGTTGGCGGAGAGAATGTGGCGGATCTCGTCGTCGAGAATTTCGGCGGCGGTGCCGGGCAGCGTGCCCAGGCCGTTGTCGCGGAGCATCGAAAGATAGTCTGCGAGCGGCATGCCCGTCAGTTCCACGCCATAGACGATTTCCATCGGCGAGAAGGCATGAATGTGCATCTGCGGAACCGCATTTTTCACCGCGCGCAGAATGTCGCGGTAATGCATCTTCGGAAGATTGCGCGGTAACCCTCCTTGTATACAGACTTCGGTGGCGCCGAGTTGCCACGCCTCGCGCGTCTTTTCGCCCATCTGCTCGAGCGTCAGGAAGTAGGTGTCGGGCTCGCGCGGACCGCGGCTGAAGGCGCAGAACTTGCATCCGACAAAACAAATGTTCGTGAAGTTGATGTTGCGGTTGACGATGTAGGTGACGATGTTGCCCGCTAGTTCGGCGCGCAGAGCGTTCGCAGCCACGAGAAGGCCGAGGAGATCGTCGCCCGTGGAATTCGCGAGAGCGTAGGACTCGTCGAGCGAGAGATCGCCGCCATTCTGCGATTCGAGAACTTTTTCGAGCGATTGCCGCGGGGCAGGATTCATTCGCGGCGCAATCTCGGACCAGTCAACTGCTGGGAAGGATTCCAACTCGGGGAGGGTAAGTTCGCCGTGCATCGTTCGCTCCGTAGAGAGCGGCTCGCTAGATCTGCCGGCGCAGGCAAGATTGGCAAGCCACGCCACTACAGTGTATCGGAATTCCTAGCGAAATAGATCATTTGCGGCGGGGCGTAGCAACTCGCGAACACCGCCGCTTGCTGTCTTGTAGGTGTAGCCGCGAATGATACAGGCTGGCGCGCGATTGAGCTTGCCGCAGACGAGTCCCGCGGCGCAGGCGAGCTCGTCGGCAATGGCTTCGACGCTGGCCTTCAATTTGTATCCCTGCGGATCACGGCGGCCGCGATCGTCGCGCAGTGCTTTCATCCCGGCGATGCCGATGGCGAATTCTGTGAGGCCTTCACGCCACGGGCGGCCAAAACTGTCGGTGATGATGACGGCGAGCGAAACCCCGGTGTGTTTCTTGATCTCACGGCGGAGTTTGGCGGCGGAAGCGTCGGGATCTTTCGGGAGCAGCAGAGCGTGGCGGCCTCCGTCGACGTTGGAGACGTCGATTCCATTGTTGGCGCAGAGAAACCCATGGTGGGTTTCGGTAATCAGCACGCCATTTTTGCGGCGGATTACAGAGTGGGCCTCGCGCAAAGCGAGGTCAATGACGCGCGCGTCGTGATCGTAGTTCTTGGCCCAGGCGATCGATTCGGCGGAAGGACTGATCGTGTCGAGATCGACGATGCAGCCTTCCGCCTTGGAAATGATCTTATGTTTGACGACGAGAATGTCGCCGGGCTGCAGCCGGATGCGAATCTTACGCAACGCGTCGAGCAGGATTTCGGTGATCGAATCTCCGGAGATTACGTCGCTAGCAACGGGAATTGGGATGAGACGAATCTCTCGCGGTTTCGTGTCTTGCGTCGAACGGGGCTTCATCGCGCATCCGATCCGATGGCGAGACGGCCTGTAAGATTCCACTCGCGCGCCAGTTTCTGGGAGCGCGTTTCGCCGGGAAGTTCGAGAAGTTGCGCAAGATCTTCTGGATTGTCCACGTCGACTGCGATTCCGGGCAGGCTCAGCACAACGCACGGCTTTCCTGTTGCTTGCGCTGCCGCATGATGCGGCTTGAAGCTGTCGTTTCCAAATCGCAGTGGAAATAAATCTGCCGGTCGGCGATACGCGGCATTTGTGCCGCGTCCATCGCCTGCGGGCACCAGCACGCTGCCTTCTTTCGGCGCGTGCTTCAAAATCTCTTCCAACTCCCACGCCTGGATCAATGGAATATCCGCGGGAATGACGAGCGTGCTGTCTTCTCCGCGCTCGACGCATACGCGAGTCGCCATTTCGATCGCGCCAGTTTCGCCCGGATTGTCGGGATCGGGAATCACCTCGAAACCAAATTCGCGCGCAAGACGCGTGGCGAACGGATCGCCGGTCACAATTCCCACGCTGGGCCGGCCTTTCCATTCATGCAGCGTTGAGAGCACGTCGTGCAGCATCGCTTGCGCAAGCTGCGTGCGGAAGGATTGCTCGAGCACGCTCGCCAACCGCTGTTTCGCAGACGCTGTATTTTTGATCGGGACCAGGATCACGGCTGGCGATCCAGACGCCGGAAGGCAGTACCGGCAGCCTCCTTGAGCAGTCCATCGCTGACGGAGGACAGCGCTTCGCGCGCGAGGGCGGCCTTATCGTCGGCGCTTCGCATAATGGTCTGCGTGCACTGCACGCACATTCCGGTTTTGCGGAGATCTTCGGCGGCACGCGCATCGCGGGTATCGCAAATCAGTACATCGAGGAAGTCCTCGTAGGCTTGCGCGACACCCGCGATCGAAGACGGGAGGCCCTGAGCCTGCATCAGGATTCCCGCAGGACCGGCGACCGGCGCATTGCCGACGATCGGGCTGACGGCGGCAATTCTTCCGCGCGCGCGCAGCAACGCTTCGCGAATTCCCGGCACCGCGAGAATGGGGCCGATGCTTGTTACCGGATTGCTCGGCGCAATCAGCACTGCATCGGCTGAAGTGATGGCATCGATCACTCCGGGCGCAGGCTCGGCGTCGGATGCTCCCGCAAAGCGCACCGACTTGACCGGATCCTGGTACCAGCGCTGGACGAAATACTCTTCAAAGCTCAATTCGCCGACAGGAGTGTTGACGCGCGTCTCAACCCGTGAGTTGCTCATCGGCAACACGCGCGCCTTGACGCTCAGCTTCTCGGAAATTACGGCCGTTGCTTCGGAAAGCGTTTTACCTTCGGCGAGCAGGCGCGAGCGCAGCAGGTGCATGGCGAGATCGCGGTCTCCGGTATGGAACCATGTGGGCTCGCCAAGCTGGCCCATGGCCTGCAGACATAAAAAGGTGTCGCCCTTGACGCCCCATCCCCGTTCGCGGCTCAACATGCCGGAAAGAACGTAAGTGATCGAATCGATGTCGGGAGAAACGTAGAGTCCCCACCAGAGCAGATCGTCGCCGGTGTTGACGACGAGCGTGATTTCTTCGGCGGGCATGACCTGGCGCAAGCCGTCGACAAATTTCGCGCCGCCGGTGCCTCCGCTGAGAACGCAGATCATGCGGCCCTCCGCGCGAGACCGTCTCCGGCTGCGGCAGCTTGCAATTTCTCGGAGAGCAGGCCGGGCTTGGCGATCACGTCAGAAATGAATTCCGGATACACAGGCAGGCGCTGGCGCAATTCGAAGCCTCTTGCTTCCGTGCGCAAGCGAAGCTGCTCCAGGTGCGGCCAGGGCTTTTCCGGATTGATGAAGTCGGGAGTCAGCGGCGAAATTCCTCCCCAATCATTGATGCCCGCCTCTGCTAAATCATCATAGTAAGGCGCGGAGAGATTGGGCGGCGCCTGAATATTGACCTCGGGGAGTAACAATCGAGCTACCGCCACGGCGCGGAGCATCTCTCCGTGGGAAGGCTCAGGCGAGTTCGCCATCGGAATCGTTGGCTTTACGCGGAAATTCTGCACGATCACTTCCTGAATGTGGCCGTAACGCTGCTGCAGGTCGCGGATGGCCAGCAGTGTATCGACGCGGTCTTCGAGCGTTTCGCCGATGCCGATCAGCAGGCCGGTGGTGAACGGAACGTTCTGCTTTCCGGCGTCTTCAATCGTCTTTAGGCGCTTTGCGGGAAGCTTGTCTGGAGCATTGTCGTGGGCTGCGCCCGGAGCAAGCAGGGACGCGTTTGTCGTCTCAAGCATCAGGCCCATGCTGGGTGAAACGGCTGACAGGCGCGAGATCCATTCGGCGCTGAGGAGCCCGGGATTCGGATGCGGCAGCAGCGTCGTTTCTCTCAGCACGAGTGCGCACATCGCTTCCAGATAGTGCAGAGTCGATTTGTAGCCGAGGCGGCGCAACGTCTCGCGCATCTCGGGAAACAGCAGCTCGGGCTTGTCGCCCAGGCTGAAAAGGGCCTCAGTGCAGCCGAGTCGTTCGCCCTGCCGCGCGACTTCGAGGACTTCTTCCGGGGTCATCGTATGCGCGCCGGGATCGCCGGGATCGCGGCGGAAGGTGCAATATCCGCAATAGTCGCGGCAGAGATTCGTAAGCGGGAGGAAAACTTTGCGCGAATACGTGATGACGCCCGGCTTGAACTGTTCCTTGGCTGCGCGCGCGGCCGCGAGAAGAAACGGCAGATCATTGTCGCCGCAGCGGATAGCATCGAGCGCCTCGCTGCGCGAGATTCCGCTATCGACGGGCGCATCAGCCCGCGCCGAACGAGGTTCAGCCACTGGAGCCGAAGGGGCGAATCTGAGCTTGCGACCAGACACGGTTGACTCGAATCATACAACGGCGGGGCATGGTAATGTAGGCGGTTGCGAATGGCCGACAGCTTTCGAATGTTGGCACGCACAGCAACGACATCCACTAGATCGATGCCACTCACTCAATCCGAGTTCCGCAGAGCGATGGGCGGTTTCGCCACCGGGGTCACGATCATCACCGTGGACCTTGACGGCGAAGTTCACGGCATGACCGCAAATGCCTTCGCGTCGGTCTCGCTCGATCCGCTGCTGGTGCTGGTCTGCGTCGATCATTCGACCCGAACGCACGCGCACCTGCACGCAAAGAAGCGGTTCGGGATCAACATGCTGTGCGAGGATCAGCGAGCGATTTCGGAATACTACGCGCGGCCCGAGCGCTCGCACGAAAATGCCGAGGCTGAGGCAGGAGCGCGCTTCGACCGCACGCGGCATGGAACGCCCATCCTGCACGGCTCGCTGGCATATCTGGAATGCAAACTGCATTCGGCGCAGGACGCGGGGGATCATACGATCTTCATCGCGGAAGTCGAAGATGTGGTCGTGGGTGAAGGCCAGCCGCTCGTGTTCTTTCGGGGAAATTACTGGAAGGTTGGGGAAGGCGTCGAGAAATAGCGATGCCACTTTTGCCGCGCCCAGACATCAAATCTGTGCGGAATAAATCACGATAATGGGGAGTCTATTTATGGCCGAGAAGACGGCGGAGAAGATCACCAAGAATGAAGCCGAGTGGCAGAAGCAGCTCACGCCCGAGCAGTATCACGTAGCGCGTGAGGCCGGCACCGAGCGCGCCTTTACCGGCAAGTACTGGAACAATCACGAGAGCGGGATGTACAACTGCGTGTGCTGCGGGGCTCCGCTGTTCGATTCGCAGACGAAATTCGATTCGGGCACCGGCTGGCCCAGCTTTTACAAACCGGCAGACGAGAGCGGGGTGGTTGAGCATCGCGACTCGACCTATGGCATGGTGAGGACCGAAGTGCGATGCGCCAAGTGCGATGCGCATCTGGGGCACGTGTTTGAGGACGGCCCGCAGCCTACGGGACTGCGCTATTGCATGAATTCGGCATCGCTGGATTTCAAGCCAGAGGAGAAGAAATCGTAGAAACGTAGGGGGCTTCGACGGATCGCCGGTTCCCGATCTGCGCTACTCCGCCACGAAACACAAGGTCTCTCCACTCCGGTCGAGATGACAGTGTACGAAAAAACACAGGGGCACGCCTTGGCGTGCCCCTTTCTCGCTGCTCGACAAAATCTGGTTACGCGCTGGCGGTCGCGGCCAGAGCCTTCGGAGGCTCCTGCTTCGACTGAGCCTGAGGCTTCTCTGAGTCCTTGTGCTTGGTCTCGTTGCGGACCTGAATTCCGCCTTTGAGCGCGGCGCCGTCTTCGACGCTGATGCGCGTGGTGGAAATGTCTCCGTGGACCGAGCCTTCGGCGCGGATATCCACGCGGTCGCTGCACTCGATGTTGCCGGTGACCTTGCCCATCACGACGACTTCGCGGGCCTGGATGCTGGCATCGACCTTGCCGTTGCGGCCGATGGTGACGCGGCTCTCGGGCATGGTGATTTTGCCTTCGATGCGTCCATCAATGTAGAGAGCTTCGGAGCCGCTGATTTCGCCCTTGATGACCAAAGTGCGGCCGATGGTCGCCTGATCGACGGGAGCGGTGACGTTTTTGACGGGGTTGAAAGAGTTGGGATTGGAAGCCGGGAATCCGGACTTCTGGTTGTAAGAATTGTCCGACGATTGAAGCATGCGACCTTCCTTGGGGTCCCGCGTGGCGCGCCCTGATGCCGCTCTAGCGGTTGGTCTTTTGAAATTTGTGGCCTTCGGCGGTTCGTGGCCACTTGGCCAACCTGACTATCGCACACACGTAAGACGGAACGAGAGATTACGGAAGGCGGTGTACGGCGGGAAAGGGGTAACACCTCATCGATTGGAACAGATTTCAGTCATCCTGAGCGCAGCCGCTTTCAGGCGGGGCGAAGGATCCCTGTACTACTCCGAAACCTCCAGTTCCTCAGACGTTTCTTCCCACTCGCGCACGAGCGCGGCGTGCGTGGCTTTGTGCTGCTCGAGTTGTTCGGATTGCTGCTGCGTTTCTTCAGCGCTGACGTAGCTTTGCAAGGCGGTTTCGAGGCGTGCGATCTCGTCTTCGGTGCGGCCAATCTGTGCTTCTAGTTCCGCGACGCGGTCTTCCATCTGCTTGCGCTTGATTGGGTTCAGGCGCTTCTTCGGGACTTCTGGCGCTGTGTCAGAGCCGTTGCCGTTTGTTGGTGCAATCTCCGAGCCAGGAAAATCCCCACTTCTCCCAACTTCAGGGAGAAGCGGGGCACCCGTCTTGGTTGGTTTTACGTTAGGCACGTCATCCAGCGTGGGCACGGCTTGCTGGCCGCCTTGCTTGCGCCAGAGATAGTCTTCGTAATTGCCCGGGAAGATTTCGACTTTCCCGCCGCCGACCTCGAACACTCTGGTTGCCAGCTTGTCGATGAAGTAGCGGTCGTGCGAGACGAAGACAACTGTGCCCGTGTATTTCATCAGGGCTTCGAGCAGAACGTCTTTGGCGCGCAGGTCGAGGTGATTGGTCGGTTCGTCGAGAAGCAAAAAGTTTGCCGGATGCAGCAGCAGGCGCAACAGGGCGTAGCGTCCGCGCTCGCCGCCGGAGAGCACTCCGATCTTCTTGAACACATCCTCTTCCGAGAACAGGAAGCAGCCGAGCAGGCTGCGGAGTTCGGTCTCGGTGGAGCGCGGCGAGAGCGCGCCGAGATCGTCGAGAATGCGCGCCTCCGGATCGAGCTCCTTGTACTGATCCTGCGCGAAATAATCCGAGAGCACGTTGTGACCGGTGCGGAATTCGCCCGCCGTGAGCGGCTCGGTTCCGGCGAGAAGCTTGATCAGCGTCGACTTGCCTGCGCCGTTTACGCCCACAAGCGCGATGCGGTCTCCACGCTCGATCATGAAGCTGACGTCGCGGAAGACTTCTTTTGCCATGCCATTCTTCTGGTACGTCTTGGCGACGCCCTCGAATTCGGCGACGATCCGCCCGCTCGACTTCGGTTGCGGAAAGGAGAAATGGATCGATTTTTCCTCGGGCGGAATCTCGATGCGCTCCATCTTTTCGAGTTCCTTGATGCGGCTTTGCACCTGCTTGGCCTTGGTCGCCTGATAGCGGAAGCGGTTGATGAAAACTTCCAGCTGCTCGATGCGGTCGCGTTGATTCCTGTAGGCGGCCTGCAACTGCTCGTTGCGCTGCGTCTTCTGCGCGAGAAATTTGTCGTAGTTGCCGGTGTAAAACCAGAACCGCTTGTTCCAGATTTCGGCGATCTTGTCGACAGTGACGTCGAGGAAGTATCGGTCGTGCGAAATCAGAACAAACGCGTGCGGATACTCTTCGAGATATTCTTCCAGCCAGTTGCGGGCTTCGAGATCGAGATGGTTCGTCGGCTCGTCGAGCAGCAGCAGGTTCGGCTTCTGCAGGAGGAGTTTCGCGAGTGCGAGGCGCATCTGCCATCCGCCGGAGAATTCGTCGGTCAGGCGAGACCAGTCTTCCTTGGCGAAGCCGAGGCCCATCAGGACGCGGCCGACTTCGGCCTCGATTGAGTATCCATCGCGCGTGCGAAACTCGTGTTCGACCTTCTCGTAGCGGTCGGCCACGGCGGCGTACTGCGCGCTGGTGTGGTCAATCTCGGCCATGCTGTGCATCAGCGATTCGAGTTCCTTTTCCATGGCGCGGAGGTCGTCGAAGACTGACATGCACTCGGCAAAAACGGTGCGTCCGGAAAGCGTCAGGCCGTCTTGGGGAAGGTATCCGGCCGAGGTGCCCTTGGCGACGGTGAGCGAGCCGTAGTCGAACGTGTCCATGCCGGCGAGGATCTTCATCAGCGTGGACTTGCCGGTGCCGTTGCCGCCGACCAGTCCGATGTGGTCGCGGTGAGCGATCAGCCAGTCGACGTTTTCGAAGAGAAGTTTGTGGCCGAAACGTTTTCCGGCGCCGGAAAGCTGAATCATGGGACTGGAAGTATCGTAGCAGGGGCTGAGGGGTCAGGGCGCA
>DATJOA010000015.1:0-20600 GCA_035507635.1 Candidatus Acidiferrales bacterium
TCGTCGTCGTAAAGAGAAAAGCTGCCATTTGATCCGGGATACACGTGGATAGAGGCGATCATCTGCGTCTGCTGAGTACTCTCCACCTCTGACCCTAGCGGCACAATGCTTCCGGCGCGCACAAAAAGCGGCAATGTATCGATCGCTGCATTCACCACAATCGTCTCTCCGCCGTGTAGCCGTTCATTCGTCCAGTAGTTGTACCAATCACAACCTGCCGGCAGATACACGGTCCGCTTCGTTGCTCCTTGCTCGGTCACCGGAGCTACCAGGAATGCCGGTCCATACATATACTCATCGGGAATGTCGGCGACCTTCGGATCGGCCGGAAAATCCATGAACAGCGCCCGCATATACGGAGCGCCCGTCTGGTAGCTGCGATACGAGAGTGAGTAGGTGTAAGGGAGAAGTTGATACCGCAGCTTCAGGTACTTTTCCAGAATCGGCTCCGCCTGCTTGCCGTAAGACCAAACCTCGTTGTGGGCTCTTTCTCCATGCGCCCGCATGATCGGCTGAAAGGTTCCCCATTCAAACCAGCGCACAAACAGCTCAGGATAGTCTTCATAATTCGCAATCGTGTCGCGCGCATCCGATCCATCGATCAGCGGCCTGTGCGCTGCATGATAGTCCGCCGGAACTGCCGGCGAGAAAAACCCTGCGATGTCCGTATCCCAATAGGGCAGGCCGGTGGCAGTGAAATTCAGCCCTGCCGGAATCGAGCGCTTCAGCATGTCCCAGGTGGCGAAAATGTCGCTCGACCAGAACACCGTTCCATTGCGCTGGGCCCCCAAGTATGCCGCCCGGGCCAGGGTCATCACCCTTCGACTGTCTGCAAAATCTCTGCGGGAGGCCTCGTAGGCCAACGAGGTGTGAAACAAAGGATAGACGTTGTAATAGCGAATTCCCGAACCAATCGCGAGGATGTCTCCCGCCGGATCGATATCCGGTTCGGTCTCGTCGAGCCATAGGTAGTCGAATCCATAGGGCTTGATGTAGCGGTCACGAATCTTCTCCCAGAACCACTTCGCAGTCTCGGGGTTCGTGGTGTCGAGATTCGGTCCGATGGCTTCTTTGGTCCATCCCGGATCAGGCGTTCCGTCGGGTTTGTGGATCAGCCAGCCATTTTTCTGGAGCATGTCGTAGAACTGAGTACCGCGGGCATAGTGGGGCCAGACACTCAGCAGAGTATTCACGCCCATGGCATGCAGTTCACGATTCATCCCAGCCGGGTCCGGCCAGCGCGACGGGTCGAGATCCATCTCGCCTTGCTTCGTCATGTTGAGGAAGTCGACGACAATCACGCTCAGCGGTAACTTCTTCTCGCGATACTCTTTCGCCACATCCAGAATTTGTTCCTGGGTGGGATAAATCGCTTTGCTCTGGATGTACCCGTAGGCCGCCTTCGGCAGCATGTGCGTCACGCCGGTCAGCAGGCGGTAGCCTTCATAGATCTCGTCGGTCGTTTCCCCAGCGATCACAAAATACGAAACCCGATCGCCGACCTCCGATGACCACGTATTCCGTCCATTGAATCCCAGATCCGCCGTCGTTTTGGAAGGGTTGTCCCAAACCAGCCCATAGCCGCGGCTGGAAATCATGAACGGTACACAAACGTCTTCGCCACCAATCGCCCCATAGTCATGCCAGCAGCGGACCTCGTGATCTCGCAAGTCCATCCAGCCCTTCTGCTGCTGCCCCAGGCCATAGTAGTGCTCGTCCGAGGGCGAGTCGAAGGTGGCCGCTACCGAGTAACCCTTCGCACCGATGTCCTGCTGAGCGACATCCGCGCGTTCTGGCGCCATCGTCCATGTGCGCATATGCAGCAATGTTTTGCCAGCCGATGTTGTCACCAGAAGCGCATCGTTGTACGGACCCTGAAGGTTTCCTCCGCCAAAGTAGATTTCCCGCAGCTGACGATTCAGCGCATCCAGCGGCATCGGTTGTGGCAGTCTGTCAGCCGGAAGATCTCCTGGCGCCAAACTAACGACCATCCGGGACGATCGGAACACGTCGTTGCCAGCCGCATCACGCTCGTGTGTCCATCCGACTTCCGAGGGTTTTGCCACAAATCCATAGCCGGGAGCGGCGGTCGCAGCGGCCTTGTCGACGCTCATCGTCACACGCAAAATATTCGGGGCGTACGGCGCCAGCGAAATCACACGCCCGTTCCGCTCAAGCACAAGTGGGACATCCTGGGCCAAAGCAATGCCCGCTAACGATACTGTCAGCAGGACGCAGCCTAGTCTGCGCGCGGGTGACCTCCGAGCGAAACAATCAAACTTTGGCCCACCACCATATCTTTTCCACCAAACCATCAGGATCTCCATTTCTTCCACCCAGCACTGCCATTTTCCCTGGGAAAGAGGATCCTCTTCTTTGCGTCCTGGAGAGGCAGCGCAATCCTATTAGTCTTCCGCTCTGAGGTCCACGCGTCCTAAGTTAGCCTGAGTGGGTCCCGTTCGCATATTAGACCGTCTACGGCTGGATCTCTCGAGGCAGCAGATCATTAGGATGCAGCAGATCATTATGATAAGGATTGGTTTTGGGCCCAATGACTTCTCGCCGCCCAGGCGCACTATCGATGCCCATCTGATAACGTTGAGGAGAATCTCGGAGGGAGTGGGTCACGGACACTGATATTTCAGCAGCGGACAGATCGGTGGCGTTGGATGGCAGCAACTCGCAACCTTCACGGCTCAGGTTTTTTACCTTTATCTTTCTCCTTCGTGATTCACTTCTTGCCCAAGACTTCATCGGCAAGGAAGAAATCAATTCGGTTCGCTGCTCCCCCAGGTCACCGGCGGCTCGAGCTTCATCCCAACGACGTCACCCTTTGAAGGCCAGGAAGAACCACTTCAGAGGGCGATGACGCACATGACTCCCTCCCGCTGGCCGAAGACACTGCAAAAAAACTGATCCCGCGTGGTATTCCAGCCTACCGTGCTTGCCGAAGTCAAGCGCAAAGCACTCATTCGTCACATCGGATTGGGCAACATGAGTCCCATGTAGCTGGTTACGATGGTAATGGAGCAAACAAAAGGCATTGTGATTTC
The DNA here is from genome assembly GCA_035507635.1 of Candidatus Acidiferrales bacterium. Taxonomy (GTDB): domain Bacteria; phylum Acidobacteriota; class Terriglobia; order Terriglobales; family Acidobacteriaceae; genus Sulfotelmatobacter. Next base: position 3,054 of record DATJOA010000015.1, read on the forward strand.
AATCACAGGCGACGTGGCACCGGGCGGTTAGCCTCGACAAATCAGCAAGGAGTTGCTCACCATGTCGCAGTCCAGCAAACCGATCGCTTTTGACGCTATGTCGCTCGAAGAACTGGCCGAGAGTGAGCACAGACATCGGAAACTCGTCGAGTCCCTCCCGGACGCCATCATCGTGCACACCGAAGGAAGAATTGTTTATGCCAACCCGTTCGCATTGCGTTTACACAAAGCAACCGGAGCCGACGAACTGCTTGGACGCGAAATCAGCGACTTTATTGATCCGCAGTGTCTAGGGTTGATAAAACAACGCATCGTAGAATGCCATGCGACAGGCATCGCATCATCCCCCGCCGAAGTCGTCTTGAACGCTTGTGACGGTTCATCCGTTGATGTCGAATCGGTGGCGATCCCGATTTCATGGAATGGCGCACCAGCTATCGAGGTTGTGCTTCGGGATATCACGCAGCGGAAACGAGCAGAGGAAGCAGCGATTACGTGGCAAAAGCGTCTGGAACTCGCGCAGAAAGGCGGACTCAAAATCGGACTTTGGGACTGGGATTTGGCTAGAAATACCGTCAAGTGGTCAGACGAGAGTTACCAACAGTTTGGGTTCTCCAGAGAAACTTTCTCTGGCCATGTGGATGAAGCACTGACCAGGCTGCACCGCGATGATCGGGAGAGAATGGCAAACTTAATTGCAAGAGTTCTGAAGGGTGAAGTCGAAGAATATGCGGCTCAGTATCGCCTCTCGCACCCAGATGACACAGTACGGTGGATTGACGCGCACGGAGTAAAAATTCGCAATGGCTCCGAGCACATGATCGGGATCGGCATTGATATCACGGATATAAAACACACCGAGCAGTCCCTTAAGGAGAGCGAAGAGAGCTACTCTTTGCTCCTGAACTCCACCGCGGAAGCAATTTACGGACTCGACCGCAGCGGACACTGCACTTTCTGTAATGCGGCATGCGTTCGTCTTCTGGGTTATGAGGCCAGCACAGACCTACTCGGAAAGAACATGCACGCACTCATGCACCACACTCGCCCCAATGGAAGCGAGTATCTGGATCGCGAGTGCTCGATATACGTTGCTGTGCGCGAAGGCAGAGCCAACCACCTCGCGAGCGAGGTATTTTGGCGTGCCGATGGAACCAGTTTTCCAGCCGAGTACTGGTCTTATCCAATGTACAAAGACGGAGAGGTCGTCGGCGCCGTGGTCACCTTCTTGGACATATCGGAACGCAAAAGGGCAGAAGAGGAACTAGAGAAATCCGAAGAAAAATACCGCAAGCTGTTTGAGAACGCGATGTATGGCGTCTTTCTTGCGAAGCCGGACGGAACCCTGCTGGATGTCAATCCTGCGATGGTGGACATGCTCGGTTACGCTTCAAAGGAAGAACTCTTGTCAAAAAATCTGGAGCGCGACATCTATGAGAATCCAGCAGAACGAAAGCAGATCCTCGAGAAAGCTACACCTGACAAGCGCGTAGAAGGTATTGAGGTAAATTGGATACGCAAGGATGGAAAGACGATACCCGTACGCATCAGCGGCGCTGTCATACTGACTGGGGATGGAGATGCTCTGCACGAGGTTATCGTCGAAAACGTTGCTGAAAGTAAGAAACTGGAGCAGCAATATCTTCAGTCCCAAAAGATGGAAGTCGTTGGCTTGCTCGCCGGAGGTATATCCCACGATTTCAATAATCTTCTCGGCGTAGTTCTTGGGAGCGCTGACCTTCTTTTGGACGACGCTGCCCCGAACCAACAGCGTCATCTTGAGGCGATAAAGAAGGCTGGTCAGAGTGCGGCTCACTTGATACGCCAGCTTTTAGCTTTCAGCCGAAAACAGGTTTTGCATCCGGCTCTTCTGAATTTGAATGGAGTCGTCATCGATGTAGGCAAGATGTTGCAGCGAATCATCGGCGAGGATGTGCGGATTGTGACAGATCTTGATACAGGCATTGGGGCTATCCGGGCAGATAGAGGTCAGATTGAGCAAATATTGCTCAATCTGGCGACCAATGCACGCGATGCCATGCCAAACGGGGGTACATTCACTGTCCGAACACAGAATGCCGAACTGAGTCAAGACGACGTCTCACGCTATGCGTATATCCAACCTGGGGCGTACGTCCGGTTGAGGGTCAGCGACACCGGCGTGGGAATGAGTGAAGAAGTGCGAACGAGGATCTTCGAGCCGTTCTTCACCACGAAGGAAAAGGGGCGCGGCACGGGACTGGGATTAGCGACTGTCTATGGAATCGTGAAGCAAAGCGGCGGATACATTTGGGCAAGCAGCGAAATAGGATCAGGGACGACATTCGATATTTACTTGCCACGATTGCAAGAAGAAGTCCCGGAGGAAACTCGCGATCTTCAGCCTCGCGGCGAATACCCACGGGGAACAGAGACTATTCTTCTCCTTGAAGACGAGGATTCTCTTCGACAAGTCATGTGTGAGTTTCTGATGGCGAGTGGCTATAACGTCTTGCAGGCGAACCGGGCTGAAATTGCTGCTGATCTGGCAACCCAATATAAGGGGGCCATACCGTTGATCATTAGCGACGTTGTGCTGCCAGAAATTAGCGGACCGAAGGCGGTCTCGAAGTTAAAGAGATTGCATCCGGAGATGCAGGCATTGTTCGTCTCCGGATATGCAGAGGTTCCAGTGGCTCAGCAACTCATTGCGGAAGGAGCAGTATTGCTCCAGAAGCCCGTGTCGCGAATAGATCTGCTCGAAAAAGTGGACGAGATACTCCATTCGAAACTGTCGAACGTATGACCACCAGTGAGACGAAAGCAGATTAGATCGTTTGTGCCCACGGCTGCCGACGCGTGCGCGGGCAACTCGGAGCGGCAGAAGCCGGAAAACGACTGTCGGCCGATCAGCGGTGCAACAGGCGAGACTCGGAGAGTCCGAGTGCGGGGTATGGGATTTTCCGTTCTCGCTGCTTTCTCAGAAAATTCGGCCGATACAGGCGCAAGCAATCACGCGCCATGCAGCTCACAAACGCAATGTTTGCCCGAACTACGGCAAGTCCACACTTTTCCTGGCTGTTGAAAAACATATTCCAACAGTGCAGCACTAGCAGGGCAGCCTGCTCTACCCTGCGACTCACATTCCATCAGCCGTCTAACGCGCCAGACCCGCTGTTTTCCCAGATCAGTGTGCTAACGTTGTGCCCGAATATCGAGCTGCTGTCCGATTAAAGAGTCTCTATCTTTCTCAATCGCTCAAGCAATATCGAGACGCGAGCCTGGCTGGCTTGATCGGGGAGCAGGTAGCCGGGTAATGCATCGAGAAACTCCGGGGTGGCAAGCAGCTTCCTGAATTCTGCTCGGATGTACGCGCGAGCGTCCTCCGGCCCAGAGCGGATTTCTTCGGCTAGTTCTGGCCGTCCATCCACGACGGCCATTAGATCTTCAAGATCATGACTCGATTGATAGTCATGTTTACCTCGACCGGCAAATGCCTCCAACTTCGTCACGCAGAAGTAAACTGCCGTTACCACTCGAACGCGCAGGCCCGGTTCCAGTTCATTTACGACGGCGGAATCCATAGCCGGCTTGTACCAGCGGTTGGAAAACCCCAGGATCTTCTCGTCGAGCGGCATGACGTCCAAAATCGTCTTCTTCAACCGCCATCGGCAAATCGGAGCTCCTTCACTGACATCCTCCGAGAAGCCGCACCGCCGAAGCCGTTCCGAGAAATCAGCGTAGGCGGCGTATGAGCTGATCTCGGCAATAGCATCGACATCGTAGGTGGGGCGGACCTCCGCGGCCGCTTTGTCCGTGATGAGAAGCGCTGTTGTGCTTCCTCCGACAAAGACCAATTCGCCCAAGAGTGGGCTGAGAAGGCGAGCCGCTTCACCGAGCAGTTCGAGATTGAGTTTTGACATGTTCTGAGCGCAGTCTGCTTATTAGCTCCTTCTCTGCGATCTTACGTTCGCGTGCTCGCCCATCCCTAATGGCATCGACCAAGGCGAGCAACTCATACAGGGTGGGATCGCGGAGAGCCGCCGCGGGAGCGGTCTTATACAAAGGTTCGAGAGCCATGCCGCGGGTTTCCCCGTCCCGCGATGGCCATACGGGAGTAAGCTCGTCGCCCGAGGCAATTACATCCTTCAGCGGGGGGGCGGCGAACGAAGTAGGCAATCCGCGAGTCACTTCGCCATGTTCTGCGGGAAATGCATACTTCACTCCATGCACAAGGAATTCTTCGAGAGCCGAAAGATTCGGTTTTTCTTGCATCTCCGGGCCATGTAAGAGCCGGGCTTGCTGAAGACGCTTGATGGCAGCATGAATCTCAGAGGGGCTCATGTTGAGATCTGCCGCGATGATCGACATGGGTGGCCGCTTGCCTTCATAGGTGCAGAGTTTGAGAACAACCATTACGTCTTGTGGCTTGAGGGGCATGTCTCATTCTACATTCGCGATTCGCGAATAGCGAACGCAGCTCTAAGCAATTGGTTCTTAAGGACTTGCAGCCGATCAGTCGCACATTCCTATGCCCACCTGCTTTTCGAGCAGGCAGTGTGCGAGCGGTGTGCTTCCGCTTCGAGCCAAACGAGTCAGAGCAGAAGTATCGAAAGTATCCGAGTAGCGGACCACCGGAATTGATGGCGAATGCCACATCTGCGGGCCTCTCTTTTAGAACTTTCATTGTTTTTGTTTTTTCTGCGTTACGAGTTTTGCGCGTAAGAATTTATTTTGCGTCCGGAGAACAGTCGGCCGAACCTTCGTCGTAATTTATATGCGGGTTGCGTATCTATCGGAAAATGCTATCGTCTCTCGCGTCGACATGCTCAGTTCTGAAACTTGACAAATCTATCCCGGAAGTCTAAGAAGTAGGGGTTCAATTTTGGCGCTGCGGAGGTTCCTCCGATGCAGACGTCCCGCAGAGACTTCTTTAAGGTCGCAACCGTCGGCGGGGTCGCCGCAACGATCTTTGGATTCGACCTTAAGCCTGCCTACGCCCAGCTCAAAGAATTAAAAATTGCGCGTGCGAACGAAACCCGATCCACTTGTCCATATTGCGCGGTCGGCTGCGGCGTTCTTATTTACACGATTGGTGACCGCGCGAAGAACGTCACCCCGCAAGTAATCCACGTCGAAGGCGATCCTGATCATCCCACCAATCGCGGAACCTTGTGCCCGAAGGGCTCGTCGCTCGAACAGGACATGCTCAACCCGCGTCGGCTCACTAAGCCGCAAGTCCGGCGCCCGGGCGCGACTGAGTGGGAGGACATCTCCTGGGACAACGCACTCGATGAGATCGCCCGCTGGACGAAAAAGACCCGCGACGACACCTTCGTAGAAAAGGACGCGAATGGACACACGGTCAACCGGTGCGAAGGCATTTCATTCATCGGCGGCTGCACGGACACAAATGAGTTCAATTATCTGGTCGTCAAGGCCATGAGGGGGTTGGGCTTGGTTTATTTAGAAAACCAAGCCCGTGTTTGACACGGACCCACGGTCTCAAGTTTGGGACCAACTTTCGGACGCGGGGCCATGACCAATGGCTGGATCGACATCAAGAACACTGACATGATGTTGATCATGGGCGGGAATCCTGCCGAGAACCATCCCTGCGGATTTAAGTGGGCGATGGAGGCCAAGCGCAATCGCAACGCCAAGCTGATTTCTGTTGATCCGCGATTTACGCGCACATCTTCCACTGCCGATCTGTTCCTGCAAATTCGTGCCGGCACCGACATTGCATTCCTCGGCGGATTGATCCGCTACGCGATCGAGAACAACCGCATCGCGCACGAATATCTGGTCAATTACACCAACGCGGCCTTCATTGTTAAAGAAGGGTTCAAACTTCCGGAGGACGGCCTGTATTCCGGATTCAATGCCGCGGCGGGAAAGTACGATCTCTCCACCTGGAACTATGAAGGAACAGGCGCTGCTGGCGGGCCGGCTGGCGCCACTGCGCGTGCGCCTGAGCCAGTGCCCGGCAAGGTTGGAGGGGCGGCGCCACCTCCTCATCTGCCTGCAAACGTGTCGTACGATCCCACGTTGCAGCATCCGCGGTGCGTATTCCAACTGCTCAAGCAGCAGTATTCACGATATACGCCGGAAACCGTCGAACGGATCACCGGCATTCCGAAGGAGCAGTATCTCAAGGCGGTCGACCTGTTTACTTCCGTCCGCAAAGATGGCGACATGAAAAAAGTGGCGACCATCATTTATGCCGTCGGCTGGACGCAGCATACCTTCGGGACGCAAATCATTCGCACTGCCGCCATGATCCAGTTGCTGCTCGGAAATGTCGGAAGAGCCGGCGGCGGCGTGAACGCGCTACGGGGCCATTCGAATATTCAGGGTGCCACGGACATGGCAGGCCTGTACGACTCACTGCCTGGCTATCTTAAAGCGCCCACTCCCGCCGATACAGATTTGGCTGCCTATCTCAAACGCGTTACGCCCACGCCCTCGAAGCCCACGCCGTGGGCTTCGATGAACTATTACTCGAACACGCCAAAATTTTTCGTGTCGCTTCTGAAAGGTCTATACGGTGACGCGGCCACGAAGCAAAATCATTTCGCCTACGATTACCTGCCCAAAGTTGACCGCGATTATTCCTGGACCCACATCTGGGACGATATGTACAACGAAAAGGTCAAGGGCATGTTGGCGTTCGGAATGAACGGCGTGATGATTGGTCCGGACACGAATAAGAATATCAATGCGCTGAAAAAGGCGGACTGGCTGGTGGTCGGCGAAATTTATCCCGATGAAACCAGCGAATTCTGGAGAGCGCCTGGTATTACGGCCGACGAACAAAAGACTATCAAGACAACCGTCTACCGCCTGCCGTGTGCCGGTTTTGCGGAAAAAGACGGCAGCATGACCAACTCAGCCCGCTGGGTGACGTGGAAGTATGCTGCGGTTCCGCCTCCCGGACTAGCACGGCTCGATCAGGACATCATCGCGCAGATTTTCCTGCGAGTTCGGGATTTGTACAAAAAAGAAGGCGGAAAATTCCCCGATCCGATTTTGAATCTCAGTTGGGCCTACGCCGACTCGTCTCATCCATCACTTTCGCAAGTCGCCATGGAACTGAACGGAAAGGCGCTGGCGGACCTGACCGATCCGGCGACGAAACAAGTGATCAAAGCCGGCCAACAGCTGCCCGGTTTCGCCTGGCTAAAAGATGATGGCACGACCACGTGCGGCAATTGGATTTACTCCGGCATGTGGACGGGAGCGCAGCCGGAGATCCAGCGGCGAGGGACGGAAGATCCTTCGGGTCTGGGTATTTATCCGAATTGGTCTTGGTCCTGGCCGGCGAATCGGCGCGTGCTTTACAATCGCGCCTCCTGCGATCCGGATGGCAAGCCCTGGGACCCGACTCGCAAGCAAATCTGGTGGAATGAAGCGTCGGGAAAATGGGCTGGGAATGATGTGCCCGACTTTAAGCCAGACTCTCCTCCCAAAGACCACATGGGCCCCTTCATCATGAACCCAGAAGGGGTTGGACGATTGTTCGCGCCAATCGGTGTACTCGCTGACGGGCCATTCCCGGAACATTACGAGCCCATCGAGAGTCCGACTAAGAACTTGTTCCACCCCAATCAGTCGAACAATCCGCTGGTGAAGAAATTCACCACGCCTTACGACAAATTTGGCTCTCCCGAGGAATACAGCATTGTTTGCACTACGTACCGGTTGACCGAACAATATCACTATTGGACAAAAAATAATCCGATGAACGTGCAGTTGATCCCCGAGCCGTTCGTCGAAATTCCGGTGGAGCTGGCAGACGAAAAAGGAATTCGTGGCACAGACGTGATCAAGGTGATCAGTGCGCGTGGAACTTATATCGCGAAGGCCTTCGTGACCCGCCGGCTGAAGCCAATGATGATCGACGGCAAAAAGGTTTACCAGATAGGGCTGCCCATTCACCAGGGCTTCCGCGGGATCACTGAAGATGAAGGCAGAGACGCGCGGACGCCGGCGAATTTGCTGACGCCCTCGGTCACCGATCCGAATGCCCACACCCCAGAATCCAAGGGCTTCTTAGTAAAGGTTGAGAAGGCATAGGAAACAATCGTGAGTCAGGCCGCAACGGAGCTAATCCGAATTTCGGGTCACACCGGCTTGGTCCCGGGCGCTGGGCTAAATCGCGAGTTCCGGGTCGCCAAACTGGTTGACACGACGACATGCATTGGGTGCAAAGCATGCGAAGTGGCCTGCCTGGAGTGGAACGGTTACCCGTTCAGTGAAACTACTTTCGACAACACTTACCAGACTATGCCGGAAACGGCTTGGAATTATTGGAACCTCATCAAATTCAACGAGCACGAGCGCGAAGACGGCAGCATGATGCTGCTGATGCGCAAAGATCAGTGCATGCATTGTGAAGATCCCGGTTGCCTCGCTGCGTGCCCCGCAGACGGTGCGATCGTTCAGTACGCCAATGGAATCGTGGATTTCCAGGAAGCGAACTGCATCGGTTGCGGCTATTGCATGACCGGCTGCCCATTCAACATCCCGAAATTCAGTCCCAAGGCACGCAAAGTTTTCAAGTGCACGCTGTGCAATGACCGGGTCTCAGAGGGGTTGGAGCCGGCTTGCATCAAGGCGTGTCCAACCGGCTGTTTGCACTTTGGTACGAAGTCAGAAATGAAGGAACTGGCTGAGACACGGGCGCAACAACTGCGGGAATTTTCCGGATTCCGCGACGCAGGAGTTTACGATCCGCCGGGAGTCGGCGGAACTCACGTCATCTACGTTCTGCACGATGCGAAAAATCCTGAACTCTATGGTGGACTGCCAAAGGATCCGAAGATTCCACTTCTGGTGAAGCTCTGGAAAAGCCCTCTGAGATGGCTGGGGAACTTTGGAATCTTTGTCGGTGTATTCGGCGTCTTCATCCACTACCTACGCTTCGGTCCTAAGACGGTGAAGGAAGACGAGAAGAAACCTGACGGAGAAAACCAATGAGCCGCGAAGCTTATCTTCTTCCCGACGGGCGAGTACTTCGCTACTCTTTCCACGAACGACTGATTCACTGGATGGCTGGCTTTTCGTATGTGTACTTGCTATTGACCGGACTCGCATTTTGGACGCCGACGCTATTCTGGATCGCTGTTTTGCTGGGAGGTGGGACGGTTTCACGCGAAGTGCATCCCTGGCTTGGATTGATTTTTACGATTGCTGTTTTCCTGATGTACGGCATGTGGGCCAGGCAGATGCGCGAAACGCCTTCCGACAAAGCTTGGTGGGCGTCGGTTCGACACTATATTCGCAATGAAGACAATCAGATGCCTTCCGCGGACCGTTTCAACCCCGGCCAAAAGCTGCTATTTTGGGGATTTTTCTGGAACGCTATTTTGTTGCTCATTTCAGGGCTCGTTCTCTGGTTGCCGCAGTACATTCCTTGGAATCTCCACGTGGTGCGCGAGATCGCCGTTTTTGTTCATGCCGTTGCCTTCCTGTTCACGGTGGCGCTCTTCATCATCCATGTCTATATGGGCACCGCCATGGAACGCGGCGCGTTCGGTTCGGTGATCCGCGGCGACGTCTCTCGCGCATGGGCTAACAAGCACCACCACACGTGGTATCAGCAGCTGCTTCGCAGATCGAACCCACAAAAATGACCAGCAAGAAGTGGGAGAGGCGTATCTCTCGGGCAAATGAACTGACTTCTTCTTATCCGTTCGCGGCGGAAGGATTGCGGTTCTACTCGCGCATAGCGACCTTCCAAAAAAACTTTTACGCAGAAATAGAGAAAACGCTAGCGGATTCGCCGAAGATTTCTGCTGATCGCCCGATGCGTGATGAGCTGGATCTCTTCCTTTTGTTGCCGAAGTTTCCCGCATTCCTTTCCCTGATCGAGCAGATTGCGCCGGCGCCACTTGCGCAGGCCGCTGCGAGTCTGTCTGCGAAGGGTCCGGCGGGATGGCAGCGAGCAATTGAAGATTTCTGGTATCGGGACACAGAATCTTCTGGAGCCGCAGACGACGACGAACTCGAGTCCATGGATGGAAGCGTCGCAGCGGATTCCGAGCGGCTGCTCGCCTGGATTTTTCTTCAGCCATACGCTGAATATCTTGGCGATCATCGGGAGATCGAAGTTGTGAATGGAACTCCCTCAACCTGTCCGCTTTGTGGTTCGAAACCTATCGTCGGAGTGCTGCGTAGCGAAGGTGACGGCGCGAAAAAGTCGCTGGTCTGCATGCTTTGCGCGCACGAATGGGGCTTTCGAAGAATCTATTGTCCGGCGTGTGGAGAAGAGAGAGAACCACAAATGGCCTACTATTCAGCGCCGGAAATCGCTCATGTCCGGGTGGACGTTTGCGACACATGCCACACCTATCTGAAGACAATCGATTTAACAAAAACGGGCCTGGCAGTTGCTATTGTTGATGAACTAGCGACAATACCCTTGGATCTTTGGGCGCGGCAGCACGGGTACGACAAACTGCAATTTAACCTGCTGGGAACCTGAGACGTTCTTCACACAAATGCATCAAGGGGAATGTGGGCGACCAAGACTATACCCTTAGTTTCCGAAGTGGACTTGTCGAAATATCGCGCGGTTTCAGTGTGGTGCAATCGGCGTTCGCTAGCAGTTCTGGAAAATAGCCAATTTTGTGCAATCGCTGTTTGTTGTGGCTCACGCCAGTTTCCATTAGCAAGCCGGACACGCGATTCTTCATCTGCACCATTTGCCGCACCAGCAGATGCCGGTACCGCAGGGTTCGGCGCCGCTCCAGAATCCGCTCGCTGCAACGCGATCCGCTGCTGGCAGAAAGAGTACGGCGGCTGCAGACGATTCCTGCTGTTGGCAAGGTCACAGCACTGAGCTGGGCATTGGAGATGGGGGACATTTTACGTTTTCGATCGATCCGACAAGCCATCAGTTACTGCGGGCTTTGCGGAGACGAAAAATGATCCGCCGATAAAATAGCGCGTACTCCGATTTCGAAGCAGCGAAACAAACTTATCCAGCGAGTGCTCGTCGAAGCGGCCAAGTTGGCGCCAAGGCGGAATCCCGATCTGGCTTTGGTATATGAAAACGCGCGGCAGAAGGGGAATGCCAACTGTGCAACACTCGCCGGAGCCCGCAAGCTGGTTGCATATCTGATGGTTGTCGATAGCGAGCAGCGAGACTTTGAGCCGGTACGCGGGCTGGCCGGCATTGCGGCATAAAAACCGCAACGAAAGGAAAATCTCAAGATCCTAAAGCGCGCAGGCTGCCAGGTCCCGCACTGACCTAGTGAGCGACGGAAATCAAAACTTTCCTTAGGCTCCCCACTGACTATTTTGGGACTGGCAGAGAACACCAACTCAATCTTCTGCGAAGGCGCTTACGCCACCAGCAATCAACACGCCGGAAATCGCCGCGACTGCCATCGAGCGGCGTATTTGCAACACTCCCTGAAGCTTTGCCCCTCCCTCTTAACGACAACCTACAGTTGCTTGGCGCCCAAGGCAGTTGTATGTCAAGTCGCAACTCGCGTGAGATTCTCTCTCCGGGCGCATCTCATTCCTGGCGCTCCTGCTCACCAGCAAATCTCTCTGTGATCAACCATTGCCGCCAATGTAGCCAGAAACTCTCCGGTGTCGATGGGTTTAATGGCTGCCGCGAACCCTCCTGCCTAGCGGCACGCATGACTTCCTGCGATCCCCGACCACTCAGAATCAAAGCCGGGAGCGAACTCACTTGGGTTTCTTTCGCAAATCGTACGAATGTCGACGGATTCTGCCTCAACTCCTCAGAGGTTTCTATGATCAATCCGTCGAAAGAATCCTCTTCAGCCTCCAGTTTCAGAATCATCTGCACGATGGAATCGACCGCTGCCACTTCATAGCCGCGGCACTCGAGCAGCAAGGCATGGGTCCGAAGTATCGGCTGATGAGGGTGAAGCATCAGGAGTCGTTTCCTGCCAACATACAGTACCTCCCTCGAAGTCATCCGAATTTCATTTCTTGCCTCCAGATGGTCATCTAACCGTCGCGAGAAATTCCATCGACTCGCGTAGCGCGAGTGTAATCGAGAGTGTGTTCAAACCGGATAGCGGCCGATTAGCGCACCAAAGAACGCTTCTCAACTGTAAGGCCGGGCGCCCGCGTTTCAGCACTTTCGCTGGCTGCGCCACCGTCCAGCGCGGCACGGACGGCTCCAGTTCAGGATGCTGATAATGCATAGCAGACGAGGGAGACGGCCGGTCTCCGGACGGGATCCGGTGCCCACGAGCAAAGGAAGTTGCCGATTCAAGGTGGCACGGGGATTATTCATGCGAGAACTGAGTTGACTTGAGTCAGCGCTCTTGCCACAAGGACAGCAAGCGGCGCAGACCTTCCCGGGCTTGCGCATTGTTGGGATCGAGCCTCAGAGCAAGTCGGTATTTGTAACGCGCCATGCGATACTCGCCGCGGTCTTCACAGATACTCGCCTGGCTTACCAGATCTGGAACATCCTGTCGGGTATAGCCATCGACGATTGAAGGGGGTTCCCAAAAATGCTGGCCGTTAGATGGCTTCGGTGAGGCGACACTTTGTTTCTCGTCTGGGTGCGAATCAACCGACCGGTTCAACGCGTCGCCGACTTGATTGTTGTTATTGCTCTCGACCGGCTGCGGTGAAGCAATCTGAGGCGAAGCGGACTGGGATGAAGCATTCTGGAGCGAGGCAGTGTGGGGTGAAGCCGCCTGAGGTGAAGCAGCTTGGGACGAACCAGTCGGGGACGGATCGACTGTCTTTTGAGTCATTCCCGCCGGTGAGGGCGATGTCGCGGCTGAGTCGGATGTGTGTGCGACAGCCGAATGATCGTTTGGCACTGCCGGAGATGGTTTCAAGTTCGCTACAGGTGTGGGACCTGACTCTGCCGGCGTTGCAGGTGCTTGTGATTTCTCCGAAGTATCCGGCCTCGTTTTCTGAGTAGGCGACGCCGGAACGCTGTGCTCGTCAGCGGCGAGCTGAGGGACCTGGTTTAAATAGTCACTGAGTTTCCCAATGCCCGAACTCACGGCTTCCTGCGCTTGGTTCACGATTGACGTAACCAGCGGAGGAAACGTTCCTGTTCTGGAACGGACGTAGAAAGCCCAACTTGCCGCCGCGACAAGAAGCAGGCTAAACGCGAGTATAGGCCGCGGCCAGGTTTGCTGCGGAGCTGGCCCGCGTTGAGAAAAGTTGCGACCGTTCACGGGAGTTTGTGATCGGTTGGCGATCGCCTTATCAGCGGGAACCATCGCGAGAGTGGCACTCGAGACGCGCGCAGATTGCTCAAGGAACGCCTTCCGCATTTCCTCACAAGTTTGGAAACGATCTTTGGGGTCCTTGGCGAGGGCCTTTCGAATGACGGAGTCGATCCAGCCGGGAATGGCCGGGTTGATGAGAGATGGCACGACGGGATCTTCATTTACGATCTTATAAAGAGCGGTCACGATATCGCCGGGAAAAGCCTTTTCCCGGGTCAGCAACTCATAAAAAACGGCACCCAGCGAGAAGATGTCGGCACGATAGTCCGACTTCTTGCCCGCAATCTGCTCGGGCGCCATGTAGGCCGGTGTCCCAATGACCAACCCTGTCTGCGTAAGCGATGTGTTTTCGATCTTGGCAATCCCGAAATCGAGGACCTTGATGGACCCCTGCTCGGTGACCATCAGGTTGGCCGGTTTTAGATCGCGGTGAACCACACCGCGAGCATGTGCAAAGCCAACTGCGGCCAAGATTTGGTCCGCCCAGGAGAGAAACGTTGGCAGCGAGGGCACACCAACCTCGGCCAATAAGTTGGCCAAGGTAATTCCTTGGACGAACTGCATACTCAAGTAAACAGCACCGTTTTCCTCCCCAACGTCGTAGATCGTAATAATGTTGGGATGATCGAGTCCTCCGGCCGCCTTGGCTTCTTGCTTGAGCCTTTCGATCACCTGCGCGCGATCGGGCTCATGATCGTCGACCAAGATAGTCTTGAGCGCCACCGTACGGCCGATGACGGGATCGAATGCTTTGTGAACGGCCCCCATAGCACCACGTCCGAGTTCTTCCTGGATCTGGTAGCGGCTTATGGGAGCGGATCCCTGTTGATCGTCGATTGGCTTAGGCGATTCCATGCGAAATCTCTGCCGGCGTTCCTCGCAAGCACACGCAAACGCGCGGATTATCGAGTATGTGCGGCGGCGCCTTCATCATAGCTTTGAGCAGTTTTGCTTCCCAGTTACTTTAGTCCTTGAATGACAACCGATGCTGTTTCTGCGGTAGTCGCCAGTCAGCGTGCGGTGCTCCTATAGTCGGTGCCCTCACATTGAGCGGAACTCAGATCCTACTTACGATCCGTGATCTGCGAGCCATTTCAGGCTACACACGTACCGAATGTTTGATCCCTTGGGCGAGTAAAGCGAACCGAGTACCTTGGTACTCTTTCCTTGTGTGACTTCCGACGCAGAATAGATGATGAACATCCATTGGCAAGGCCAAGGGAAGCCTTCTCTACAGTTCAAAACTTGCTTTTGTAAATTGAGCCTTTTGGAGCCGTGCAATGGCAAAGTTGTTTCTTAAATTCGAGGACCGAATCTTACAAGAATTCTTGCTTACCGGCGGCATTGTCACGATTGGTCGACAGCCCGATAATCACGTGCGCATCGATAATCCCGCCGTTTCCGGACTTCACGCCAAGGTCTACGCGGAAGGCGATCACTATGTGATCGAGGACGCCGAGAGCTTTAATGGGACCTACGTCAATGGTCAACGCATCAGCAAGCTCGTATTGAAGGATGGAGACAGCGCTACAATCGGCAAGCACACCATTGAATTTCGTGTTGCCGCACAGTATGGGATTCTCGATAGTTCAGTGCAAATACCGAAAGTTCGGCCGCCTCAGCTCGAACGTACCGTCGTCTTAGACACGGCAGAAGCGAAAGGGATGCTGGCGCAAGCAGCCGCAGCAGCTTCGTCTGCCGGCCCGAATGCGATTCAGAGAATTGGCCTTGCGACAAGCCAAGTGAATCGCGTGGCTGCGGTTCATCAGACGATCGGCACACTAACGATTGTCAAAGGACGAACGGACCAGCAGCGTTACGTTCTCACCAGTAAGCTGACCCTGATCGGAAGATCAAAAATGGCGGGCATTCGGCTAAAGAGATGGTTTACTCCCGACGTTGTGGCTTCGATTTACAGGGCCGAGGATGGCTACTTCATCGCTCCTTCGGGCAATCGGGTAAAGGTCAGGGTGAATGATGTGCTGGTCGAGGGTGGCCAAAAAGAACTTGAGGCGGGTGACGTAATCGAAGTCGCAGGTGTCCAGGCACTATTTAGTTTTTACGAACGGTAATCATCTTTTTGTAGTTTGGTAGCAAAGAACGGCGTCCGGCTGCTCCGTTGGACATGGAAAGAGATGAAATAGCAGAGTCTTCCCCTTCAACCCCCTATTTTGGCTTAAGCACAACTTTGTTAGTTGAGGGATAGATATCATTCAGCCGAAGAATACCGCACCCGTACTATGTCCTGCATGCGCGAAGCCTAACCTGCTAAGCAGTAGACCGTCGCGTCGGTCAACCAGTGTGATGCCTCTCTGATTGAAATCAGCGCGCTCAAGCGCGGGTACCGTAATAGGAAATACATGTCCGTCCTGGCCGATCCGCGGACTCATATTCGACGAGCACCCACCACAGAGCCAATAGTACTCCAGCCGACCTGGTCTACCAGAGCGGCGTTTCGGGTCAGCTTCGAGCCGAAACAATTCTCCATCGCGCAGATAGAGAAACGGAGCAGAGCAGAGGGGGTTGCTGCATTTACTAAGCATTGTTGGGGCATTCAACCAATAGCAAATCGACAGAATTTTCCTGGGCCTGCAATTTGAGAACCGTCTGTATTACCGAATCCGCGGCTACCACCTCGTAACCGTGTCGGTTCAATAGTGCCGCTTGGGCCGGAAGCATGGGTTGATGAGGATGGAAGACCAATATCCTTTTTCTACGGCGAAGGGCCATCAAGCATCTCCTAACCTAATCAATCGGGTTTCATTTTGCCTCAAAGATCGGGGGCTTTGAGTCTCTCCTCATCGCTTTGAATTTCCCAACTGCACTTCCTTTCGGATTGCAGGCCTGCCCCCGGTTCTCGAGTAGATATCTTCCGATCGCCGGAATAAGAGTCAGGGATCGCTTTCAGATGTCGTCATTACCGGATCGAGCATCTTTGACGGTCACGGCTATAGACTTGCCGTCGGGAGAAAAACGCGGATCGAGCGAGTAGATCCAGAGATTGGTGTTTTCCTTTTTGTCGACCGCAGAGAAGGAGAGCGTTTAGCCGTCGCGCGACACGACGATCGGACCCGCACCAAAACCCCAAGCGCGAAATGCAGTTTGCGGAGGCGGCGGAAGATAAGCGTGTACCGCTATCATTAGGCTGCTTCCACGCTGAGACAGAAAGAAAAGGACCAGCGCCAAGACCAAAGCCGCTCCACCGATAGAGAGCCCGTTCCCGCCTTTGGGGGACCTAACGAAGAGTCGGCGCGGAACCGTCCAGTTTCCGACATGCGGGGAGAGCTACTGCTCCGAAGACCGGCTCCAATTCTTCCGAAACCGGCTTCCCGATAAACGGCAGCGAAGCGCCAGAACGAGACATACCACGCCCTGCGATCAATCACCAAGGCAGGTTTCCAGTCTGCGAGTTGTCTCTATCCAGGGATGGTCGAGCGGAACTGATTTTCGCTTGCCTGCCACTTTATCCAGAGGCACAGGCTCGGTTCCGTCGCCGCGAGCCGCCACCATTACGCCAAATTTCCCGTCTTTAATTAGATCGGCGCACGCTGTGCCGAGGCGAGTGGCGAGGATGCGATCTGCCGCGCACGGCGTACCACCGCGCTGCACATAGCCAAGGATGGTTACGCGGGATTCGAGGTGCGTCAGTTCCTCAAGCTGTCTGGCGAGGCGCATCGTGTTGCCCTGATGCCGAACATCAAGCGCGGCGACTTCGCGTTTGGCCTCGATCTTGTGGTTCAAGGTAGTGGCGAGTTCCAGTTTATTTCTCGCCCTGTCATAGATACGCGCGTCGTCGCGATTCATCGCACCCTCGGCTACCGCGACAATGCTGAAGTTTTTTCCTTGTTTGCTTCGTCGGCGAATGGCTTTGACGATTTTCTCCACCTCGTACGGGATTTCGGGAATGAGAATCACATCCGCGCCCCCGGCGAGTCCAGCGCCCAGCGTAAGCCAACCGGCGCGATGCCCCATGACCTCAGCCACGATGATGCGGTGGTGACTGTGAGCGGTGCTGTGCAGACGGTCTATCGCCTCGCTGGCAATGTCCAAAGCGGTGGCGTATCCGAAAGTGGCGTCGGTCATGGCCACATCGTTGTCAATCGTCTTTGGCAACGTAATCACATGGATCCCTGCCCGGTCGAGGCGCAGGGCGTTCTTCGCAGTGCCGCCTCCACCCAGGCATACCACGCAATCGATTCCCCACGTCTTGAGATTCCTCCGGATGACGCCGGTCATGTCCTTTGTTTTGCCATTCATCACCATGCGATGAGGCTTGTCGCGGCTGGTGCCGAGAATCGTGCCGCCGATGGTGAGAATGCCGGAA
>DATJOA010000016.1:0-28646 GCA_035507635.1 Candidatus Acidiferrales bacterium
ACGGGCGACGAGCCCGATTATCCGTGGCCGTCGGATTTATATCTTGAAGGCGGCGATCAGTATCGCGGATGGTTCCAGTCTTCCCTGCTCTGCGCCATGGGCACGAAGCAGACGCCGCCGTACAAAGGCGTGGTCACGCCCGGCTGGACGCTCGACGAAAAAGGCCAGGCGATGTCGAAGTCGCGGGGCAACGACGTCGATCCGGTAGATATCTCCAGCCGCCTCGGCGGAGAGGTTGTACGCCTCTGGGTTGCGTCGGTCGACTTCCGCGAAGATGTGGTCGGATCCGAGGCGCTCATGCAGCGCGTCGGCGAGAACTACAAGAAGATCCGAAACACCTTTCGCTACATCCTGGGCAACCTCGAAGGATTCGTGCCGGAGCGCGATGCCGTTCCGTTCGAGGAGATGGAAGCGCTCGATCAGTACATGCTGCGGCAGACTGTGTCGTTCGCCGCCGACGTGCAGACCTACTACGATGAGTTCGCCTTCCACAAGATTTATCACCGGCTGAATCACTTCTGCATCGTCGATCTGAGCGCGTTTTATTTCGACGTGCTGAAGGATCGTCTCTACATCTCTGCTCCGAAATCGAAGGCAAGACGCAGCGCGCAGACCGCGATCTGGCGGATCGGCGAGGCACTGGTGAGGTTGATGGCTCCGATCATGAGCTTCACCTGCGAAGAGGTTTGGAAATGTTTGCCGCAGGTTGCATCGCGCGAGCAGAGCGTGCACCTGGCGCAGTTCCCTGCTGCCGGCGAGATTCTGGGCGACAAGGCGTCAGACAAAAACGACGCGCAAGAAAAAGATTGGGCCTCCCTCCGCGGCGTGCGCGATGAAGTGCTGAAAGCCCTCGAAGCTGCGCGCAACGAGAAGCTGATCGGCACCGGACTCGAAGCGCAAGTGCTGATCACCGCGTCCGATCCCGTGTATTCCCTGCTGAAGCGGTATGAGGATCAGCTGCGCTACATCTTCATTGTCTCGCAGGTGCACCTGGCGCAGGGATCGGGCAATGGCACTGGTAGCCTGCATGTCGAAGTGAAGAAAGCCGACGGTGCGAAGTGCGAGCGCTGCTGGAACTATTCCGTCCACGTCGGCGAGGACAAGGGCTATCCCACGGTCTGCGAGCGCTGCAGCGCGGTGCTGAAGGAAATCGAGCGGGAGACGGCGCAGTGAACGGGTCGGCAGTTCTGTCGCCGCAAAGAGGGCGTCCCGGTGCAGCAATAGTATGGGCCGGATCTGCGGCTGGCAGTCTCGACATCACTGCTGCGTTTCTCGTCTACGGCCATTTTGGGCTAAAGCCGATCCCTCTTTTGCAAGGAATCGCGGCCGGGTTGTTGGGGCCATCGCGGGCGCTGGCGGGCGGGCTTTCGACAGCTGCTCTGGGTCTGGCGTGCCAGTACTTCATCGCATTCTCGGCGAGCGCAGTTTATTTTGCGGCTTCGCGCGGGTTCGGCTTCCTGCTCGATCATGCTGTGATTTCCGGCGCCGCGTACGGGATTGCCGTTTACTTTTTCATGAACCGGATCGTGGTGCCACTCTCGGCGGCGCGCAAGTATCCATTCTCGTGGGAAATGATGCTCATCGGAGTGACGATCCACATTTTCTGCGTAGGGTTTCCCATCACGCTACTGGTTCGCAAGTATTCGGCGTGACCGGCCGCAGACGAACATCGAAGATAACAATCGACCATGACGATTCCATCCGGCGGAGAATCCGAAGCGTGCGCCATCGAGCCAGATACCACCATGACTCATAACACCACGGCGCGCGTCGTCCATTTCGCGATCGCGGCGCTCGTGGTCGTGCTCGACCGCTGGACGAAGTGGCTGGTGGCCACGCGCATTCCGATGTACACGCACATCCAGATCATTCCCGGATTCTTCCGCATCACGCACACCGAAAACACGGGCGCGGCCTTCAGCCTGTTCGCCGACTCGACTTTCCATTGGCGAACCACGTTGCTGATCGCGTTCTCGGTGGTTGCAATGGTCGTGGTGATCTTTCTTCTCTGGCGGCAGCAGCGCGCCCTGTCGATCACGGGAATTGCGTTGTCGCTGATTCTTGGCGGCGCCGTTGGAAATCTATGGGACCGGATCGCGCGCGGCCGCGTCGTCGATTTCCTGCTCGTGTACGTGAAGCAATATCAGTGGCCGGTGTTCAATCTGGCCGACAGCGCGATCGTGGTGGGAGCGGTGCTGCTGGTGTTCGAGATTCTCTTCATGCATCACTCCAGGAGTGAAGCATCGTCCTTACTCTAAAAAATCAATTCAAACCACAAAGGACACGAAGTCACACGAAGGGCGTCCTGCTACGTTTTTCCTTTGTGCTACTTCGTGTCCTTTGTGGTTATCTTCTGACTAGTTGATCTCAATCTGTCCTGCCCCGATGTGGGCGTGCAGGCGCAGATTGCCCGGGCCGCTGCGTTCGAATGACCGGAACAGGCCTCCCTTGTGGACGTCGAAAGCGTCGATCGCGCCGCTGTTCACCGAGGCATCGACATTGGCATAACTCTCGGGCTTTCCTGCTTCGATGTTCATCTGGCCGAAGGTGAGTTCGGCGTCTTTGTCGCCAGTGACGTCGAATATGTTGAGCTGTCCGGCGAACATGCGGACGTAGAGGCCGGAAGATTTCGGCACTTCGATGCGGGCGCGGAAGTTGCTATTCGGGCATCCACTCAGTCGCAGGTTGGCGCGGTTGCCGGTCACTTCGATTCGAACGCGGACATCGCCACCGGGCGGATGATACGAAACCCGCACCACCGGATCGTCGGTGCCGATGAGATCGATACCGCCCGGGCAGATGTCCATGCGAATGCGGCCTGCGGGAGCGAACTTCGCTTCCACAGGGCTGTCGCCGGTGCGATCGATCTTCACGTCCTGCGCGGACATCATGACGGCGGAGAGACACAGAAGCACGAGCAGCGTGATTCGCACGGATACACCTCCATCGTTCGTCTTCGAAGAAAGATACGCGGGGCGGAGGAAATCAGTTCCGCTAAGTTCAAGAAAAATGAAGGTGAGAACCGACGGGCTGATCGCATCCAGAAGTGCCCGTTGCCGAGCTTACGGCAAAGAGGCTGAGGCGATCGTGTGCCGTGTGAAGCCTTGCTTCGTCAACTCGTCGCGTCGCAGTAGCGGCGTGTTAAATCGGTTTAACTTCCGAGTGTAAGTAATTGAATATAAAGTGTTTATATGACTTGTTTTACACAGACCACATTGCTTTTATGGGCTCTCGAATCAGCGGTTTACAGCAGGAATGCACCCCGAGTGGTGCAGCCAGGATACTTTTGTGGTCTTGACTTTTGTGGCTGCCGGAACGTGCCCTCGAACGAATCCGCCCTGCTCTTCTCGG
Source organism: Candidatus Acidiferrales bacterium (assembly GCA_035507635.1). Taxonomy (GTDB): domain Bacteria; phylum Acidobacteriota; class Terriglobia; order Terriglobales; family Acidobacteriaceae; genus Sulfotelmatobacter. The sequence continues at coordinate 3,352 of DATJOA010000016.1, forward strand.
GCGTTCCGGATGACGCACATTTCATCTCGGCCAAAGGCGAATCACGAGACGTGGCGCGGCTTCTCGCCAATCCGTGAAACTCCGCGCAGATCCGTGGCGAGATTACGGCGTTCCGTAGAGCTGCCGGTACACGGCGGCGTTGCGCATGATGGCCTGCACGTACTCGCGGGTCTCGGTGAACGGGATCGACTCGACGAACTCTGGCGAATCGCGATACGGTCCCTGCCCCATCCATTCCTCGACACGGTCCGAGCCGGCGTTGTAGGCGGCGAGGGCGTGCTCGAATGATCCGTTGAACTTGTCGACCATGCCGCGGAAATAATGCGTGCCGAGTTCAAGATTGACGGTGGGCGTGTAGAGCTCACTGGAGTTGTAGTGATGCAGCGATTCCTGATGTGCCACGACTCGTCCGGTTTTTGGCAGCAGCTGCATCAGTCCGACGGCATTCGCGCGCGACACAGCCAGCGGATTGAATTCCGATTCCTGCCGAATCAGCGACGCGACCAGATATGGATCGAGCCCGTTGGCGACCGAATATTTTTTCAGATCGGACCAGTAGGGCCGCGGGAACAATGCCTCCCAGTACTCGCGCGGCAGCATCGGAATATCGACCGCGAAGTAGCTCGGAACCGAGTGCTTCATTACCTCGATCGCTCGGTCGAAGTGCCCGGTGTCCGTATAGATCTGCGCGGTCTCAGCGAGTTCCCAGTTTCCTTTATCGGTGTCGGCGGCGGCCTGCAGTTCGCGAACGGCGAAGTCGACAAGCCCTCCGTTGCCCAGCAGGCGCGCCTTTTGCAGATGCAGATCGTCGGTCGGCGGATCTTCGAGTTCAATCTTTTCCGCATGGTCGAGCGGCGGAATTCGGTCGAGAATCGGATACGTCCCCGGAGGATCGTTCGTCTCTGGAAGGTTCTTCAGGCGATCGCGGCCCAGTTCAGCGTAATAGTAATTGCGGTAGCGTTCCGACAATTTCTCGTAAAAGGCGCGAGCCATGCCCGGCTGATTTTGTTCTTCCGCCAGACGCGCGCGCCAGTAAAGGGCGTTCGAGGTTTCGTTGCCGTTGGGATAGAGAGTGATCTGCTCCTCGAACTGCTGCTTGGCCTGTTCGATTTGTCCCATGCGCAGCGTGAGCCACGCGGCCTTCCAGTGGGCGTAGGAGGCCCGGGCTCCAGTAGGAAAGCGCTGCTGCAGTTCGCGGAAGGCGTCGAGGGCCTGATCGCTCTCGTGATGGACGAGGTGCAAATTGGCCACCAGCAGCAACGCCGACTCGAACCAGGAGCTCGTAGGCTCCGTCTGGCGCATCTGGTCAACTGTCCGGTAAAAAAGATCGTTGTCATCCGAGCCCCACGCAGCTTCGGCAAGGATGTAGAGCTTGTGGGCGTTCTGCTCCGGCGTTGGATTGGAGATGCTGGTGAGTTCGGCCTTGGCCTCGCGGTGATGTCCGCCGCGATAGAGTGCGTCAGCCAGGGCGAGTTCGGCGTTGGTGTGCCCTTCGGGAGTGGCGTGGATCGCGAGCTCGCGATATTCGGTGATGGCGTCATCGAAGCGCTTGCCCTTCATCAGCAGGTCGGCGCGCGTGTGGCGCTGCGTCCAGGTCGGCTCAAATGCGATGGGAAGGCGTTTGAGTTCGTCGCGGGCAGCGTCGGCCTCCGGCGACATTGGCATCGTGTAGTAGATATTGGCAAATGCTTCCGACGCCTTGGGATATTGCTTCAGCGCGGCGAAGGCGCGCCCAAGAGCGAGTTCGATATCCGAACGGGCGGGCAGACGATCTTTTTCGAGAATCTCTGCAGCCTCGGCAGCCCGGCCATCGCTGATGAGAGCGGTGGCGTAACTGAGATGCGCGTCACGGATGAGGAGCGAGTCCGGATAGGTCGTGGCGAAATTCGCCAGCGCGGCCAGACCTTCCGCTTGGCGTCCCATTTGCAGATAACAGGTTCCGAGGTAGTAGGTAACGTAGTCGCCGAGATCTCCGGCGAGCGGCTTGGCGCGGTTCAGCGGTTCGATCGCCTTCGGGCATTCATGATCGATGATGTGGGCGTATCCGACCACAAGCCACGCGAGCGCTCCGGCGTCTTCTTTGGTGTGAGCGCGCGCGTAGGCTTCGACTCCGGCGTAGGCAGCGGGCGTACGGTCCTGAATTAGCTGTTGCGCCATCGGACGCAGGCTCGTGGATGCGACAAAGGCCTGCCGGATCCGGCGAACGCGCGGGGACATCGGGCGGCGCCGTCGGCGCGCGCGGGTGTGAGCGGGAGTCTTCTTAACTGTTTTTTTGGCTGCAGGTTTGTGCTCCGCGGATTGCGGCGCCGCGCCGGTCGCGGGAGATTGCGCTGCGGCCGACGAATCCTGGGGATGAACGCGCGCGTTAAGATGCAGGCTGCTGGAGAGTCCGAAGAATCCGGCCAGAGCAGCGACCCACCACCACTTGAGACCCAATCGAGACACCTTAATAATTTTCGCGCGGAGACGCGAATGCCAGAACCTGAAAGCCGGGGCGAAAGCCTACAATCCTATGATGCATTGAACGCGGCGCGAAACGGCCGCCCTTCCACGACTTTTTCGCGCAACGCTACTTCTTGAAATTCGCACCCATCACCGACATATCGTCTTCGGCAAGGCTGCGCACGACTTCCTTCTGAAAATAATCGCCGCTCGCCGCCGCGGTGCTTCCATAACGCTTCTGGAAGGTCGAGCGGCTCTTGTCGATGTCTTCCTTCAGACGATCGTACAAATCTTTGTGACGCCGTCCTTCAGCCACCTTGGCCTGGTTGTAGAGCTTGATCTCGTCGACCAGCAGGCGGGCGAAACGCTGGGCCTTGCGGTGCGTGTCGGCGTCTTCGGCGGAGAGTCCGGCGAAGGGATCGGCTGCAGCTGCGGGCGCCGATGCTGCCGCGCTGGCGGAGGCGGCGTGCGCGACTTCGACGACTTCCGCGGCTTCCGGTTCAGGTTCTGGAACTGGCTTGGGCGCGATGTGCTTCGGAGCATGGCCTGCAAATGGATCAGAAAACGAACTGACCGTTTGCATGGGCGCGGGAGGCGGCTCCATGGCGGGCGCGGCCTCCGCGATTTCTTTGTGCATCTGCTTGCGCAGCGATGTTACTTCGAGCCATGCGCTGGTCGCCATCACGAGAACTTCGAGCGCCGCAGGATCGAGAGCGTTGGCCGAACCGCCATCGGCGTAGAGCAACGCCGCCACTTTTTCTTTCAGCACGAGCGGCAAAACCAGAATCTGTTCGTTGTCGGGCCCGCCGAACTGCTTGACGAATCGCGGATCCATCTCGGCGATGTTCGCTGGAGCGGCCACGCGATTCATATACGCGTGCGAAACCGGGCCACTGGACATATCGAGCGGAAAATCCTTGACGGCATCCTCTTCGCCGAGGCCGCGGCTTTGCCACCCGTTGGCCGCGCCGCCCTTCACTACAAACAGCGCAACCCGCGCGGCATGGGAACTGCCGGCATCGAGCAGGGCGCGGAGAATTTCCTTTTGCGTGGTGCCCGAATGGATGGTTGAGACCGACTGCACCAGGTTTGACGCGCTCGGGGCTGCGGCATGAGCCTCGGTTGTGGCGCTTTGCGCGGGCAATTCGGCCAGAACGCGGCTCACCAGTTCAGACTGCAACTTCGGAAGCTGGCGCTCAAAGACCTGCGCCACCGCGCGCTCGACGATTTGCTGGAGTTCCTTGCTATCCGCCATTTCTCAGGAGACCATTTCCGGGATAAAGTCTTCCTTCCGCAACAGGTACTACTGACAGTACCCTAACCGCTGATTATATGGAACTTGTACGACAATCTCTTGAGTACTTCGGTACCTGTTCAACCGAGCCGGAGTCACTTTTCTCACCGATTTTATAGCAAGCGGGAGCGGGCGAGAGGCGGAAGCTGGCGGAAGGATTGTTCATCTTGACACCTTCCTGCAGTCGTCCGTTATCAGTCATCCGTTCCAGCTGAACATCGGCCTGCCTCCGCGACCGACCATCCTCCTGCACAGAACGCGGGAAGGATGGGGCAACCGGTGCTTAGCAGCCCGTGTCCTCGCCTCGCTTCGCTGGACGGATAGCCGAGGCGGTTGTCGCCACACGATCCGTATTCACCCGATTGGGAAAAATTCCCGGTTGCCGTTAAAATAGAGGTTACCTCCGGCGCCTTTGATGGCTCGGAAAATCTTGCATCGTCGGGACTATGGGAGCCATCCAAAACAAACTGGAACAGCCTGTAAGCGAAGAACTGGCGCTGGTACGGGCGGCGAAGAAAGGTGACGACTCAGCTTTCGAGGAGTTGGTCCGCCGCTACGATCGGAACGTGTTCCGGATCGCGCAACACATCACGCAGAACCGCGAAGATGCGGAAGATGTGGTGCAGGAAGCGTTCCTGAAGGCGTACGGAAATCTGGCCAAGTTCCAGGAGCAGTCGAAGTTCTATACCTGGCTGGTGCGGATCGCCGTCAACGAAGCGCTGATGAAGTTGCGCCGGCGGAAGCCCGAGCGCACGGTTTCGCTGGACGAAGACATCAAGACGGAAGACGACTCGCTGCCGCGTGAGATCGCGGACTGGAGCCCGAATCCGGAGCAGCAGTACACGCAAGCAGAGCTGCGGGAGATTTTGAGCAAGACGATTCAGGGCTTGCCGCCGGGATTCCGGACGGTATTCGTCCTGAGAGACGTGGAAGGTTTGTCGACGGAAGAAACTGCGGCGGCGCTTGAGTTGAGTATTCCCGCGGTGAAATCGCGGCTGTTGCGGGCCCGGCTGCAACTGCGCGAGCGGCTGGGCCGCTACTTTCAGCGGCGAGACGGCGGCGAAAACGGCAAGTCAGGAAATAGCAGGGGTGAAGATGTTAAAAACGGCGATGTCGCGAGCGGAGATGGCAACCAGTGAAATGTTCTGAATTCCTAAACGAGCTGACCAGCTATCTGGACGGCGTTCTCGACGAAAAGACAAAGAGCGAACTGGAGAATCACCTTTCCTGGTGCCACAACTGCTACGTTGTCTGCGACACGACCAAGAAGACCATCGAGATTTATCGCGACTCCCAACTCTACGAACTCCCCGAAGACCTTCGCAGCCGGCTCCGTTCGGCGATCATGACGAAGTGTCAGCAGCACAAGAAGCGCGGCCCGCAAAGCGTGTGACTCACTGGCGACTGTTGACCAAGAGATAACGTTAGGAGTTGTCGGATGCGGCGCGATTCCATTCAACTGCATGATCCTAAAGCAACTAAGTAATCACTCATAACTAGGGATTTTCCCTAGGGAAATCCTAGACCTTTTTCCCGTGTTCTGAATCTAAGTACATGGGTGCAGCGTTACGGAATGTGGACTGTGAGGGGGGCGCGCACTCTCAGCGACAACACTGTCTTTAACTTTCGCTCAGGTGGAAGGTGGGTCATGATTGGAAAACTGGTCGATGCTGTGTTCGGGTGCAAACACTCTCACTATAGCTTCCCCGTAACCATGCGTCGCGCGGCGCATCGCCCCCAGGCTGCCGCGTTGACCGGAACCTATGTAGTCTGTCTCGACTGCGGAAAAGAATTTGCGTATGACTGGCAGGAGATGAAGGTCATCACTTCCCCCGAGCGGCACCGAGAACATCTGGCAGAACTGGCCAAGCACGCGGCGTAACGGCGCAAGAAATGCGGACTCGTCCGATGACGAGCCGGTCGCCTGAGGCATTACAACTTGTGTGCTTTCCGCGGTTGGGAAACAGAAGAGTTCAAGAGATTGTCATCGTATCCGCATGCGAACTGTCTTTGAGGCGGCCGGCGGCAACGACGGTATGCGCCGTCTGGCTCGCGCGTGGCACAAGCGGGTGATGGCCGACGAGGTTGTGGCCCATGCGTTCAGCCATGGATTCCAGCCCGATCATGTGGAGCGGCTCGCGGCGTACTGGGCTGAGGCGCTTGGCGGTCCGACGACCTATTCCGATTCTTACGGCGATGAAAGCGGCGTCGTCAAGATACACAGCGGCAATGGCGAACACGAGGAAATGGATCGCCGCGCGATTGCCTGTTTCGATCTCGCTCTGGCCGATGCTGGACTCGCCACTGACGATCGCTTGCGACAAGTGCTGCACGACTATTTCGCCTGGGCGACCACCACGACGATGTCCCGCTACCACGAATCCGCCGACGATGTGCCGGAGGGCCTCAGTATCCCGCGCTGGTCATGGGACGGACTGCAGAAGTAACATCCGTTACTCAATTGCAAAAACTGCGCCGGCGCGAGACGGAGCCATGCCGGTTGAGCAGTTTGGCTAAGTCAACCGTTCATCATTGCGCGGCTTTATTGGAAGCCTCATTCCCCCGCACAAAACGGAGGGGGATGGGGCAGCCGCATTCCCTTGATCGGTACCGCGGCTGCATTCAGGCGAAGAACTGAAACGGCGTTTTACTTCGTGCCTTTGCCCGGGTCCTGAACGACGAACCGGGCGTCCTTGGTGTCGAACTCCTGCACATAGGTGACACCGTTCGCCACAAAGGTCTGAACAGACACGGAGCCTTGCTTTCCTTCAATCTTCTGAGCCGGGACGGTGATGGTCTTCTGATCGTCCGTCTTGATGGTCAGCTGAACTTGTGATCCGGACGGCTGGCTCCAGGCCACCTTGCAATGTCCTCCCGCGACCTGAGCATCGCCGATGTGAACGTTGGAAGGAAGTACAAACTCCTGCGAGTTCTTCGCGGCAAACAAGGGAAGAGAGAACAAGGCCAATAAGAGGGCAACTCCTAAAACTCGTTTCATGGGTCTCCTTTATGAGATCCGCGGGGATGCGGAATTGGGTAGAGTCCACGCGAGATCTGAGCCGGAGAGACAAATCCGTACCCGGAGGCTTCGAATCCACATAGGGCTGGAACTGCCTCTCCGTGTTTCCGCTCTACTGCAGATTAGGAGGTCATTGGTCGTGAAAGGAAGCTCTATCGTGCATCAAGCACCGGCGAGAGCAGGTAAGTTCAAGACTTGCAGAGTGATACAGCTTGCCGAGGAGGGGTGAAAAGTCGAGGTATGATACATGCTTTTCCGGAACATCTTTGGGTCTCACCAGGTCTCTACGGCAACGACTGTTGGAGGGCCGGGATGGCGCTCGATGACGTGGGTCTCGATGACAGCCTCAAGGTTTTTCTGATCCCAATTCTTGGGAGCTTTTTCGAGCAAAGCGTTGAGGTACTCGGGATTCGAGACCACCTCGCTGGCCGCCTCAGTTCCCTCCGCGAGAATGCCGGCCAGAATGACGACGGGCTGCCCTGTTACATTGTCGTGGATTCTGGCGACGACGGCATAGTCCTGGGCCAGTACGGTATTGGGAACCTGCCACTGGTACGTCCAGAATCGTTGAGGATTCCTGTGGTCGACAATCTTGTGAACTTGATTCTCGGCTTCGAATCCGAAGGGCAAGTTCTGCGTGATCCGCAACGTCCAAGGGTTGTTGAAAGCTCCGATGAGCACGATGGGGCCCTCGCGCAATTGGATGAAGTCGGCATCCAGCGCGGAAACAATACGAAACGTGCTCTTGCCAAGCACAAGCGGGCCGATGGAGCGGGCGAGAGTGGTGACGTCGGACAGGTTCAGCTCGCCGATCGGATTGTCCTCGGTTCTGCCGCGGCGACGCCCTGCCGCGTCTGTGGCCTCGCCCACGCAATAGGTGATCCGGTTGGAGCTTGCCGTGATCGGCTCCCAGAACAGCTGCAGATTCGAGGGCTGCCTGGGAAGCTTGACGTGGCCAATGCCGAAGCCGACCAGGGCGGCAAAAAGCAGCGCGATCCCGAACGAAATCCAGTGGCGGGACGTGAGTCTGGAGGGCGATTGTCGAGCGTCTCCCCAGAGGGGCTCGGCCGAGGATGGCAGAACCCTCGAGACGGATTCTCCGACCGGGTTTGTTGGCGTCGCGGCCGGCTCCCGGAAAGAGGCTACGTAGGAGCCGACTGGCAGTTCGATAACCAGCTCTCCTGCGTGGTCAGGGTTGTAGTAGTACTGGATGAGTCTTTTGCGAACTTCAGCCGCGGTGATCCGAACCACTGGGTCGAGATTTACGTCGTAGTCCGGTTCGCGACCGAAGGCCTCAACCCCGATCGTCCGCTCTTTAAGCTCCGCGGCATTGCCATCGAGCGTCTGCTCCACGGCATAGGCGAGCAGCACGGGATAACGCTTGCTGTTCGTAAACAGCGGATGCGCGAGAATGCGCCGCAACTGCTCACGAATCCGCGCGGCATTCGGCGCGGATTCCGCTCCGCTCAGTTCCTTTTCGTATTGCGACGACAACGACGTCCTCAATGGGCAGCTCGATCGCGCGTCTCTAATTATACGTTTCTTCGAGGTGTCGTTTTGATACTTTGGCAAGTACAAAAGAAGCACAAGGAACGCCGACTCCTTGCGAATAGTTGATGCGTTTCTGTCTGCTGGAGGAAATGGAATATGAAGCAAGTCCTCATCGCCCTGACGATGTTTGTGTCAATCGCTGCAGCCGCGCAACAGGGGCCAACCAATTCACCACTGCTCGACCATCTCGCCGGAAAGTGGGTGATGCAGGGAAACGTGGGCAAGCAAGCTGCGACACATACACTGAATGCACAGTGGGTGATCCAGCACCGCTACCTGCGCTTCTACGAAGTTTCGCGCGACAAGAATGACAAGGGCGATCCGCAGTACGCAGCGACCGTGTTTATCGGATGGAATGAAAAGACGAAGCAATACGCCTGCGTGTGGCTGGATGTTTACGGCGGGCTGACGACAGAATCCATCGGAGTCGCCGCGCCGAAAGAGAATGAGCTTAGTTTCATCTTCAAGGACGAGCACGGGGAGACCAGCTTCACCAACACGTTCACCTACAATCCCAAGACCAACACTTGGGAGAATCGGCTCGATAACATCGTAAACGGCGAAGTGAAGCCGTTCGCGCGCTTTCGGCTCGCGAAGGAATAAAGTGCAACGTTGAATCGAAGTGATTTTGAAACTCCCCACTCAAGCCAACAGCGGGCTCGCGTGGGCCACCCCTGTAATTACAGCTGTCGTCGGAGCACTAAAAAATGCCCCGCATCTTTGCGGGGCATTTCGTAACATTGCAAACCTACACTCCCAAACTAGCGTGCCGGGTATTCTGCCGGGATCGGCACCGGAACGCGTTTGTCGATCGGGATGAATTCGCGCTCGCCCGATCCGGTGTAGATCTGGCGCGGGCGGGCGATTTTCTGTTCGGGATCGCGCATGAGTTCTTCCCACTGCGCGAGCCATCCGGCGGTGCGTGGAATGGCGAACAGCACGGTGAACATCTCCGGCCGGAATCCCATGGCCTGATACATGATTCCGGAGTAGAAATCCACGTTCGGATAGAGTTTGCGCTTCACGAAGTATTCGTCTTCGAGAGCGATGCGTTCGAGTTCAAGCGCGATATCGAGTTTCGAATTGCGTCCGGTCACCTCGAACACCTGCTCGGCGCTCCAGCGGATGATCTTGGCGCGCGGATCGTAGTTCTTGTAGATGCGGTGCCCGAAACCCATCAACTTGAAATGCCCGTCTTTCACGCGCTTGATGTAGGCCGGCACGTTGTCCTTGGTGCCGATTTCATCGAGCATCTTGAGCACTTCTTCGTTGGCTCCGCCGTGCAGCGGGCCGGCGAGCGCCGATGCCGCGGAAGCGACCGACAGATAAGGATCGCTCTCGGAACTGCCCACCGTCCGCATGGTGCTGGTGCTGCAGTTCTGTTCGTGATCGGCGTGAAGGATGAACAGAATGTCGAGTGCGCGGGCGATGGCCGGATGCGCCACATATTTCGGCTCGACCATCTTCCACAGCATGTTCATGAAATTTTCGGTGTAGCTCAGATCGTTGTCGGGATAGACGTAGGGGAATCCGACATTGTGCCGGTACGACATGGCTGCGATCGACGGAACTTTGCCGATCAGGCGGACGATCTGGTGCATACGATCTTTGGGGCTGCGGACAAGCTTGGCATCAGGATAAACGCTCGAGAGCGCAGCAATCGTGCTGACGAACATCGACATGGGGTGGGCGGAGTAGCGGAAGCCTTCCATGAATTTCTTGGTCGTCTCGTGCAGCATGGTGTGATGCGTGATGTCGTAGACCCACTGGTTTAACTCTTTCTCGGTGGGCAGCTCGCCGAACATCAACAGGTACGCGACCTCCAGAAAGGTGCAGCGCTCAGCGAGGACTTCGATGGGGTATCCGCGATAGCGCAGGATGCCCTTGTCTCCGTCGATGTAGGTGATGGCGCTCTTGCACGACGCGGTGTTCATGTAGGCCGGGTCGTAGGTCATGAGGCCGAAATCTTCGGGGCCCGTTTTAATCTGGCGCAGATCCATGGCGCGGATCGTGCCGTTATCGACCGGAACTGTGTAGGTCTTATTTGTGCGATTGTCGGTAATCGTGAGAGTGTTCTCGGGCATTGCGGTTTCCGCCTTTATACGCGCGCTGTAACAAGCATAGCCGAGCCTATGTCCGTTTCCCAAGTCAATCTGTGATTTAAATCACACGCGAATGTGAATCTAGATGCAAATGCGGGCGAACAGGTGGGCCGACCTGCGGGATGAATCTGGGGAGTTTGTGGGTTATTTACCGGCTTGAACCGGGTTTCAGGGCGTAATAGCCTTCGCGCGCCTGAATGGCCAGCTTTTCACCTGTGTTCAGCCGGACTTTCAGCTTGTGAAATTTACCGTCGAGCTTCGGCGGGGAGAATCCTAGGACGTAAATATATTCGGGCTGATCGGCGGTGCGGCGGAAACCTTCGTCGAGATCGTTGTTGTTGTGGAAGAAGGTGCCTCCGGTGCTGTAGGCGAGATCGGCGAGAACCTCGCTCTGGGCGGAATCTTCTTCTCTATCGTAGCGGAACTGGACGACTGAGTTGGCGGAATGGGCCTGATTCGGCGGGGACATCGGAGCAACGAGACCACGGACGTCAAGCGTGTTGACAACGATCTCATCCCGTAGCGCGGCATCGGTCAAATTGGCGATCGCCTCGCGCACTGCCGGCTCAAGCAGGAGGAATCCAGGAGAAACGAGAACGACACTGCGGGTACCAGGTGCACTGGCAGTTCTGTGGAAGACATAGCGCAACACGCTCAGAAGCGACTGATTCTCGGCGCTCGCGGCGCTGACGATTTCCATAGCTGTCGAGCGGGCGATCTGTTCGGCATGCATCAACTCGGCGCCCGATGCCGACCCACCAAATGCGCAGTTGAGCGCGTCGCGCGTGGCAAGGCCGAGAGCTTCGCGATCATTCTGATTGACGATGAGATCTGCCGTGTACGGACTGATGGGCGGGCACATCGGACCGTGAACGACAGGATGGGTCCGAAGAGATTTCAGAGCCTGCTGTAACTTGTCAGGATTGTTCGTGAAATCGAGCATGACTTGCCCAGAGGTTGTGAAGATGGCGGCGCGGTCACTGGGCTGGAGCCTGGACAAGTGGTGGGAGGCGGCATTGCGCGCGCCAGCGAGATCTTCGAAAGACGTGTGAATGTCGTCGAAGAGATAGGCGACGTAGCGGTCCGGCAGGGGCGTTTGGTCGGGTTCGGTCATTGTCGCAGGACGTGCAGCGGCACCGACAGTTGTAGAGTTGGATTTCTCGATCGAGAACGTCTTGATCTCCTGTGGCTTACCGTTGTCGAACAATTCGAAATTTTCTTTCTTCAGATTCCCGACCGCGTTTCCCTTCGGATCGCGTAAGACGACCGTCACCGGCACGAAGCGAACGCTGAATTTCAACGTGGTCACAGGTGGAGGCTGCGGCGGCGCGGCGTTCGCGGTTGCCGCGGGCGCAGTTGATAGAGTGTGGCGCGTCACTCCAAGACGGGTAAGCCAATTGAAGGCGTGTTGCGTGGCAGCGCCTTGTTCTTGCCTGAGTTCCGAGTCAAGCAGAGCCTGGTCCTCGCGGATAGCCTGCTCACGCAGAATGGCGTAAAGAGTTTCCGCTTGTTCGAGTTCATGCTTCGCACTTGCGGCGTCAGAGTCAGAGTTTGCCGCCGATGTCTCCGATTCCTCGGAAGGAACGTTCAGTACGATATGTGCCGTGGCGCGGAATTCGTGGCAATTGCGAAACTGCACGACATTTCGCGTGGGCTCCTCACCTTTGGAATGGGTGGCCACGACAAAGCTCGTCGGCAAGAGAAAGGAACCCGCTTCGCCGAAAGCCACGTTCTCGTAGTCGATCGTCTGGGAGGCGGCCTCTATGGTGAATCCGCGAGGAATCTGGGTTGCAGCAGCGTCAAAGTGCAGAATCCGGCCGGTTTGCTGATCGATCCACAGTTCTCCAGCGTAGGGAGGCGCGACCATCTGATCGGCTGTGCGCAGTCTCCAGAGCGGATTGTTCTGCTTCACAATCCGGTACGAGAAAATCCAGACGGGCCGGCCATCAACCGAACCATCCTTGGCGAATTGAAAAATGGCATGGTTCAGAGGGTCGAAGATGGATCGCAGATTGTTGCTGCTAAATTCTCCCGTCGACCACAGACCTGGAGAATGCGAAAGGCTATTTGAAAGAGGCTGCCCGTTGCGTTCGATTCTGGAATAGAACTCCCGTCCCTCCTGGTAGCGCACAGAAGCTGTTATGAGGTCGAAGGGCACTTTGTTCTTGCCACGGTAGCGCGAGACATCCTGATCACAGATAAAGTTCGGCATCTTCTGCGCCACGGTGTTCGCAAATTGACAGACGCCACGGACAGCTTCGGCATGCGGAAAATCGTTGGGCAGCCAGGCGCAGGGATCACTGTTGGCGGTAAAAACCTGGGGCACAAACGAAGTTCCCGCTGATCCGGTCTTCTGGGAAAACGAGCGAATGCTGAGAATGCAGAGCAGAGAGATTAGGGTCAGCGTGCAACGACTGCACATAGAGGAACGAAAAGCCTGCGATTCCAGGACGGAGCCATGATACTCCGGCTCTGCCGTTGAAGCGGAGCTTCGCTCCGCCGGACAGCCGAGGCGGCTGTCCCCACATAAAAGAACCGGCGGCTTTGGCCGCCGGTCGGGAGTTACACGGGATCAGTTAGTTGGAATCGTCGCGGCGCTTCAGGGTCGGACGATCATCGTCATTCTTGTCGTTCGAGGTGTCGCTGGTGTTCGAGGTGCGGCGCAAGCTGGGCTTGGAGCCGTCCTTCTGGTCGAGGAGTTTGTGCTTGTTCTCGATCGCTGCCAGCCGCGCTTTGACTTCTTCGAATTCCGAAGTGGTCACGATGTACTCGGCCTTGGCGGGAAGAATCTTGCGAATCTCTTCCTGCGATTTCTCGATGCGATCTGGAGTTTGCGGGTGCGTGTCGAAAGCCTTCGAGAGAGTGCCGGGCTTCTTTTTCTCCATCGCCTGAATCTTTTCGAAGAAGGAGACGAAGGCGGAAGGATCGTATCCGGCGCGATACATGTACTGGATGCCGAGGTAGTCGGCTTGCGCCTCGAAGGTGCGTGAGAAGTGCAGGAACGTCAGCGGAATGCCGAGGCCCATGCCTTCGTAGATGCCGTATCCGATCGCGCCGCCCATGAAGATGGCGGGCAGCGAGGCAATCTGCAGCAGGTTGGCGCGGGTCATTTCGCGGGCGTAGTGGCAGGCGGCGACGTGAGCGATCTCGTGTGCCATGACGCCGGCCATTTCAGCTTCTTCGTCGGCAGCGAGGATCAAGCCGGAGTTTACGTAAAAGAATCCGCCGGGCAGAGCCATTGCATTGACGACATCGGAATCAATCACCTTGATCGTGAACGGAACCTGCGCGTCAGAATTGCGAACCAGATTCTGGCCGATGCGATTGACGTATTCAGTGACGACCGGATCGTTAATCATCTTGATTTGCGATTCGATCTGCTGGGCATACTGACGGCCTGCGGCGACCTGCTTTTCAACGGAGTACCAGTTCCCAACGCCGCGTCCGCAACCGACGTTGCGATTGCCGACGGCGTCGACGTCGGCCTTGCCGCCGTCATGTTTGATCTGATCGTCGTCTTGTGTGGGGAGTGCCGCGGGCTGCTGCTTGGGTGCGTTTTGAACATCGCCTGCTTTGGGTTGTCCCGCATCAGGATCGGTGCCCGGAGTCTGGGTCTGGGGCGGATTCTGTCCGGGAGTCGTAGTTTGCGCGACCATCCAGGGACCTGCACTGAATGCCGCCAATCCTAGCGCGATTGCCAGCGATCGGAATGTCATAGGGTACTCCTTGAGCCTGATTATACGCCGGGTAGGGAGACACCTGGCCCTCTAATCTGGGCCGTGTGAGTTAGACGCTAAAGGGAGTTTACAGGGTTATCCGAAGCCCGAAGAAAAGCGCGCGGAAGCTCCCGGGAGGTTAAGGCTCTCCATTCGTTTAGCGCAAGGACGGCTGGCCTTATCTTCAACCGGCGTAGGGATGGTTCGACTGCGGTTGAGCTTCGGGCTTGGGAAGCTCGCCGATGCCACAAGGGCCCCCTCCGGTCATGCACAAGGGAAAAACCAGCGCCGCGATACACCTGCGCCGCCGGACAGCCCAGGGCGGCTGTCCCCACATGTCTCCCGGCCCCGGACGGCCGGGCGGCTATTCCCATATGACTCGTTGCTCACTTCCCTTCGTCGGAGAGAAGACCGTAGACGGTTAACTTTGTCTGGGTGCCGACGTAGACCTTGCCGTTTGCGATAGTCGGGACGGTGAACTTTACTGCAGGTCCAGCATTGTCCCGGCTGGACTTCTGGCTGCTGTTGTAGAGTTCCGTTCCTAGATTGGTGGCGTTGTAGGCATGGAGAACGGCATTTCCGCTCGTTTTGTATCCGGAATTGTTCAGGGTCCAGAGGATGGCGTTGCTGGTTTGATTCGCGGAAATAGAAGGCGTTGTGCCCGGATAGCCAAAGGATTTGGCAGTCTCGGAGGCCGGTATTGTCGAGAGCAGGCCGGTGGTTGGGTTGAAGGAAAAGTCCTTCAGGACATCGGTGCTGGCGCCGAAATAGACGTTGTTGTTCCACCATGCGGGCGAGTTCCACATGCCCTTGTCGGCTCCGGCGAGATATTGGACGATCTCATTGTTGTTGGAAGAATTGAAATGACCCATGTTGTCGCGGTTGACGAGATAGATGTTTCCGGTCTTGTCGCTTTGCACGAGGAGATGGACGTGGGGACCTCCGGTCTGATCGGGCAGCAGGAGGAGTCCACCGGAGCCGATATCGTGATCGCCGGAATCGAGGTTGGTGCCGTCGTAGGGTTCGAAATAATCCGCTACGGGAAATGTGGTTCCAGACGGCGGGGATAGCTTCACGATAGCCTGGCCATAATCCTTACCGCCGGTGTTGACGTCGAACGTTCCGTTAGCGACCGGGAAGAATGTGTTAAAGGAGACATCGCCGGCCGGACCGTTGCCGCTCTCCCAAATGGCGCCTTCGGAGGCATTGGGCGTCGTGACCCAGACTGCCTTCTGGGCCAGAGTCGAAGAACTGTAGGCCATCAGCCAGCCGTGATAGGCGTTCTTGTCGCAGAGAGATCCCCAGCCGATGTAGACCAGGCCATTCTGCAGCAGCAAAGCGGCGCGCTGATTCTGGACGAGCGGGTCGAAGCTGAGAGTGCCGTTCTTCGAGCCTTTGCCGGTTCCGCTGACCGAGGCGCTGATCACGATGGGTCCGCCGAACTTTTCGGCTCCGCTGGTGATGTCGAGAGCGTGGAGGCGCTGGTAGAAGACGCCCGATTCTTTGGTACGGGCGATGGTGTAGAGCGTGCCGGTGGAAGTATCGATGACCGGCGTGCTCATGATGCCGATCTTAGTCGTGATCGGGTCGGAGCAATCGACGTCGCTGGTCGAGACCGTGGTAATGCCCTTGGCAGGATTGGTGAAATTGACTTTCCATAGCGGACTGGCGTTGCTGCCGGTATTGCTGTCGGCATCGAAGGCGTAGACCGAGTCGTTCATCGTGGCGGCGAAGACGACATTGTGCGTCACAGACTTGATCTTGACATTCGGTACATACAGCGGCTGGGCATACATGAAGCCGTCGACCGTCTGCGAGAAGAGTTTGCCAAATTGGGTGGAGTTCACGTTGCTGAGGGTCAGCGTGGTTTCCTGCAGGTTCTGGCCTGTGCGCCCATTGTCATTGTGATAAGTAGCGACGGTGACCTGGGCGGCAACACAGAGATTCAGAACCGTGCACAGGATGACCAGTTTCAGGGCTGGAATGAGTCGAGACGCGAGCAGGTTCCAAGCGATGCTGAACATAATTTTTCTACTCCAATCGGAGGCACTGCGATCAGGACATGGACGGTCAGAGATCTGACCACGAATCGGGGGAGAAACGGGGTAAACCGAGTAATACGGGGCCGGCAACTGGTTGTTATCTTTCGTCGAATGCGCCGAGGCCGTCAAGATGAAGGAAATTGCAGAGTTGCGGCAGCAAGGTGGCCAAGGCGAGACTGTCTCGCCCTCGGCCCTCCCTCGACCGGAAGATGGCTCCTGCCTGGGATGACCTCTCATGAGATGATTCGAGTTATCCTCGGCGAATGAAAAGATGGCTGTTCCAAAATCCGGACAGAATTACGATTCCCGTTGCAATGCTGCGAGTTGGGACCAGACTGCTGACGTTCCCCCATTCCAACTTAAGAGTGCTGCGGGCGCGATTTGCATCGCGAAGGGCGATGTCTGGGTGTTGCAAGCATGCATGGGACGGCGCAGGCCGCGAGGTGTGTATGAACAGAGCGATGGTTGCACTCGTATTGGCTGTTTTGCCGGTTGCGATTCTATCGGCGGGAGCTGCGGCACAGGTTCCAAGCAAGATCGACGTGACTCCGGTGAACCTGCAGAATGCGCTGGGAGCTGATGTCGCCTTGCATGTGCAGTTGCTCGATGCGAACGGGCGTCCGGCGGCAGCGCACCGGAACTTTACCGCACAAGTGAAGGTACAGCAGCCCTCCGGACAGACGGCGACGTACTCCGTGAACTTCGCCCAAGGGGAGAGCGCGAAACAGATCACCGTCCCGGTGAACGAGGCGGGAGTCGCGAAGCTCACCGTCTCGCAGACGGATCAGGAATTGATCGGCGGATCGAATTTTGTACTGGTGCGTCCTCCGAAGGAGCAGATGAAGGAGTTTGCCAAGCCCAAGCAGGCGGCAAAGAAGAAAGATCCGGCGAAAGGTTCGGGAGCCTGGCTGTACGACTTCCCAGTCCGGCCGCAGGCGCGGTTGATATTCGCGGCATGGGCGCTGCCACAGGCTGCGGCGGGAACGCCCGCAGCGCCGGCGGGACAGCTGATGCTGACCGTTTCGGGCGAAGATGCGAATGGGGGCACGCGGGCCGACGGAACGACCTGCGCGCGCGTACAGATTTTTTATGTCGCCCCTGAGGATCTGGAGCACGACGTTGAAATCTGGCTCAGCCCGAGCAACGGGAACCTGGATAACAATCCAATTGTGATTCACAAGGGCACGGCGGTGGGTTCGGCGTGTTGGACGTCGCAATATCCGATTGCGGCGGCTACGCTGACGGTGGCTGATCCTCCGGGCTACACGTTTACGGACCGGCCGGGCGGAGGAGATCCGCATCAAGTCGAGCACAAATTCACCGACGACATCACAGGAATCGAATTTGCGAATGCGCCCAAGAGCATCACGATTGTAGACAGCTTCGGCCTGATCGCGCGATTTGTCGGCCCCAACGGGCCGGTGAGGCTCAGCGACCAGCGCGAGGTACATTTCAGCGCCGATAGCCCGGTATTGAACCTGACTCCACTGCAGACAGTCGTGCAGGCCGGTGGATTCGACTCGTCGACGGTCCTTGTTCCGACTTTTTTTGGAACATCGACGGTGCAGGTGTTTACGCCGGGATATCCGCCGGTGAAGTCGGAGATCACCATCACTTTTTTGGGAGTGCTTTGCGCGAGTCTGTTCGGAGGATTCCTGGGAGGATTGGCGGCATGGATCAGTTCGGCCGGCAAATTGTGGGTGCGGATTATCACGGGGCTGATTGTTGGCCTGGTGGGAAGTTGGGCCTACGTGATCGTGGGACTGCCAAAAGTACAAACTCCGTTTCTGCACAATCAGCTCAGCGTTTTGTTTGTCGCACTGCTTGTCGGATTTGGGGGAGTGAAGAGCTTGAACTTCATTGCTTCGAAATTCGGCCTGCCTAGTTTTTAGCTTGTCCCGAGCCGCGAGTCGCGAGTCCTGGTCCGAAAACAACCACCAAGGCGACGAGGTGCCACGAAGGTCAGCTAGCGACGTGATATAACGTTCGGCGAGTCCGGAGGTTCGTCATGCTCGACCGCCGTCATTTTCTCTCTGCTACTGCTACTGGAGTCGCCGCTTCGCTGGCCCTGCGCGGCAGCCTGTTTGCCCAGCTTCAAAAAGTCCCGCCGCTGCCGGCCCGCTCGCTGCTCAACCAAAACGAGGACGCATACTGGGCCGAACTGCGCAAGCAATTCGTCATTCCGGAAGACGAGATTTATCTGAACAACGGAACCGTGGGGTCGAGCCCGGCTCCGGTGCTGCGCGCGATCTTTGACGGCTACAACACGACGGAAAGATTGGACGAGCAGGATCCGGAGGATTATCCGATCTGGGGATACGCGGCATGGAATGAATTTCGCGATCCGCTGGCCGGGTTTGTCGGCTGCACGCGCGATGAGATTGCTCTGCTGCGCAACGCGACGGAGGCGAACAGCTACATCGCGAACGGCCTCGACATGAAACCGGGCGATGAAGTGCTGATGACCGATCAGGAGCATCCGGGCGGCGAAGGCCCCTGGAATCTGAAGGCTAAGCGCTACGGCATCGTGGTGAAGAAGGTGACACTGGAGCGTCCGGTGAAGGACGCGGCGCAGGTCCTCAACCAGTTCAACGATGCGATCACCCCGCGGACCCGCGTGATGTTCTTCAGCCATATCACGACGTTTTCCGGAGTGGTGCTGCCGGTGAAGGAACTGGCGGCGCTGGCGCGGTCGAAGGGAATCCTGTCGGCGGTCGACGGTGCGCATGTGCCGGGCATGATGCGGCTGAATGTGCATGAGCTTGGATGCGACATGTATTCGTCGAGCCCGCACAAGTGGCTCATGGCGACCAAGGGATCGGGATTCCTTTATGTACGAGACGAAGTAATCGATCGCCTGTGGAACACGATTGCGACCGAAGGATGGGACGAGCCGAAGATCCGCGCGGAACGCTTCCAGCGGATTGGAAGCTCGAATGTACCGGCGCTGTGGGGATTGCGGGCGTCGATCAGGTTCGCCAACGACATTGGGATGGAGCGCATTGAACGCCGGCACCGCGAACTGGCAGATTACATCCTCTCAGAAATGCAGAAGCGCGGGGCGGAGTCATGGACGTCGCCGGATGCGGCACTGCGCTGCGGAATCGTCAGCGTGCTGGTGCCGCCCGTCGACCGCATGGATCTGGAGAACTGGCTATGGAAGACTCAGAAGATACGGATTCGCGGAGGCGATCCGCACAAGCTGCGGCTGTCGACGCCGTATTACATCCAGCGGAAGGATATCGACCGGTTCCTGGACAAGTTCGACGAGTACAAAAAGATGAAGGCATGATTCGCGGGGAAATCCCCTGCCTAAGTCTTTGCTGGTTGCGAGGAATTCATGGTCGATTATTTGCTGTCGCTCGGTGCGGCCTTCCTGGCAGCGATCTGGCGCGTGGTCAAGGTCAAGAAGGATGATCCGAAACAGAAGCATTCTGTCACCGAGTATGCAGATGCCTTCTTGTTTCCGGGCGAAAAGGAAGAGGAGTGAATTCTCAAGAAGCAGGAAAAATAAACCACAAAGGACACTAAGTACCACGAAGGGATTCTTGTCCTATATTTTCCCGTCGTGTGACTTCGTGTTCTTTGTGGTTATCGTTTTTCGTCGTCTAATCGTAATACTCGAGCCCTAGATGCGTGATGAGTTCTTCTCCCTTGAGGTGGCGCAGGGTGTTCTTCAACTTCATCAACTGGATGAACAAATCATGCTCGGGATAGAGGCCGGGAACCGTCATCGGCGACTTGAAGTAGAAGCTGAGCCATTCCTGGATGCCCAGACCGCGCAGAGTCGAGCAGCGGTGCGCAAGGTCGAGGAACAAGACGAGGTCGAGGACGATCGGTGCGGCGAGGATCGAGTCGCGGCATAGGAAGTCGACCTTGATCTGCATCGGATAGCCAAGCCATCCGAAGATGTCGATGTTGTCCCAACCCTCCTTGTTATCGCCACGCGGCGGGTAATAGTTAATGCGAACCTTGTGAAACATGTTGCCGTAGAGTTCGGGATAGAGGCCGGGCTGCAGGATGTGCTCAAGCACTCCGAGCTTTGATTCTTCCTTGGTCTTGAACGAGCCGGGATCGTCGAGAACTTCGCCGTCGCGATTACCGAGGATATTGGTGGAATACCATCCGCTGAGGCCGAGCAGGCGCGCCTTGAAGGCGGGGGCGAGAACCGTCTTCATGAGCGTCTGACCGGTCTTGAAATCCTTGCCGCAGATCGGGGCTTCATTCTTGCGGGAAAGTTCAAGCATGACAGGAAGATCGACGGTCAGGTTCGGAGCTCCATTGGCGAACGGCACGCCTTCCATGAGCGATGCGTAGGCATAGATCATTGATGGGGCGATGAATTCGTCGTTCTCGCGAAGAGCCTTCTCGAATGACTTGACCGACTGATGCGCCTCGGTGGGCTCGATGTAGGACTCTGTCGATCCGCACCACATGGTGATCAGGCGGGAAGCGCCGCTGGTCTTTTTGAATTCGCGGATGTCGTCGCGTACCTGCTGGGCGAGATCCATCTTGTTCTTGCCCTTTTTGACGTTGGGGCCGTCGATTTTCTTGACGTAGTTGTGGTCGAAAACGGCGGCGCGGGGCGTGATGGAAGACAGAAACGGCTTGAGCTGTTCGAGGAGCCGGTAATCGAGCACGCCTGCATTGGAGGCGGCTTCGTACATGTTGTCCTCGAAGATGTCCCAGCCGGTGAAGACCAGGTCGTCGAGGCCGGCGAGGGGAATGAATTCCTTGACTTTGGGTGACCGGGCATCGGTGCGTTTGCCGAGGCGGATGGTACCCATCTGCGTGAGCGATCCGATGGGTTTGGCGAGGCCTTTGCGGACGGCTTCAACGCCGGCGACGAAGGTGGTGGCCACCGCTCCCATTCCGGGGATCATGACGCCCAGTTTTCCCTTGGGAGAATCGATCTGGCCACCATCCTCGGTCTTGGGAGACCGCTTGGCGCCACTCGTGCGGGCGGCGAGCTTCATTTCGCGGCTGGCGCGTTCGGCATGGGCGAGGGCGGTCTCGCGGTGCTCGTGCTCACGCGCGCTGGCAGAGGTGGAAAACTGCTTGCGATGGCGGCGCCCGTCGGCGTCCCACCAGTCGGCCATAAAAACTCCCGGCTTCTTTTGATACATGAATGAGTCCTCTCCGGTGGCGGTGGCTAGTCACCGTCACCATCAAACTGGATATCATCGCACGGCGATTGCAGGTCTGACAAATGGAACCTGTGAGAATGGCCGGAAAGCGTGCTCAGTTGTGTCAGATGGCGGTCAAACGGGGTGTCCTGTTGTTCGATTCCGTTTTGGAACTTCCGAGTCTCTCTACAGGAGATACTGTACTGTCTCGCGAAGCGTAGCCGTGCTAACCTAGTTAGTAACGTTCTCCAAATTTATTCCTCGGGTAAAAACCTCACACTCATGGTGATGTCATGAATTCGCGCAACTTCCCCCAAGCGCAGGCTTTCGTCGGAACTCTTGAACAATGTGTCGAGCAGTACGGCGGTAAATCGAAATTCTCGGTCTCCGGGCCGGTAACCTTCTTCAGCGGAGCGAGGCTGGAAACGTATCGGCGGGCGCAGTCGAATGACGGCACGGTCGTGATCCTGGAACACCAGCTGAGACCGACCGCGTGCGAAATATACGTGCGGCCGGCAGCGATTGGGCCGGAGAGCGTTCGGCTAGCTGGCATGGTGCAGTCGAACTGCGCGTAATGGTTAAAGCTTGTTTAAAGCCGGGCGCTCTGCAGTGACTTCGCGGGCCCATAGCATGGCTTCGTTGTAGGCGCGGTTGACGCAGGAAAGCGGCAGGCTGATCTTGTTGGCGTGAACTGCCACCACTTCCCAATTCCCTTCCTCGCGTGCCAGCATGAGTTGGTAGAGCGGCGTCAGCCGGGTATCGCGTCCAATTTTTGCTCCCAATAGTTCTGCCCTGGTGTCGGGGTCCAGGGGTAAACCTTCAACGACAATTCCCATGGGGAGTTGCAGGATGGCATCCATGATCGAGAGCATGCCCATGAGGAACAGGTCGGCGTTGCCGTGCTCGACTCTGGACGCGATCAGCTCACAAAAGCGGGCACGCACCAGGGAGGAGAGGACGAGGTCGGAGCAGCGTTCCTGCCCCATGACCAGCGTGGTGGCCATGCGGATCCAACGGACTAATTCGCGCTCTCCCAGCAGGCTCATGGCGTGGCGGATCGACTGAACCGGCTGCGACAAGCCCAGCAGCGGTGAATTCAGATATCGGAGCAGACGGTAGCAGAGCGAAGCGTTGTGCTTGATGAGTTCTTCGACCGCGGCGAAGTCTACTTCTTTACCGGAGACCGCCTGCAGAAGGCGCAGCGAATCCACCTGGCATTCGGGGATGTGGCGGGCGCGCATGTGCTCGGGCCGACGAAAGAAGTACCCCTGAAAGAGCGTGAAGCCATCCTTTTCTGCGGTGAGCATCTGGATGCGGGTTTCAACTTTTTGCGCCAGCATGCAGCATTGCGGTCCGGCGAATTTTTTCGCCAATGCGGTGTTCTGTTCGGGGGAATGTTTTCGAATGTCGACTTTGATGAAATCCGCAAAGGGGATCAGCGCGAGGCGAGGATCGTCGGGAACAAAGTTGTCCAGGGCAATCTTGTAGCGTTTTTGCTTCAGGCGCTGGCATGAGGCACGCACGAACTCGTCAGGCGAGACGGTTTCCTGAATTTCGATGACGACTTTGTCGGGAGGCAGAAGCAGGAAGTAATCCTTCAACAACATCTGCTGGGTGCAATTGATGAAGGCGAGGCGGCCGTCGCAGACAGCGTCGAGGCCGAGCACGTTGAGCGTGTCGATGGTGTTCGAGGTGGCGCTGTCGGCATCGTCCGAAAGAAACTGGCTATCCGACGCGCTCTCGCGGAAGAGCAATTCGTATCCGACGACGCTTTCATCTTTGGTAAGGATCGGCTGACGGGCCAGCCAGGGATTGGGCGGCTCAGGAGAAGGTTGCGGACCGGTACTCATACTGGAGAAACATCGGCAGTAGGCGGAAAAGATTCAGTAGCGCATGGGACTTCGAATCGGTTCTGTCGTCCTGAGCCGCGATTTTGGCGGCGAAGGATCTATGCATTCCGTCGACAGCTCAGATACCGTCTGCAAAACTGCATACGTCCTTCACGCGAAAGGCGTGCTCAGGATGACATTGCATTTTGGGCAGAGACATACACGTTTGAAGTCATCCATGCGTCGTTACCATCGTCACGACCGTCCGCTGATCCATCCGATAGATTCTTTGAATTGGACTGTGCACCGATCTTGTTGCATAGTGGAATCACTTCGCAGCCAGCACAGCAGCCGGTCCCAGCGGAGTCGCTGATTGCATGCCAGCCGTGTTAGCGGCATCGCCAATCTCCTGACCTAGTCGTTCTCCACCAAAGCCTGAGCCCATGCGATCCGTTATGGCGGACCTGCGTGCTCATCAGACTTGCCCTGTCTTCTGCGGGGCAGAATGGAGATTCCATGAGATCGATTCGCAATATCGCTTATGCCGCTTTGCTGGCGGCTGCCACATTCACAATCGCGCCGGTTTCGGCTTCGGCCCAGGCGGCGCATGGAAAATTCACGCTGACTCACGATGTGTTTTGGGGCAGCGCGAAGATTCCGGCAGGAGCCTACGCGTTCTCCTACGACCCGAACAATGTCACGCCGGTGCTGACGCTGAGCAAGATCAGCGGAGCGCCCGGAGGATTTCTGGTGCTGGTGCCCTCGAGCGATCCGACGAAAACTTCGGATTCGAGCTTGCTGGTGCTTGAAAGCACTCCGGCGGGCAGCTATGTGAGCGCGATGCAGTTGCCGGAGTCAGGAATCACACTGCGGTTTGCGGTTCCGGAGCACGCAACTGAGAAGCAAGTGGCCAAGGCCGGACTGCTGGCTTCGCGATCGGGACAGTAGTTCGTAAAGAACAGGGCGGATGCTCGAACGAGGCATCCGCCCCTTTTTGTCACTCATCATCAGTCGCTGGTCGTTCGTCCTTGGTCGGTGGCTTGGTATGCTTGCAGCCAAAGCCTCGTCTCTTGTGGGCTCTGACCCCACACTGAAGCCGTACCCTTTCACAAACCCATTCATTCCGGACGACTCCTCATGTACATCCCCGAACAATGCATCTGCGGAACTCAGGTTAGGTGGTTTGTGGTTGGGAGTTGCCGCGAACATCGTCGCTGAGGACAATGGCCTCGGCGATTTCCTTCATGGGTCGGCGCTTCTGGCGGCTCTGGCGCTGGAGAGCGAGATAGGCTTGCTCTTCGTTGAGGCCGAGATCGCGCTGCAGAATGCCTTTGGCGCGCTCCACGACCTTGCGCGTCTGCAACTGTTCGGCGAGTGAAGAGTTCGCTTCTTCGAGACGGGCCATTTCGATTTCGGCACCGACGAGGAATCCAATGCTAGAGATCATGCGAATCTCGCGGCGGCGATAGACGTGGTGCTGCTTGTGCTGGAGATTGATGACGCCGACGACGCGTCCGCGGCACATGATTGGGACCGACAGAAATGCTTCGTAACTGTCTTCGGGCAGCTCGTGAAAAAACTGGAAGCGTGGATCGCGCGCGGCTTGTTCGGGGATGGCGACGGGCTCGCGGTGCTCGGCGACCCATCCGGTAATTCCCTGCCCTACGCGGAGTTTCAGACGGTCAACGACGTCAGGGTGCGGACTCTTCGATGCCCGCAGAACGAGTTCGTCTTCTTCCAGGATGTAAATCAGGCAGGAATCGCACTTCACCAGACCGGATGCGAAATCGACAATGCGGGTAAGAACTTCCCGAAATCCGTCGGGCGTATTGAGACGAACGCTGATCTCGTGCAGTACATCTACGTGGGAATCCTCGACAGAAATAAACGTATCCATGAAGAACATTATCGATTTTCTGGAGAGCATGTCTAATTGCAAATTTTGATGGCGGCGATAAAGGAATTCCCTGCATTTTGTTACTAAGGATTAACATCTTTTTCGAAGTTGGAGCATCGTCAGGGAGGGCACAAAAGCGTTTCAGCCCGTGGGTTGGGTGACGCCTGCTTCGGCAGCGCGATCGGGCGCGCTACCGGGCTGGGACGGCGAGGAACCAGACGACCAAGCCAAACAAGAGGAGTGCTGCGACGAGCGAAAACAGGGCATGAAGCGGATG
>DATJOA010000017.1:0-3809 GCA_035507635.1 Candidatus Acidiferrales bacterium
TTGGTGTGAACCCCGACGCGCTCGAAGTTGTTGCCGGGTCTGAACACGAGCATCTGGAAGGGTGGGTCCCAGAACTCGCAAGCGAAGAAGAGCTTCGCCAAGCGCTCGAAAAGGCTTTCGATTATCGCGGCGACGTTACGATCACGCGCAAAGACGGCTCGAAGGTTGAAGGCTATATTTTCGACCGGCGCTCGGGGGCGACGTTGAGAGATTCGCTGGTTCGGCTCTATCCAAAGGACGGCAAGGAAAAGATCTCCGTCGCCTATGCCGATATCGCCGCGCTTGTCTTCAGTGGCCGCGACACGGCCGCGGGCAAGAGCTGGGAAGCGTGGATGAGAAAGTACGCTGAGAAAAAAGCAGCCGGCGAGAAGGATCTGAGCCTCCATCCCGAACCGCTAGATTGATCGCGGTCGCACGGGTGCCGCACCCTACTTTCCTGTGAAGTTCAGTCCGTCAATCAAATCTTCCACATCGTCATCGGTGCCGGCAATGACCGTGATCGAGATGGCGTACCCGTGCGCCAGCATGGCCAGAGTGGACTGATGCATGACGCGCGTTCCAACATCTTTGTGAAAGTCTGAACGCACAAGCGTCTTCGTTCCGAGCGCAATCTCGTACGGTTCCTCGTCGACCGTAAAACCCTGCGCTTTCGCCACTTCGGTGAGGGGGCCGAAATATTGCGCGGCTTCTTTGAGGCCGGGATAAGAAGATGTGCTCTCGGCGGCAATCAGAATTGATGAATTCACATCTTCAGCGCGAGCCTCGGGCGGCCGGGAGAATGCGGCCAGCAATACTTTTGAGTCTGTGCTGGATGCAGGGCCAGCGGTTGCGGAGGATGGGGATGCGGCATCTTTCTGCGGCTCATGCTGGTTCAATTCGTCGGTACGCAAGACCCAGCCATCGGGGATTTTGCAGGAAAGTCCGAGAGTGTTGTTCGTGTAGTTGCCGTTAGTCACCCATCCTTCATCAAGAGCGCCCGTAGCGTGCGCAGTTGAGGGCTTGGCGTGTTTCGCGGAGGAAGACGAGGAACTCGAGGTCTGGGGGGCGGCGGATGAGACCAGAAGGATGAGAAACAGAAATGCTGATAGGACTCGACAGAAACGCATATGGGCAATCTTATCGCGGATGCAGGGTCGTTGGAGTTGTTGTCATTCGTTCCGCGCTCTGGTTTTGATCCAGATGGGAGTGCCGACAAACCCAAAAGCCTGACGAATCTGATTCTCGAGGAACCGTTCGAATGCGAAGTGCAACTTCACCGCGCGATTCGTGAACAGGACGAACGTCGGAGGCGCGACCGAAGCCTGAGTCATGTAGAGAATCTTCACGCGTTGGCGCATGGGGACCGAGGCGCGATCGAAGTCGACGCGCTCGAGGAACCGGTTCATCTCGGAGGTCGAAACCCGTTTGCGTCGCTCGGTCGCTACTTCTTCCAACAGCGGGAAGAGCTTCTCGGTGCCTTTGCCGGTCTGGGCAGAGATGAACACGATCGGCGCGTAGCTGAGGAATTTCAGTTCGTATCGCAGGCGCGTCTCGTATGCTTCGCGGTCGCCGGGACGCCTGGTTTCACGCATACGCTCCGACTTCGTGGGGCGGCCGGTTTTTTTGTTGCCGGCGATCATCAGGTCCCACTTGTTAACGACGATGATGATCGAACGGCCGGTCTCGTGCGCATAGCCAGCGATGGAAGCATCGAGTTGGCTCACCCCTTCGGTGGCATCAATGACGAGCAATGCGATGTCGGCCGCTTCCAGATGCTTCCGGGCCATGACGACAGAGAGTTTTTCGGCCATCAGGCGAGTCTTGCCTTTGCGGCGAATTCCGGCGGTGTCGATGAAACGGAACGTTCTCCCGTTGTGTTCCACGATCTCGTCCACCGCGTCGCGCGTAGTGCCGGGGATCGGCGAGACGATTGCGCGGTCAGACGACGTCAGGGAATTCAGCAGAGTCGACTTGCCGACGTTAGGATGTCCGATGATCGCGACGCTGATTTCATGGCTCGCGGGTTCGACGGGGCTTGGGGATGATTCGTCTACCGCCATCGGCTCCGCCGATCCAACATCTTCGGTGGCAGGATTCTCAGGCAGAATGGCAATCACGGCATCGAGCAGATCGTCGATTCCGCGTCCATGTTCGGCGGAGACCGGAAACATTTCCCTGATTCCAAGGCGATGGAAATTGTCGATGAGCAACGATTGCTTTTCGGAGTCGATCTTGTTGACTGCAAGAAACATCGGGCGGTTCGTTTTGCGCAAGAGGCGAACCAGTTCGAGGTCGGGGCCGGCAAGCTCGGAGCGGCCGTCGACGACCATGACGATCGCCGCGGCTTCATCAAGGGCCACGCGCGCCTGACGAAAGATCTCGGCGGGGATCAGGTCTTTTTCTTCGGGAAGGATTCCGCCGGTATCGACGATGCGCAGCTTCCGTCCGTTCCATTCCGCATCGCCATAAAGCCGGTCGCGAGTAATGCCGGGCTCGTCGCCGACGATGGCGCGACGCGATCCGACAATGCGATTGAAGAGCGTGGACTTGCCGACATTGGGGCGGCCGACGATGGCAATGACCGGAGTTGTGGCCTCAGCAGTAAGTGGGAGATTGGAGGCGAGCTGGGTCAAGAAAGGATCCCTTGTGGACGAAGAGGCTTCGCTTGCCGCGTTGGCCAGATCGGCCACGAGTCAAACGATGCCGGAAGTCCAAAGTCGTTATTATAGAGACTTCGTGGCTCTCGGTCCCCAGTCCGTTGTTCCTGCGCAGGGTAATCGTCCTAACCCGAGCGGCAAAGACGCTTCCCTGTACCAGTTCTTTGCTCCCGGCGGAGTGCTGTCACGTACGCATCCGGCGTACGAATTCCGCAAAGGGCAGCTACAGATGGCGCAGGCGGTGGAGCAAGCGCTCGAGGAGAAGCGGCATCTGATCGTTGAGGCCGGCACCGGAACAGGCAAGACGCTCGCGTACCTCGTTCCGGTCATTCGTTCGGGAAAGCGCGTGATCATTTCGACTGGGACGAAGAATTTGCAGGAGCAGCTTTTCTATAAAGACGTCCCTTTTCTGGAGCAGGCGCTGTTCGGTAATGCGGAATCGCGGCTCTCGGTTTGCTACATGAAAGGCCGCAACAACTATCTTTGCCGCAAGAAAATCTACGACTTGACCGACCAGCCCGTGCTGAGCGGGCTTGACGAGATCGAGCAATATCGCGCGATTGCCGCATGGGAGAAGAACACTGCTACCGGAGACCGCGCCGAGCTGGCTGAACTGCCTGAGGCCAGCGTCTTGTGGCACAAGCTCGACGCCCGCGCCGACGCCTGTACCGGCCAGAAGTGCAGCCAGTGGGAGCGGTGCTTCATCACCGAGATGCGGCGGCGCGCGATGGAGAGCGACATCATCATCGTCAATCATCACCTGTTTTTCGCCGATCTCGCGATCAAGCTCCAAGCAGAGGGCGCACCCGATGCAGGTATTCTGCCGGAGGCCGCGGCAGTGATTTTCGACGAAGCTCACGAACTGGAGGACGTGGCCGGAAATTACTTCGGCATTTCAGTCAGCAATTTGCGGATCGAGGAGCTGGCGCGCGATGTGGAGCGCGCGATGCAGCAGAATCATGCGATGTCCGCGTCGATTTCGGGAGCACTGGGCAACTTGCGTGACCGGTCTCAATTGTTTTTCTCGGTGCTGCCGACAGGCAACGGAAGGTTTGCCTTCGATACTCGGCGCGAATTCCTCGAAGAGAATGGAGATGAGTTCACCGCGCTGAATCAGGCTCTGACGCGTTTGAGCGGAGAACTTGAAGCGTTACCGCAAAAACCTGAGGAGGT
>DATJOA010000018.1:0-18175 GCA_035507635.1 Candidatus Acidiferrales bacterium
GTGAATGTTCCATCCCCATTGTTGTGGTAGAGAATCGCGCGACCGTAGCCGGTGACGTAGAGGTCCGGATATCCGTCGTTATCGAAATCCCCAACGGCAACGCCTTGCCCGTAGTGCCCTTCACCTCCGAGGCCGGCTTTCTCAGTGACGTCGGTGAACGTGCCGTCACCATTATTGTGGTACAAGGCGCAGCGCAGGGGATGTGGCGGCTTATAGACATCAGTTGCAGCCGATTGCACAAAGAACAAATCCATCAGGCCGTCCTGGTCGTAGTCGATCCAGGCAACGCCTGTACCCATTGTTTCCAGATAGTATTTCTGGTCGGATTGAGTGGAATCCTGCTGAAACGTGATCTTCGATTGCTCACGAACGTCGGTGAAGCGAACGGGAATCGGCGAATCGGAATTGTGAGCCGCGAATGCGTGGCCGCGTAGATTGAAGCAGACGGCAAGGGCGAGAGCTGTAATCCCGCCGCATAGGAGCCAGCGAGTGAATCCCCGTTTGATTTTGAACCCGATATTCCCCATTCTCGAACTGCTGCAACCCACGAGCAGCTTTCACTCGCTCAGATATAGAGCGCCATGCTCTTGAGATGATCCATTGAACTACAAACTGCGATCAGCAATCATTAATGCCAGTTGAAATACCTGTTGTCGCGCTGCGATGGGAATTGGTCCACCAGCGGTGGAAGTTCTCGCCGGAGCTGTTTCCAGCACTTGTTCGATTCGATTTACGTCGAGACCGCCGGCGCTGCTTCCTTTAAAACGATCGAGCACTTCGCGAGCTTTGTCGATTTCTCCGATTTGATAATAGAAAACCCCGAGAGTGGAATAACTGCCCACCCATTCGGGCAACAATTCTACAGCGCGCTCGAGGCGTTGCGCCGCCTCGGAGGCATTTCCGCGCAATACCGCCACCAATCCCGTTCCCCAGATGAGCTTGCCTGAGCCAGGAATTCGAGCGAGCCCTCGCTGCAGTGTTTCTTCAGCGCCATTCAGATCATTTTCACGAAGCTGAAGCAGTGCTAGCGAGAGGTAATACTGATCGTTATCCGGATTTCGGCGAATGGCATCGCGAAAAATCTCGGTTGCTTTTGCGGCATCTCCCGCATGACCTTCGATGTCTCCGAGCAGAGACAGAAAACTATCATCCTGCTGGCCGGCTGCCGACACGCTTTGTGCAATCTGTAAGGCGTCAGGGTATCGTCCTTTTCGAAGATAGGCGTCCGCCAGATCGAATTTAACGTCGTCGGAGTCCGAATTCGCTTTTAACGCAGCCTGAAAATGTTGGATGGCATCGTCGTAAAGGTGATAACGCGCCAATAGCACCCCAATCCCAGTCTGCGTGCGGTAGTCGGTTGCACTGATCTCATCGAGTTGAGCGATCGTCTGTCGAGCGGCATTGAGGTCACCAAGCTTCAGGTAGGCTTCGCTGAGCAGATACAGGTTTTGCGGTTGGTCCGGATGCTTCTTGATCTCATCTGTCAGCTCCGAGATATCCAGCTGCGCCCGCTGTTGAGAAGTCAGGGTCGAGCGATTATCAAGATAGTCGAATAGATGTTGATAGGGATAAGTTCCGTTCGTGGAGTTTTTGGAAAGCGTTTGAAAGATGCTCAAATCGCGCTGAGCGGCCGCGACCTGATGTAGACTCCGTTCGGCCATGGCCAATTTGTAATAGCCATCGGCAGCATTGCGGCGAACCTTCACGAACCGCCGGAGATAATCGACGGCCTCCGCATATTTGTGGTCTTTGGTGCGAAGGTTCGCTAGCTCGAGGAGCGCGTCGGGGAAGTCGGGATTCGAACGTAGCACTTGCTGAAAGAGTTCCTCTGCACGAGCATAGTTTCCCTGCCTTTCCTCAATGTAGCCGACATTGTAGAGGCATGAGATATTGCGCGGGTCGAGTTTCAGTCCTTTATCAAAATATTTGAGTGCCTCGTCGAAGCGTCCGAGATGCCGATACGACAGCCCCATAAATGCATAAGAAGCGGCAGATGGATCGAGTTCGATCAGCTTCTGAAACTCGGAGACCGCATTATCGACTTTGCCCGCCATGAAATAGCTTTCGCCGAGCGCGGCGCGCAGGTCCGGCCGATTGGGAGAGATCTTTAGACCAGACTCAAGCAGCGGGATCGCATCCTCAAAATAGTTCTGCGTCATGCTGACGCGTGCCATCAGGAAAATTACGTCGGTGTTGACAGGCGCCAGTTTGTGCGCGCGCACCAGAAGATCGAGGGCATCCACCGGTCTCGTTTGATCGAAATAGACCTGAGCCAGGAGATATAAAGTGTCGGGAGATTCCGGTTTGAGCTTGAGCGCTCGATTCAGAGTGAGATCCGCTCGTGCGTAGTCGTGCTCGCGAAGATATGTCTGTCCGAGGTTATGAAGAATCTCAAAGGTCTCTGGCTGCAGAGCATTCGCTTGCTCGAGTTCGAACTGAGCGGTTTTGTATTGCTTGGCCTCGGCCAAGAGAACGCCCAGAGTGAAGTGCAACTGGACGTCCGATTTGTGCGCAGCGGAGAGTTCGTGCGCAGCGTTGAGGGCATCGGCTATTCGATGCGCCTGCAAATATGCACGAATCAGATTGAACTGAGTTTCAGTATTGCGAGGACGCACGCGCTGAAAATAGGGAATTGCCTCAACGGGAATGCCCTTTGCCAAAAAAAGCAATCCGAGATTGTAGTTCGCGTCACGGTTCGTAGGGTTCGTCCGCAGGACATCTTTGAATTCCTCTTCGGCCAGATCGAACTTCTGCTCCGCCACGAAAAGATTGCCGAGATTGACGCGGGTCTTTGTCGAGTTGTGTGACAGCTTGAGTGCTTTCTCGAACGCGTCATTGGCGTGCTCGTAATCCTTTTCGTTGGTGCAAGCAATCCCGAGCAGGTTATAGGCTTCGATGCTGGATGGCTGCAAAGCGACTTGTTTCTCGAGAATCTCGCGCGCCTGCTGGAAATTACCATTGTGAATGAGTTCTTCGGCTTCTTGAACTTGCGAAGAAACGGCAGTCGACTGTCGAAGGGGTTGTGCAGAGGGATGCTGTGGAACGGCCTGGCCCGTTGCAGCGATGCATAACAGAACTAGAGCCAGGATGGCAGGCGCCCGTCCGCGAAGATCATGCTTCTGCAATGGAATCGAGCGGCAACCCCACATCTGCCAATCCTGCTCCGAAGGCCTCAATATAACATCTGCAGCATCTGCTGGGCCATTTTGTGTTGCGGTTGCTTCCGCAACAAGGCTTGCAAATCGGTTCGTGCCTTTTCCTTTTCGTTCAACATCACGTGGAGGCGAGCCAGGTTGAGATAGGATTGGTCGAAGTCGGGAGCTTGCTGGATGCAAGTCTCAAATTCACGCTCCGCCTCCGCGTATTGGCGTGTCTGAATAAACAGGACTCCAAGATTGTTGAGCGCATCAGCGTAGCCAGGGCGAAGCTGAATGGCTTTTTCTAAGTATTGGCGAGCCTGCCCCTTCTGATCTTGCCGAGCATAGATCATGCCCAGGGCGTAGTTGATTTCAGGATTCTCTGGTTCGGCCGCAAGAGCCCGCTGCAACATCTTTTCGGCTTCTTCGAGATTCCCCTGGCGCCGATAAACATTTCCAATATTGAGCAGCGCAGTTGCGTAGGCAGGACGCAGTTGCAGTGAGCGCTGGAAGTCTGCGATTGCGACCTCATCATTGCCTTGTTGCGCAGCAATCATGCCCAGATTATTCCAGGCTTCGGGATAGTCTGCCCGCAATTTCACCGCCTGTCCGATGTATTGCTGAGCTTCCAGCAGGGAATTAGTCCGAAGATAAACCGTTCCAAGGTTGTAAAAGGCCTCAGCATCATCAGGTTTTTCCGCGATGACTTGTTTGAACGACTCAGCAGCCTGCTTAAGGAATCCGTGCTGAAAAAACGCAACACCATAGCTGAAGGAATTGCGCTGGTAGGAGCCCTGTACCAGCGTGCCCTCAAACGGAAGGGCTTTGCGGATGCGTTCTTGAAGTGTCTTCGGGACCGCAGTCACATCGTGCAAGAACTGCTCGGACGAAAAACGGCCTTGATAGACCTTGACGATATTTCCGTTCTGATCGACGAGAAACGATGTGGGTAACGGCAGGTCCCGGTGACGCGAAAACATATATCGATAGAGAATGTTGTAAAGTGCTGCGGTTTCGGAATCGGCCAGGAGAATGGGGAAGGGAAAGCTTCCGTCTGCGGCGACGGCTTTGACTGTCTTGGGATCTGACGGATCATCCAGGTTCATCGCTGCGACTGCAAGACCGGCTGACGGCTTGTAGGGCACAGCTTTTGCGAGTTCGCGCAACTGTTCGCGGCAAGCATTCGAATCGCTCGTCCAAAGATTGAGCAGTAGAAACTGTCCGAGGAGCGAACGCAGATCGCGCAGATTACCATCTAGATCCGGCAAGGAGAAATCTGGCGCCTTCACCGGCTCAATGAGCCAGGTTGTTACGGAATCTGGAGAGGTGTCATCCTGTGGAAGAGTGACTGGCTGGCGCCATGCCTCAGGTGATTTCAAGTACGCAGAGGTTTGGAAGTCCGCAGCACCTTCAGTAATGTCAATTCGATGATTAATGGGGAGCGAGTCGAAATCCTGAGTCAGACCGCTCGGCCATCGAACGGTAATCCGCACGGGGCCCTGGGCCGTCCCAAGACCAAAAAACAATTCTTTGGTGTGCTGCGAGAGAAATCCTGAGCCTGCCTGAAGACATTTCGTTTGCCGAAGCGAGCCTGCCTCAACCGTAACTGCGGCGCCGATTGCGTCGCGATTGCTTCTTGTTCCACGCAGGCGGAAAGAAATCGAATCCCCAATGCGCTCTGCCGCGAGCCTCAGCATTCGGATTTGCGGGCCGGTGCGATTCTTCAACATCAGTTCGAGTCTCCCGTCGCCATCAAAATCGGCCAGCGCGAAGGCGCGGCTGTCATCCCTGAAATCAAGTCCAACTACGCCCGAGACGTCAGAGAAGGTGCCGTCGTGATTGTTAGCGAAAAAGACGTTCCGCTCATGTCCGTTCCATGTCGCTCCGGAACGAATTAGTTCATTGATCGCTCCCCATCCGCGCTCATAGCGAGGTGAGGGAGTCGCGTCTGACGGCGACTTTGCCACCACCTGACGCCAAAAAAGACTTGAGACATCTTCGTGCTCCGTACCCGAGATGTAACCATTCGCAATGTAGAGATCCGCGTAACCGTCGTGATCAAAATCCCATGAGTCGGCCGACCAGGACCATCGTCCCATCTCGACCCCGGCATGATGCGCGACGTTTTGGAACGTGCCATCTCCGACATTACGGTACAGGGAATTGCCAGCCATGTGCCGCCGATACAGATCGCGAATCTTTTGCGGCTCGCCGGGATGAAAATGTGAATCTTCGAACACGCGCATGCCGGCTGCCACCCACATGCCTGCAGCGTAGATGTCTTGCTTACCGTCGTTATCAAAGTCCAGCCAACAAGCACTCATTCCGGCGCCTGCCTCATCTACATGGGCGTGGTCCGAACTTGGGGTGAATGTCCCGTCGCCATTATTCCGATAAAGATTGTTGCGGCCGAAATCGTTGACAACGTAGAGATCGGGCCAGCCATTTCCGTTGACGTCGCCCCAGCAGCAGGCAAAGCTGTAGCGGTTGTTCTCGGCGTTCAGACCGGTTGCATCAGTCCGATCCTCAAACACGCCAGCACCCCCGTTATGGAAGAGATAATTCGGAGGGCCGTTGCGCGCATCGAAATACGGCACTGGATAACGGTATTGATCGAGTCCCTGGTAGTAGTTGTAGAGACAAAAATAGATGTCGAGACGTCCATCGTGGTCGTAATCAGCCGCAGCAGCATGGGTGAATACCCCTTGCGGTGGACGAGAAAAACGGAATGCATCTCTCTGGAGAGAGAATTTCCCGCGACCATCGTTCAGGTAGAGCAAAGGGCCCGTCGCACAGACCACGAGCAGATCCTGAATTCCTCGATTCCGGAAGTCGGCGAATAAGGCGCAAGCGGTGAAATCAAGCACATCGACTCCGGATTGCTCCGTCATGTCTTCAAAAGTTCCATCGCCGCGATTGCGGTAAAGACGATTCGGCAAGCCGGCGGGCTGGCAAATGTAGAGGTCGTCGCGTCCATCGTTGTCAAAATCACCGACCGCGAGACCGTTATTGCCGTAGACATCAATGCCGATAGCGCCGTCGAGGATAGTTTGCCAATAGTCTGACCCGTGCAACAATTGCTCGCGATAGGAAGGAATGTGCCCGAGAGCCGGAGATGTGACCTCGACGAACATCGGCTCTGCTGCGCGACAGACATTCTCGACGACTGCATTCCACCTCAGGATCTTCCATTTCCCCGATTCGTTTCGCCCCCATCGAATGTCGCACGAACCGATCCGCTGCTCACGTGCGCTATCTTCGCGCTTTCCCACAAATTCATACCGAATCTTGGCATCAACGGTGAGTGGGGAATCGGAGAGCTGTCTGCAACTGTAAATCTCAAAATCCGCGTTTTCGATCTTCTTAAGCGGCTTGAGATACGCATCCATCTGCTCCAGGAAATGATCTTTCCCTGACAAAACTTCGGAGCCGAATTCGCGTCGAACGATGTAAATGGGATCGGCCTTGCGGAGCACGTTTTCGCGAATCGCCGCAAGCGAAGAGAACCGGATGAGTGGGTCGACAAGATTGTTCAGTGTGGCCAGTGCGGGACGCACGCTCTGGAGCTCTGTGCTCCAGCCGTCCAGCAGTGCCGCGATGTCCGCGACATAGCCTTCCACCCTGTATTCGTCGGTGCCCGGAATTGCGAAACGAATAATTTCATCGAGTTGAGTCTTCGAGGGATAGTGCGGATGAAATCGGAGATCATCGGAAGCATGCAATGCTCGTAGTGAGCCGGTTCCCTGGAACACGGAACGGACGAACGGATCCCGAATTGGGGATGGCAGGAACAAAACCGGCGCCCAACTCAGCTGCTGTAGAAATATTCGACGCGAGTTGGAGCGCTTGTCGTTTCTTCGATGCAACATGCTGACGCAGCCCGGTGGGAGTCTCAGCCAGTTTATCAAGGCGTGGTGTTAGCGGAGAGCCGGTCCCGAGGATCCTCCCACGACGAGTTCAGCGTTGATCCGGTACTCGCGGCCGTGAGGATCGTCGGCACCGGACAATTCGTGGAGAGCGTCAGCAGCCATTTGTCCGAGCATCTCGCGATGAACATCAACTGTAGTAATCGAAGGATTACTGTATTCCGCCAAGCGTGTCTTATCGAAACCGGTAACTGACACATCTTCTGGTACACGACGGCCGGAATTTAGCAATCCTTTGACCACACCGACCGCAGTCAGATCATTTATCGCAACGACTGCGGTGGGGGGCGAAGGCAGTTTCGCAATCGCGATTCCGGCTGCGAGCCCGCCTTCGAATCGCAGGTCGCCCGCGATGATCGGCCCGGGCTCTAGGCCTAACTCCCGCATGGATTTTTCATACGCTTCTAATCGGACGACATTGGATTTCAAAGTTGGCCGACCAGCCACAAACGCGATCTTCCGATGTCCCTGAGAGTGCAAATGCTGGACGATCTGGCGTATTCCGGAGAAGTAATCGATGCGCAGGTTGCTCATATATTTCCGGGCAGGAGCAAGATCCAGGAATGTCACCGCAATCCTTCTGCGTGCCAGCTCGTGGATCAGCTTGATGCTGATTTCCGAAGTCATTACGGCGACGCCGCGAACCTTATGCTCCATCATGCGATCGGCAGCTTCGCGAGTCCTCCGCGGGTCGTAGTTTGTATCGCTCAGTATGACGTCATATCCAAGCTGTCGTGCACGGGTTTCAAAACCCTTCACCACTTCCGGGAAAAATGGATTTTCAATATCAGAGACGATGATTCCAAGCGTGCGGCGGTGTCCAGAAGCCAGATGGCGCGCGTGAACGTCGGGAATGTATCCCATGCGTTTGACAGCGCTCAGAACGATGCGACGTGTATGCGCACCGACTTTTCCGGTCTTGTTAAGAACGTTGGAGACGGTGGCTGTCGAGACGCCAGTCGCTTTAGCAACATCACGAATTGTGACACTCATGGCCCGTACTCAGTGCCGCGATGTCGCGGAAAATACAGTCCGCGAATTCTCTGTGCTTCGAGCAAGATGAACAAGCGCGGAGTGTAAATCAAGAAAAAAATCTTGACAATGTGGAGTGCACCGTGATATTCCCGACCCACTAGTATTTTTAGGTTAAGCGGTTAATCCAGATCTGTGGGAACGTGGACGAACGCCATCAAGCGTTCAGATTTTGGGGTTATTCCGTTTCGGCGATCGAGTTTTTCATGGCGCGTGGCTTGCCTTGCTGCCGGCCCGCGAGCTCGAAGGAGAGCTCATGAAGCGATACGCGTTTCGTTGTATTCTCCGCACTTTGGTTATCGCTGCAGTTTCTGCGACCCTTACCACCTACCTGCAAGCGCAGGTGGATACCGGTTCGATTACTGGTACCGTTAGCGATTCCAGTGGCGCTGTGGTGAGCGGTGCGAAGGTTACCCTGACTAACGAGGGGACTGGTTCGATGCTGTCGACTACGACCAGGGGAGACGGCGTTTACGACTTTAGTCCGGTGAGGATCGGCACTTACAAACTAGACGTCGCCGCTCCCGGTTTTAAGACTGTCATTCAGACTCACGTCGTTGTGGATGTCAGCGCCAGGGTTCT
Organism: Candidatus Acidiferrales bacterium; assembly: GCA_035507635.1. Classification (GTDB taxonomy): domain Bacteria; phylum Acidobacteriota; class Terriglobia; order Terriglobales; family Acidobacteriaceae; genus Sulfotelmatobacter. The sequence continues at coordinate 8,678 of DATJOA010000018.1, forward strand.
GCAGAACTTTCAACTTCAGCCTGGCGCTGTGAGTCAGACCGTGGAAGTCACTTCGGGTGCTCCCGTGCTACAGAGCCAGGACGCTTCCGTCGGGCAAGTTGTCGATCAGAGGAACGTAAACGACCTGCCCTTGAACGGTCGGAATTTCACATTCTTGGCGCAGCTCGCCGCTGGTGTGAATACTCCAGAGGCGGATACGCGCGGCAACGCCGCGAATGGCGCGTTTACCGCAAATGGAAATCGTCCAGCACAAAACAATTACATGTTGGATGGCATCGATAACAATTCCGATACCGTCGATTTCCTGAACGGAACGAATTACGTTGTGCTTCCGCCGGTCGATGCGATCCAGGAATTCAAAGTGGCGACCTCGGACTTCAGCGCAGAGTATGGCCGTTCCGGCGCGGCTGTGCTCAATGCGACGGTAAAATCTGGAACCAACGAATTTCACGGAGACGTCTGGGAATTCTTCCGCAATGACAAGCTGGACGCGGCCGATTATTTCGAAGACGCAAACGGTATTCCGAAAGGCGAGCTTCGCCAGAATCAGTTCGGTGGGACCATCGGTGGTCCGGTCCTCAAGAACAAAATTTTCTTCTTCGCGGATTACGAGGGACTGCGCAGGATTCAGGGGACGGTCTTGACGGGCGCTGTGCCCACTCTGGCAGAGAAAAACAGTGGCTTCACCGATATGTCGGATCTGATCACGCTGCAAGCCAGTTCGGGTAGCTTGACCGATCAATTGGGCCGAACAATGCCTTACGGCACGATTCTGGATCCGGCGACAACCCGCGTCGTTACGGCCAATGTGACGGATCCGGTCTCCGGCATCACGCCAACCACAGCAATGCTGAACGGAGCGACCACAGCTTACGTCCGGGATCCATTCGGCACCTGCGCGGCCAGTACGACGAGCTACACCTTGGCCGGTTGCGGACTGAACCAGCTTCCTGTCGGCAGATTAGACTCGAATGCAATTGCGTTGTTGAACTTGTACCCGACGCCCACTAACTCGGCGCTGTTCTCGAATTTCGCGAGATCCCCGAAGCTAGATGAACATCGCAACTCGTTCGATACCCGCCTCGATGTAAACTTCAGCCAGAAGGATCAGGCGTTCTTCCGCTTCAGCTATGTCGACGATCCCCAATTTATTCCTGGAATCTTCGGCGGCGTAGCGGACGGCGGTGCCTTCCAACAAGGCAATCAAACTGCTCTGGCGCAGCAGAGCGCGTTGGCCTACACGCACGTCTTCTCGCCGACGCTGGTAAACGTTGCACGTGTCGGGTTTAACTACCTGCATACGACTCGCGCCGGTCCGGTGGCCAATGAACTGACCGACATCCCGAGCCAGTTCGGCATCCAGGATATTCCTCAAACCCAGGATAACGGCGGACTCCCGGCGTTCGGCATTAACGGTCTGTCAACATTGGGAAGCAATTCTTTCCTGCCTTCGGATGAGGTCAGTTCGACCTTCCAACTGACCGACGACCTCACGAAGATTTACGGGAAACACACCTTCAAAATGGGCTTCGAGTGGCAACACGTAAAGTTTTCCACTCTCCAACCACCATGGTCGCACGGAGAGTTCGACTACAACGGCGATTTCACGGAAATTCCAAGCGGTCTGGCGGGAAGCAACAGCGATCAGGGCAACACTGGCCGTGCGGCATTCCTGCTTACGCCAATTGCATCGACGGTCACCAACGGCGTGCCGTTCGACGTAGGCGGGTCGACGAACATCTACGCCTCGAATATTTCGCTAACCGACAACGGCAAGAACTACTACGGGACCTACTTCAATGACGACTGGAAGTTGACCCCTAAGTTGACCGTGAATCTTGGGTTACGTTGGGACTTCTTCGGGTTGGTGTATGAGCATCATGGTGAGCAAGCCAACTTCATCCCTGGAGGCGCGCCGACTGGGGCACCGATGTACATACTTCCAGGGGGTGCGAACCCAGCCCAATTGTCCACAAGCTTTACAGACCTTCTGACGGCCGACGGCATTAATCTCGCGATCACGAACAAATACGGAAAGGGACTCGGCAATTCGCAGAAGGGAAACTTTGCCCCGCGTGTTGGCATTGCATACCAGGTAACGCCAAAGTTCGTAGCGCGTGGCGGATTTGGGATTTTTTACAACGGATTCGAGAACCGCGGATATTCTCCGAACCTTGGCGAGAACTATCCGTTCCAATTCGACTTTAACTACACGCCTCCCGATGACGGCACGCCGCATACTTTCCCGGGCTGCGCAGCGGCGGGGCCAGGCGGTACTGCGACCTTTGAAACCGGATTCGCCTGCACCCCTCTGGATCCAACTGCCGTCCTCGCGAACGGCTTGGGTTTGCGCGGGATTCAGTTCAACTATCAGACTCCCTATACGATGAGCGGAAACTTCACGCTCCAATATCAACTCACGCCGACCATGTCTGTGCAAGCCGCCTATGTCACTTCTTTGGCGCGACATCTGGAGGTGTTCCCCAATTCCAACAATCCGACGGCGATCTTACCGACGAATACGCAATTGACGAATACAGCCGGAGCCAATGGTGGTCCAGGGAGTGGCGCTTGGCCTGCATCGCAGGGCGGTCTGCAATTCCCCGATTTCGGACAAGGCAGCAGCTATGCCATCACGTCAGGAAATAGCTACTATCATGGTTTGCAAACGACCGCAGAAAAGCGATTTGCCCACGGCCTGAACTTCCTCGCAACCTACACGTATTCCAAGACGCGTACCGATGCCGTCGACTTGCTGAATGGCGGCAGCAACGCCGGGTATCGCGCTCCGGACGTTCCGGGCGTCGGCATCCATTACGACTACGGACTAGCCGATTTTGATATCCGCAACGTTTTCCACTTCAGCGGAGGGTACGAACTTCCGTTCGGCACAGGGAAACCGTATCTCGCCAACGGCGGAATGGCGAACAAGATACTCGGCGGGTGGCAGGTGAACACGTCGATCGTGCTAGAGGGAGGACAGCCGATTACTCTGTCGTGCCCATCTGGCACGGGCTCGGGAATCGGATGTTACGACTTCATCGTGCCTGGACAACCGCAGAAGCGAGGACTGCATATCGACTCCAACGGTAAGCTCAGCTTCTTCGGCAATCCGGCAGCGTTTGCGCAGCCTTCCCCCTGTACGGCCTTGCCTTGTCCATTGTCGACGTTGGGCGGTCCGCCCGATCAAATCGCCGGTCCTACATTCAAGCGGATGGATTTCTCGCTGTTCAAGGAGATCAAGCTGACCGAGCGGTTCCGAATGGAATTTCGCTCTGAATTCTTCAACATCTTGAATCACCCGAACTTCAACGCTCCGAACTTCGGCGGGAACGGAGTGGTTGCCGTCTCGGGATCGGGCAACTTCACCAGTTCGAGCTTCGGGGAAATCGGTTCGACCCGCGATGCGCCGTATGACCCACGGCAGATCCAGTTTGCTTTGAAGCTTTACTACTGAACGGAAACAATGCTAGCGGAAGGGTGCAATGACGGGCATCCTTCCGCGATTTGTTGAGGTCTACCCAGCTATCTGGCGCTGGGGGTGGTAGCATGCGAATTACGTGACTTGGAATTCTTGGCGAAACGTTTTTTTCCTGACTGCGTTGGCATGCGCACCAATGGCGGTTTCCGGTCAGCAGCGGCGGCCTGATCTCGACCGGGCGTTTCAGGCCGCTGTCACTCACTATAACGAGGGCAAACTCGCGGAAGCCGCTGCAGAACTCGAACCCCTTGTCGGCCAAGTCCCGGACAGCTTTGAAGTTCACGAACTGCTCGGGATGGTTTACTCCGGAGAATCGCGGGACGATCTTGCCAATCAACATCTGGAGAAGGCTGTACAGCTGAAACCAAACTCCGCAGCGGCTCGAACAAATCTCGCCACAAATCTCGTGCGGCTCGGCAAGTTTGATGCTGCCGAAGAGGAGCTGAAGAAATCCGTCGCTCTCGAGCCGCGAAGCTTCGACGCTAATCATAATCTAGGAGAACTATATGTTCGGGCGGGAAAGCTTCCGCAAGCGGTCCCGTTTCTCCGTCAGGCGCAGCTCATCACTCCTTTATCGTATGACAACGGCTACGACCTTGCGCTGGCTTATCTTCTGACCGGACGTACAGATCCCGCGCGCAAAGTCGTCAATGAACTCTTAAAACAGAAGAATACGGCGGAACTGCACAACTTGCTCGGACAAATTGAAGAGAAAGACGGCAAGTTCGTAGTTGCGGCCAATGAATTCGAGATCGCCGCCCATGAGGATCCCAGCGAAAGCAATCTGTTCGACTGGGCCAGCGAGTTACTGATGCACCGAACGCTTGAGCCGGCGATTCAGGTTTTCCGGCAATCAGCAGAGCGCTACCCGAACTCTGCTCGAATGGCGATTGGTTTGGGCATCGCCCTTTATTCTCGCGGCAATTACGACGAAGCAATCGAATCCCTGCTCCGCGCGTCGGATTTGAGTCCGGATGATCCACGCTGTTATTTCTTTTTAGCGAAGGCCTATGACAGTTCGCCGAAAGAGGCGAATGAAGTCATCGATCGATTCCGGCGCTTCTCGGAAGAGCAACCGACGAATGCGAACGCCTACTACTACTACGCGATGAGTTTGTGGAAAGGGAAGCGCGCCCAGGATCCAAACCTGGATCCGCATCAGATTGAGGCGCTGCTCCGGAAGGCCGTTACGCTCGATCCCAAGCTCGCTGACGCACATCTGCAGCTGGGAAACTTGTATTCGGATCAATCCAAGTACGCGGAGTCGATCCCTGAATACGAGAAGGCTTTAGAGGGAGACTCGAAACTGGCTGACGCCCACTATCGGTTGGCACAGGCCTACGTGCATACGGGTCAGAAGGAGAAAGCACAGTCGCAATTCCAGATCTATCAGCAGTTGCGGGCACAGCATTTGGCGGACTTAGACAAGCAGATCGCCGATATTCGTCAGTTTGTCTATTCCGAAAAGGAAGAATCCTCCGCCAAGCAGTGAAGTTGTGAAACTCTTAGGTTGATCATGGCGTTTTCTCCCCAAAATCGACGAGAACACGAAAATAGGGGCTGCGCTCGGGAGAGCGGAGTTAGCCTGGCTCGTACACGTCGCGATTTTCTGCGCAGCGCGGCGGGACTGACCTTAGGAAGTACGCTGGCCCGTTCGTCATGGGCCAGAGCCGTCCGTCCACTCCAAAAAAAGAAGGTCGTAGTTGTGACCTTCGGTGGGGGAGCGCGCGACCAGGAGACCTTTGCACCAGAGGGACAACAGAACGTTCCGCACATGATGCGGGAGTTGATTCCGCAGTCCAGTTTCTTTACGCAAGTCGTAAATCGCGGAATCCTTGGGCATTATGTAGCTACGGCGAGCCTTGCCACCGGAGTGTACGAAACTATCAATAATTTTGCCTCGCTGCCGCCGCAGTCGCCGACCGTCTTCGAGTATTTTCGCAAAGATCTGAAGCGCCCATCCTCTGACGCCTGGGTGGTCGCTCCCAGCAATGGGTTTAACCGCATCGGAGAGAGTGATCATCGCTCCTACGGTTCCGGACTGGGCGCTCGTGTGATTCTGCCAAAGCATCTGTTGACGGCAGCCGCTTCCGGACGCAGCACAGATTATGAACACTTGCTTCGCGATAATTATGAGACGCCCTATTACACGCCTGAAGTGAGCGGAAACGAATTCGAGTTGCAGCAATTGGAATCGATTCTCAAACTTTCGGTCGAGAATTTCAGAAGCCACGCGCAGATGTTATCGAGCCCCGATGAGCTCTCTGTATATATCGTGCAGCAGTTGATGCGGCAGGTCGCTCCGAGTCTTTTGTGGGTCACCCTGCACGACATCGATGTCGCGCACGCGGGAGCATATTCGCTATATATCGAGGGAATCCGTCGCACGGACCGACTTTGCGCCGAACTATGGAAGACAATCCAGAGCGAAGCGGAGTATGCAGACAAAACCACGCTGTTTATTCTTCCTGATTTCGGCAGAGACTCCGATCAAGATGCCGGAGGGAACGGTTTTCAGCATCATCGCACAGGCGATGCTCTTTCTCGGACGACGTGGATGCTCGTCGCCGGGCCGGGTGTTCGAGAGGGAGTTGTGTATGACCGGGCAATGGAATCGACCGATCTGGTTCCGACCCTCGGTGCAATGATGGGATTTACTCCGACGTTTGCCCACGGCAAGCCGATCAATGAGCTGCTGTAGAGAAGATGCTGCCGCATGATCTTAAGCCGGAACAGTTTGCGGGCTATCCACCCGAAGCGCGCAGGTTCGTCACGAATTATCTCGGAACACTGCAGAAGTTGCCTTTGAGTTTCTTACCGGGACTGCTAAGGGAACTGATCGACTATGACTACAAATTCCCCGCCGAGCGTAGTGCGCATGAAAACGAACTGGGAAAACTGAGTTCGCTTTCTGATGTTCAGCTCCGGGAATGGTTTCAGGAATTCTCAGCGATTCGCCTCTCGCCACAATTAGAGGAGTTCGATTGGGTCAGGGGTCCCGCGCAATTTGTTGAGCAGTTGTCGGCGCACCTCTGGAGCACGCATCAACTGGACGCATTCCGGAAGGCGTCCAACGATTATGGTGACCGACTTAGCGCTGCCATCCCCCCGGAACGTCCCGTGATTCCGAGGTTAGGCATCGCGGTGATCGGTCAAGGCGTCTCTTCGTACAACGAACCGCTTTTTCGCAAGCTGAGGGCGCATGGGGCCTACTACAGCAGCATCAAACCGGATAACGGCTTCAGATTGCTCTTGGATGCCGTGGCGGCTCGCGCAAAAGCGCATCCCATGTCTTATGGGCACTGGTATGTCGACGGCGGCGACGCGGAGGATCATTCTCTTGATCTGACATGTGTATCCTATAAAGCTATCGAACCAACGCGATCCATGCTGTTGCGAAAAATTCAGAACGAGATTGATCGGCCGGGAATGGGTCCCGAGGCGTTGCGCACTTATCTCGCCGAGTTGCGGCCAGAAGATCTCGGAATGACCAGACCAGGAAACGGCCAGCCGAGAGATGAAGTACTCGATCGATTCGAGGTTAAGCTGCTGACAGAAGGGTCGGGTACGCAGATTTTCAGCACTGTCTTTGTGCAGTGGGCCGCGCGGGAAGCCCTGCGCCGGGCGCAGCCTCTCACCTTGCTGGTGCGATTTGCTCCGCGTCAGCGACAGAAGCCGATGAACGAATTACTGTCTGCGAATTCCACGAGTCCGGAACTTGACCTTGTTGGGTCTCTTATCGACGCCGACATGGGCGCCTACTACAACTGGATCAACCAGCAGCGCCTTCCGGGAGCCGAGCGATCATCATTTCTTGTTTGGTTTGAGGGACATAGTCAGGCCGTCATCATCGGGCCGGCGACGCCGCGCGGCACGGAGTCAACGTCACCCGCCGATCTTTCGCAATTGTTGACTTGGGCGTCGTAGAAAAGCTGCGGGTCGTAAGGCGATTAAATACTAATGGGAGAACCTCTTTACATGGATCGTCGCGGATTCATAAAGCAGACAGGAACCATCCTCGCGGGTGCGGCTCTTGCGCCCTATGCGCTTCCTGAAAGGACCATGCACGACGAAACCTCGGGAGTCTCCGGGCGCCTCGTCCTTCCTATCAACCGAAACTGGCGCTACAGCCGCAAGTTTGTAGAAGGTGGCCACTCGAAGGAATTCGACGATACAAACTTCGACAAAGTCGTAGTTCCACATACCAATGTGCTTCTGCCTTGGCACGGCTTCGACGAAAAGACATACGAGTTCGTGTCTCTCTACCGACGCCGCTTCAAACTCCCGCCCGAAGCCCGTGGCAAGCATGTCTTCGTCGACTTCGAAGGTGTGATGACGGCCTCGACCGTGTGGATTAACGGTCAACGCCTCGGAGAATACAAAGGTGGATACACGCCTTTCTCTTTCGAGTTGACGCCTCATCTCGACTTCGACGGAGAAAACGTTTTGGCAGTCGATGTAGATTCGAGTGAGCGTGCCGATATTCCTCCGTTCGGATATGAGATCGACTATCTCACCTTCGGCGGAATCTACCGCGAGGTTTCTCTTCGCATCGTACCCGCGACCTTCATCGAAAACATCTTTGCTCGTCCAAAGGATGTGCTGAGTTCGAGTCCGAGCCTTGACGTCGATTGTTTCGTTCAGCATCTGGAAGCCTCGCGCGAACCCATCACTCTTGAAATCGAATTAGTCGACGGAGATCGAGTGCTTGCAAAAGGATCTCAGGAAGTGCGGCCGTCAGATGCCGCCTCAGAACCTGTCGCGCATACGATTCATCTCGAGCATTTCGCTGGCATTAAGATCTGGTCCCTGGAAGAGCGCAATCTCTATTCAGTTCGCGTTCGGCTGCTTCATCGCTCTCAAGTGTTGGATGAGGACTCGCGGCGGTTTGCGTTTCGCGAAGCGCAGTTTACCGATCACGGCTTCGAATTGAACGGCAAGATTGTAAAATTGCGCGGTCTCGATCGCCATCAAACCTTCCCGTGGGTTGGTCAGGCCATGCCCGCACGCGTCCAGCGACGTGACGCGCAGATCCTGCGCGATAAACTGCACTGCAACATCGTTCGCACTTCACATTATCCGCAGTCGCGGCATTTCCTGGATGCCTGTGACGAAGTAGGACTTCTGGTTCTTGAGGAGATTCCAGGTTGGCAACACATTGGAGATGAAGCGTGGAAGGAGCTCTCGATTGACAACCTGCGCCGTATGATTCGGCGCGATTGGAATCATCCTTCGATCATTCTCTGGGGAGTGCGAATCAACGAATCCAGGGACGATCATGACTTCTACACACGAACGAACGCTCTAGCGCATCAACTTGATCCCACACGTCAGACGGGAGGCATTCGATATTTCCAGGAGTCGGAGTTTCTTGAAGACGTTTTCACGATGAACGATTTCGGATGGCCGCTGAAGCCTCCGAATCACCCGCGCTACCTGAACACGGAATTCGTCGGTCACACATATCCAACCAAGACCATCGATCAGGTAGAACGGTTGATGGAGCACACCATCCGGCATGCGCGGGTGCACGATCAACTCGCGTCAAATCCACAATACGCAGGCGGTATTGGATGGTGCGCTTTCGACTACAACACGCACGGCAATTTCGGATCGGGCGACCGCATCTGCTATCACGGTGTTACCGATATCTTCCGGGAACCCAAGCCAGCCGCCGGCTTCTATAAGTCACAGTGCGAGCCTAGTGAAGAGATCGTGCTGGAACCCGCATTCCACTGGGCACGAGGTGACGCATCGATCGGCTTTTCGAAGGCGGTTGTGTGCTCGAATTGCGACCACCTGAAGTTCTATATCGATGACAGACTCATCGCGGAGGTAGATCCGGACCGTAAACAGTTCGCCCACCTGCGTTACGCACCCTTTGTGGTGGAACTCGGCGAGTTGTTCCACAAATGGGGAGACCTGCGGATCGAAGGTTACATCGAAGGTAAACAAGTTATCGTGAAGAATATGTCCGGCAGAGGAGTCGACATGAAATTCATGCTCCTGCCGGACGA
>DATJOA010000019.1:0-51620 GCA_035507635.1 Candidatus Acidiferrales bacterium
GATGGCGAAGATCGTTTGCGATATTTATAACCTGCTCACGGTGTCGCTTTCAGGAAGCCTTTCATCGATGGTTCTCCGTCTCTGAAGATCACATACTCGTCCGCAGGCAGATCCTCCTTTTGTGCTTTTACCGTGCTTAGAGCGTCATTGCCTGCGATGACCAAAACCATGTGAGTGGCATCAAGGGGATTCCGCGCAGCGAGAATCAACCCCTCTCGTTCTGAGGTATAGACCTTTCCGTTAATTTTGAATCCGGCGCCATCGTATTTCAACCCGAGCTTTTCGGACCAGCGTGCCAAGGCAGAATTAGACTCCGGTCGGCCGATGAAGATGACTTCATGATCCCGGAGCAGATCGTCATTCACCTCGAAATCTTTGTAGATCGGCACCCGGCTCTCGTAGCGATTGAGAAAACGGGCCTGTATTTGTTCGGCTGCATAACGATTCGAACCTGCATCGCGCACCGTGCCGTAGACGATTAACGAGGAAGCGAGCTTCCCCCAGATGTTACGTGTAAGGTAGGCCGGACCGTCGGGCGGATCGATTACGTCGATCTTGGCGCCGGCTCGATCCAGAAACGACTGTGCCGTAACAGTCTTGGTTGTGTTACTTGCGAAATAGTCGGTCATTAGCTTAAGGAATGCATCGTCGCCCATCTTGGCGCGAAGTGAGTCCAGAAAAAGCACGCCCCTAGCCCGCTCCCGCTGAAAGTGATTTGCCGGAGTATCCGGGACTAATTCCAACCCACGCCATGAGGCACGCTGGGCATCCAGCGCCTCCTCAACATCTTTCGACTCGAGCACGCGCTTATACGCGGCTGAGCCAGCAACGAACCACATGTCCGCCTCGCTGGCAGGGACCATCCAACCCTTCCAGAGGCGCCCTTCAAAAGAAGGTGGGTCTGCAACTGCACGATCCGAAGTCTTAGACGAATGCGCCAATGCGATCAGCCGAGACTTCTCGTTTTCCTGAAGCGCAGCCCGCAGCGAATCGGAAGGTTCTTGCTGAAAAAGATAGTAGCCGGATGGATAGATTCCGTCGTCCATGCTGGAGTCCCACTTCTGCGGCAGCCACTCTCTCTGGTTCGGCTTACCGAACGCAGCCCAAACCATTAAGTGCGAGGCCATGTCGGAGGTTAAGACTTTTGCGTCCATGGTGGATGCACTCACTAAGGGTGCTGTCCGAAAGGCGAGGAATCCGAACTGCTCGTCGATGTGACCGCGATACTTGCGATAGAGATCCTGCCAGGCCAGATCACGAGGTCCAGGCACGTATGGGATGTAGTCACCGTCTGCGTTGGGATCGGGATAATCCTCGAGGCGAACCGTCAAATCCTTCGCGTTGTTGTCGCCCCAATAGAACCCCGGCGTGTCGCCAAACCATTCGTTCTTCGAGCTGCGCCACAGCCGCGTGTGCTTGGTGCCCAGATCGTAGATCGCGATCTCGTTTGTCTTTGCGTCGCCGATGATCCACTCATTTGTATAGAGACCGTTGTTGCGGGTTCCGAGATGCTGGACCACTTCGTCGATGTTGCCGCTGTATTGGATCGCACTACGGGCACGGAAAGCTACAGAGGTTCCTTCGATGTTGAAAGGTGTCTGGTCGATAGTGGTCTCCGTCAGTACAACTCCCGCGTCATTCTGATACCAGTCCGTGCCGCTCTCAATGCCGCCAGGATAACTTTGAATGAGCATGCGATGCCCGGAAGCGGGCTTGATATCGAGCATCACATTGGTTTGTTCTGCCAGCGTCAGCGGCCACCACGTGACATGTCCAATCACCATTTTGCCGTCAGATGTGGCCGGACCGGTGGCGGCAAACGCGCTGCAATGGTCTGTGACAGAATCATGTTTGCCGTTTGCATAAGGAGGCGTCTCCAACCCCAAGCCTTCGAGTCCTGTGGGAGTGGTGGAGAGAGCTCCGCCCAGTTCGCCCATTTCGACGGTCGTGTTCGCAACGACGATATCGATGAGGTCGACGCGGCGATCCTGCCAGCGAGCGCCGGCATCTGATGCGCCATCCGCGATGCCGCGCATCTCCTCCAGGAGTTCCTGATCAAAGCCACGAAGGAACAGAGAATCTGCGAGCTTGCGATAGTCGTCCCAGTGGTCTTTGGAGCCCAACAAAGACGCGCAGCGCTCCAGATATTCCGGAATCTCGCGCGCCATCAGATGGCCGTGCTGGTATCCGCGCTCGTACGGCTCGCCTTCGATGTGCAGATAAATCCAGCCCGCGGCCGGATATCGATAAGCAGGGCCAAAGGTCTGAACCGCTTCCCGGACCGGCCACTCGTCATCGGAAGAGACTGCGTCAAGTTGTATGCCCTCGAACCAGGCCGTGCCAGTAAATGCTCCGCCGTTGCCGACAGTGAGTAGTATCTGGTCCCGCTCCCGCGTGGCAACGAAACGAAGCGTCAAGTGCGTCCACGGTTGTGTACCACCGACCGATTCCGAGTGGACATCGAAAGGCATCGACGCCATGGTGAGCGCGGCACCGGACGCAATCGGCGAGCGATCGAGATCGTGTACCTGGAGCGCCTCGGTGCGGACCCAACCACTCAATTCATAGCGCTTGCCTAAGACGAGGTTCAGCTGTGCAAGCCCAACGCAGGCATCCTGCGAAACCGCGTCCCGTTCTATTCGCAGAGACCTGTTCTTGCCACGCGAGGTGTGCGAATCGGGAATCGCTACACCCCGAAGGGCCGTCCAGCCGCCGTGTCCCTTTTCAAACGACGACTGATATAACGCAGTGCTGGCCCGGCCGGCCGAAGCAATCGACAGACAGCTGCCGAGAATCAACACTGGCCACCTGTGACGTGAACTGCACGCTAAAGTCAACGCGCGGAACGGCGCGACCTTGAATGAGATTTTCATGGGACCCTCGCGGTGGGCAGTAATCTTATCACCATATGCTTACAAGTTCAGACCAGACCTTTCGACACGATTAGTGCGGTCAAGTCAGGTTTCCAGATCTTGGTATTGTTCGGCGACTCGGGCCGCAGCCTGCGCAGAAAGAGCTGTCGGGTGTGCAAGGAACTGCCGGCGGTTCTTTATTGGATCGAGGATTCGTTGCGAAGATCGATCATGACGACCTGCGAGTTTTCACGTAAGCGGTCAAAGACGATTTGTTTCCCGTCAGGAGTGATGTCGAAGGTCCGCATCGCGGCCCTATTTTGCAGTTTGGTGAGGGGGCGCGACTTCATGGAGGCGAGGTCGAGCAGCCAGAAGTCCTGTGATGCGAGCAGTCCCTGCATGTAGATCACACTCTTGCTATCGGGCGCGAAGCGTACGTGCTCGCCCAAGCGGCGCAAGCTGATAGGGGGCAATTCGACACTGGTTCCGTCTGGACGTACTGCAAGGAGAGGAGCGAAGGTGCTCACATTCGTCCCTGCATATACGATCAGGCTCCCATCCGGGGACCAGACTGGATTGAGTGCTTGTCCGCTGACCAAGCGGACCGGCGCCCCGCCGCCTAGGGGAATCTTGAAAAGCCCGGGACCGGTGGAGTCGCTGCCACCGGTGACGATCCATTTGGCGTCCGGCGACCAGCAACTCGAACCTTGGGCGTCAATTCCGTCCGCGATGGGCTGGAGTTCGGCGCCGTCGGAAGAGAGCACATGCAGCTGGCGTTTCCCGCTCCGACGCAACACAATGGCCACGCGATCGCCTTCTCGGGAAACAGCAGGGGCCTGCCACAATGCACCATCGGAGCCCTTCCAGATCTCAGTCGCCTGTCCGTCCCGAAAACGCCAGAGTCCGTCGCCCGCGCCGAGGGAAGACAAGTAAAACAGGGAGGAACCACCAAACCGGGGGGCTAAGGCGCGTACGTTCGGGACAGGAAACGGCTTTACGTCGTGTTCGTCGGCGACACGATCAAGAATCGGAACGGTCCAAAGTCCTGCGATGGGATTGCTGATGGTGGCCACCAGCTTACTGCCGTCAGCGCTGGCTTGCACTGACGTATATTGCTCGAGCCCGATGCTCGCCCGCCGCGAATCTCTGCGTTTTAGATCAAAAGCCCACAGCCAGGGTCCTGAGCCGTCCGCGTCGTGCGCCACATAGAACACCGTGTTTTTGCCCGACGGCGTGGGATAGGCGATGTCTGTATTGCGTTGCGTGAGGCGCTCTGGGTTCCGGCCGTCAGGGTCTATGCGCCATAAATCCATTTCCCTCGTCGCCGGAGTTCCATGCACGAAATAGATCCAGCGGCCGTCTGGCGACCAGGTCGGAAAATGGTTGTGAATTCCAGGCTGATCCCCGAAAATCAGCCGCGCGTTGGTACCGTTGCGGTCGGCTACGAACATGGGATCGCCTTTGGTGAAGGTATGATAGACGATCCGTTCGCCGTCGGGTGACCAAGCGAGGTTGGCGGTCTCCTCGCCGAGGAAGTTACGCGACGCACCTCCTGTGAGGGGCATCAGCCGCAGACGCATACCCACATCGCCGCCACCGATCCAAATCTGAGAGCCATCACCGGAAAAACCAACGCTTCGTAAAGGTCCAGGTAATGGGCCGGCGTTCCCATGTGTCAGATTCATCAGTCGTCCGGTACCCACTTGAGTGAGCCATACATCGAAGGGGCCGTCGTGATCAGAGACAAAAGCCACGAATCTGCCGTCCGGTGAGATCGCCGCTTCCACGCTCTCGAAGTCGGTAACACGCGTAAAGTGCGCTTTCTCCAGCGGGTTGGTTGGTGGCGCGGCCGGCCGAACCGCCTCCCAGACCGCAGTTCCTCCCAGCAATGCGGCCGCTATGATCCATGCCAGCCACGCTCGCCTTAATTTCGGCTGCGATACCTTCCTTGTGGTCGAAGTTCCACTGAGTGATTCGATGGCAAATGCCAGATCACTTGCCGACTGGAATCGTTGCCCTACGTTCTTTTCCAAACATCGCCCCAGAATTCGTTCCAGTTCCGGGGGACCTTGCCAACCGATGTCGCTCAGCGCAGCTGGCTCCTCGCGCAAAATTGCGGTCATCGTCTCTGCGGACGTTTGGCCTTTGAAGGCGCGTTTCCTGGTGAGCATTTCGTACAACACGGAACCGAAACTGAAAATGTCTGATCGCGGGTCGACGGGTTCGCCTCGCACCTGCTCCGGTGACATGTAGCCCACGGTACCCATCACCATACCCGGCAAAGTCTTGTCATCCGTTAGGGTTACTGCAGTTTCGTGGTTTTCCTCCGTCCGAACCAGCTTCGCAAGCCCGAAATCTAGCACTTTGATCCGTCCGTCACGCGTGAGAAACACGTTCTCCGGTTTCAGATCACGGTGGACGATTCCTTTCTCGTGTGCCGACGCGAGTGCCTCCGCGATGCCGAGCGCGTATTCGATTACGTGCCGCAGCAACAGGGGTCCTGATAGGATCTTCTCCCGGAGTGTTTGTCCTTCAAGAAATTCGCTGACCAGGAACGGCGCGCCGTCGTGCGTGCCAATATCATGGATTCCCAGGATGTTCGGATGGTTCAGCGCAGCGATCGTGCGCGCTTCCCGTTCGAAACGCCACAGGCTGTCGGTATCATGAGCAAGCGTCTTGGGGAGTACTTTGATTGCGACATCCCGTCCGAGCCGGGTGTCGCGTGCGCGGTACACCTCGCCCATTCCGCCGGCGCCCAGCGGTGATTGGATCTCGTACGGACCCAGCCTTGTGCCGGAACTAATCCCCATTCGTGCGCCCGATTATAGCCCACGCAGTACGTTCCACATAAGAATGGCAATGTGCCGAGGCACATACGCCGCGCAATCCCGCTTACCCTTCTTCTCAGCAAGGAACGCGATTGATCGCATCATCCGTCTGGACTCGCGTCCTGTTCCAGAGAAAATCTGGACATAGCGGCGAAAGACTGCCGAATGCCAAACAGATTCAGGAACCGGTTTGAGAGCGGATGCATGATTTCTCACGTCCCCGGGAGTAGAATTCTACTCACATCTTTGGGTCGCTGTCGGGGTTCACGTTCCGCATTGCCTATGCGGCGTGGTTGTGGGCTGGGGATCAAAAGCTGAGAGGTGCCCCAACATGGACGAGAGGCTAGAAGCCATCGTGGACCGCGTGATGAAAGGCGTCACGCGGCGCAACTTCATCAAGGGCGTAATCGCCGGTGGCGTGGCCGCCTCTGCAGCGAGCTATCTTTTCCGTGGCTCCCCACTGTTGGGCCAACAGCCCCAAGGTTTAGGGGAACGCCTAATCACGATTAACGTCAACGGCCAACAACGTCGTGTCGACGTCATGAAGCAGGAAACACTGGCTTGGACCCTGCGCTACAAGCTGGGACTTACCGGCACCAAGTTGGGCTGTGATCGCGCCGAGTGTGGCGCTTGCACAGTTCTGCTGGATAACGTGCCGCATTATTCGTGCTCTGTCCTGACCCACTCTGTCCGCGGCCGCCAAGTGATGACCATCGAGGGGCTGGCCGGCCCTGACGGTACGCTGCATCCGCTTCAGCAGGGCGTGATCGACGAACAAGGCTTCCAGTGCGCGTTTTGCATGTCCGGTTTCATCATGTCTGCAGTCGGATTTCTGAAGAACAATCCGAATCCAACTCGACTCGAGATGGCGCATGGACTCTCAGGAAATCTCTGCCGTTGCCAAGATTACGACAAGATCCTCACGGCGATGATGCGCGGCGCGGAAAATATGAGGAAGGTACATCATGGCTAGCTCCGGGTGGAAACCCAATCAGCAGAAATTTGGACGGCAGTACAAGTTGATTGGCAAGGATTATCCGACACCTGACTTGTATGCGAAGGTGACCGGAAAGGCGAAATATGCCGAAGACTTCCGCATCGAGGGCATGCTGTTCTGCAAATTGCTGCTGAGCCCGGTTCCTCATGGACGCGTGAAACGTCTCGACATCACCAAAGCCATGGCAATGCCGGGCGTGAAAGCAATCTTGACCCAAGATGATCTGCCCGCTCCGGCCGACAGCGTGACCGATCTTGGTGTCACCATTAAGGCGAACCCGTTGGGCGAGAAAGCACTCACGAACGAACCGCTTTACCATGGCGAGCCAATTCTGGCAGTGGCGGCGGTTGATGAGTACACAGCGGCAGAAGCGATTGAGGCGATCGAAATTGAATTTGAACCACTCCCTTTTGCGGTTGATCCGCTGGATACGCTTCGTCCAGGGGGACCGAATCCGCGAATCGGCGGCAATGTGTGGGTTCGGCCACCAATGCAGCCTCCGAAACCCGGAGAGCGGCCTTCCGCTCCGCCGTTACCCTACGTCGGAGAACTCAAGTGGACGGACAATGATTTCTCTGAGGCCAGATATGGACGTTTGCCCATGGGGAAGCCTCAAGACGAGTGGGTTGTCGGCGATCTGGAGGCGGGCTTTAAGAACGCCACGCTGGTCTTGGACGAGACATTTGTGACACCCGACACCAGTCACGAGACTCTTGAGCCTCGCACGACCTTAGCCTATTGGCGGAACGGGAAAGTATTCGTTCACATGGGAACGCAGAGCACAGTCCAAACTTTGGCGAGCCTGGCGCGCTGGCTGAACATGGATGCCAACCAAATCGTTCTGATCAGCGAGTACACCGGGGGAGGCTTTGGCAGTAAGGCCACGGGCTATATTTTCGCCATCATCCCGGCCCTCCTGTCGAAAAAGGCCAACGCGCCGGTAATGATGCGCATCAGCCGGGAAGAGGAGCATTTCATCGGACGAGCTCGGCCCGGCTTTCAGGGTCGGATGAAGGTCGGCTTCGCCAAAGACGGACGCATCACCGCGCTCGACATGTTCGTCATTTGCAACAACGGTCCTTACGATGCCGTCGGTGACGCGAATACGTCGGGCATGATCGTTTCTTTGCTCTACCAGCCGCCCGCCATGCGCTGGAGAGGCACGACCGTTCTGACCAACACTCCACCCCGCGGCGCTCAGAGTTCACCGGGCGGCATGCAAGGCATCGTGATCATGGAGACGATTGTCTCGAAAGCCGCGCGCAAGCTTGGTCTCGATCAGGTGGATATTCGTAGAGCCAACTGTCCGGAAGGGAAGTCGCCCCTGGGGCCTTCGAGAGATGGAGCCAGGACACACTGCACAAGCGCATTTCTGAAAGAAGCGTTTGACCACGGCGCCGAACAGTTCAAGTGGAAGGAACGCATCGCGCGACCGAAGCGCAGCGGCACCAAGGTTCGTGGAGTGGGTGTATCTTCGAGTTGTTTCGTCGGTGGATCCATCGGCTACGACGGGCTATTTGTCATCAAACCGGATGGCCGAATCGCGATTCAATCCGGAATCGGAAATCTGGGTACCGAGTCCGTTCTCGATGTACACCGCGTGGTTGCTGAAGTTCTGGGAGTCCCTTGGGAGAAATGCGATGTGACCTGGGGCAACACTTCGAAGAATCTACCCTGGACTTGCGTCTCGGGAGGAAGCCAGACGACTCATGCCATGACCCGTGCGGCGCACGCTGCCGCCGTGGACGGGAAAGAGAAGCTGCGGGAGATCGCAGCAAAAATCCTCGGAGGGAATCCCGAGCAATACGAGGTAGCGAACGAGCGTGTTTATCGCAGAGGGGGCGGCAGGAGCATGACTCTGGCGCAGGCCGCGCAACACGCCGTCCAACTCGGCGGTAAATACGACGGCCATGAACCGCCCGAGGATATAAACAAGTTCACCAAGGCCTCCATCGCCGCCTTGGCTGGCCAGGGTCTGTTGGCTGCAGCGAAGGATAAGTATCCGCACGATGGTCAGACATTTTCGTTTGTCGCCACCTTCGCAGAGATTGAAGTCGACGTGGAAACCGGCAAGTATGACATCACGGATTTTCTCGCGGTAGCCGATGTCGGAACCGTCATCCATCCGAGGGCGGTGGGTGGTCAGATCCTCGGTCGATCGACGTTGGGTATCGGTCACGCGATTGGTCAGAAGTGGGTCTTTGATCCTCACTACGGGCACACCATTTCGCTGCGCTTTTATCACACCAAACCGCCCACAATCCTCGACGTTCCCGTGACGATGCAGTGGGCTGCTTTGGATATTCCTGACCCCGAAACGCCGGTTGGAGCGCGTGGCATCGGAGAACCTCCGGTAGGCGGCGGCTGCGGAGCGATACTGAACGCATTGTCCGATGCTTTGGGCGATGAAATCTTCAGTCGCGCACCGGTGAATCTCGACACTATTCTTACTTCGCTCGAAGCAGGACGTCCCGTTCAGGACCCGCTGACGGCTCATATTTAAACAGGGTTAAACGGAGAGCACTATGGCAGTAATCCGAGACGTGATGCCGGCATTTCAGCTGTATCAGCCAAGTTCGGTCGCCGATGCACAAAGGCTGCTGGAACAAAATGCAAGCGACGCGCTCGTGCTCGCTGGCGGCCTTGACAGCATGGATTGGCTCAAGGACCGCATCAAGAAGCCCAAGGTGGTAGTAGATCTCGGAGGTATCGGCGAACTCAGGGGGATTCGTGAATCCGCGGATGGCGTTGAAATCGGGGCAATGACAACGCTCACCGAAGTCGCGGAGAGCCCAATTATAAAAACGAAGTATGGCATTCTCGCGCAGGCGGTAGAACTGGTCGCGTCCCCTCAAATCCGTAATCAAGGCACGATGGGGGGAAATATTTCGCAGGATACGCGCTGTTGGTATTACCGGGCCGGGTGGCCGTGTTATCGCGCTGGAGGGAACATCTGCTACGCCGACACACCCGTAGGAAGAAATCGCGAGCATGCAATCCTGCATGCGGAGCGCTGCGTTGCCGTGAATCCTTCTGACACCGCGCCACCTTTGATTGCGCTGGACGCTAAATTCGTTATTGTCGCTCCGAAGGGCGAGCAAACGATCGACGCGGAGGATTATTTTGTTGGACCGGATCTAGACATCACGCGCATGAATATTCTGCGCCCTGGATCTTTACTAACCGCGATTCATATTCCCGCAACTTGGGCGAACGCGGAGTTTTACTTCGAGAAAGTTCGCGACCGCAACGTTTGGGATTTCCCACTCATGAATGTCGCCTCGGCAATGAAGACTTCAGCAGGCACGATCCAGAACCTCCGGATTGCCGTGAATGCCGTTGCTGCGCGCCCGCTGCGGTTGAAGGCGGTGGAAGATTTCGTCCGTGGCAAGCCACGGAGCGCCGCAACCGGCGAAGCCGCGGGAAAATTAGCAGTCCAGGGGGCCGTCCCGTTGCAGTTCAATGCCTACAAGATTCCTCTTATGCGAAATCTGGTGAAGCGCGCCATCGGCGGAGTGCAGGAGGCGGCATGGGCATCCTAGAGTGGGCTACGAGTCCGTTGGGACAGAGGGTTCCGATTCATATAGCGTGGTTTTTGATCTGGGTGGCGCTGATTGCCGGCCTAGCATTTCTGATCGTGCATGCGATTTATGTCCGCTATTTCTCAGGCGAACCCGAGGTCGCTTCGGATCCTTCGACCGCAGCTCTGAAGTTGCCGGCGCGTATTCCACGCCACTCGCTCGCTGCGAGGCTATTCCACTGGATCATGGCAGCGGCGATGTTTGTCCTGCTCTTCACCGCGTTCTTGCCCAAAATCGGCGTGGAGTTCAACTGGATCACCTATCACTGGATCGCGGGCACCGTCCTCGCGATCTCGATTCTCTTTCACATTGTTCACGCGACTTTCTATTTAGATTTTTGGTCGATCTGGCCCGACAGATCTGATCTGGAAGACGCCTCAAAGCGCATCCGGCGCTTCCTTGGCCAATCGAAAGATTCCCCGCGAAAGTTTGCCAAGTATCCGTTGGAGAATAAGCTCTATCACGGCGTCGTGATGCTAAGCGGCTTGGCGGTGATCGGCACGGGCATCTTCATGATGTTTCGCGTACGCACTATCTTTTTCCCTCGCAATCCGTATCTATTCAGCGACATGACATGGGGCATGATCTACGTGCTGCACGGACTGGCGGGGGTGGGGCTGATCACTCTCACAATCGTCCACGTGTACTTCGCCATTCGGCCCGAGAAGCTGCCGATTACCGCCTCCATGATAGTGGGCTCGATGAGCCGTGAGTTTTATTTGAAGGAGCACGATCCGAATCGATGGGTGATTAAAGGCTTGTCGCACCACAGGAGCACCGCGGATGGCGATTGACTTTCTCCGGCGCTGCGAAATGATCGAAGAGTGTTATGAGTTTTTTCTGGGTTATGCGGCACAAGGCGTTCCGACAGATCAAGGCAGTCCGACCGGAAATGAGGTCCGAAAACACCTCCAACAGGCGCGCGACGCATTGGCCGGAATGTCTGAAAGTTGCCGAAGAGCAGTCATGGACCAGCAGTTCGAACCATCGGATAAGTACGAAGCATTTTGTTCCACGGTCGACAACGACGCGCAAAAATCCCTTGTGGCCATTGAACTGGTCCTCGCCCAGCCTTCCATTAGTTCCCAATTAATCGACAATCTGAATGCTTCCAGCCATCTGCGTGCTCTGTTGACGGACCTGTTTCTTTTTGGCGAGATAGTCCGGACACGGGCCAAAGTTCCCATCGCACTCGAAGGCCAGTAAGATCAAGAGTTCGAAGGAGCGAGCCTGGGGCTACAACGGCTGTACGGACTATCATTGCGCGCAAACTATGATGGAAGATTGGGTGTCGGCTCTGCCTTCATGAAACTTGAAATTCGCGGATATATGCTTCGGTCAAACTCGAGAAAATTCCTGCGGAATGTCCGGAAACGCGCCGCTACCCTGATCTATTTCCAGTTTCACCCAATGTACTCTCGGGTTGACCCTCTGACACCTTGTCGCAAAATCCGACTAAAAGTAGAGTGAATTCGCCTTCCAGAATCCTTGTAGGGGGCCAAATACAGGTTCTGCCGCGCCACTGACCTGATTCTTCAACATCGGATTCTGAGCAATCCTTCGTACGCTCTGGCCTGAATTCTGTCTCGAAAACTCTCGCGTGACCATGGGACGAAACCGCCTCCCATGAAGAAGCTGCGCTTCGCGTTTGGCAAATAATTCTGTAAGGAGGAGTGTGTCTAATGAAGTTTCGAAGTCTCGTTCCGCTGTTGTGTCTCAGCTCGCTCCTGATGGCGCCATGTCTTCTTCCTGCTCAAAACCCAAATTGCACAATCATCATTCCTAACGCCCCCCTCACCGCTTCCGGGCTGGCCACGCCGTATCAGTTAATTCCGACAGATCCAACTCAGGGTAAGTGTGACGAAGCAAACTCGAATTCGTCGGCCTTCGTCCAGGCAGCCATCCTCGATCCGGCAACCGGGCAGATCTCTATCTACAATCCCCTTGTAATCGATGGAGGTTCGACACCTGCGCCTGGGACTAACCTGGTCATACCGGTTCTGCCGAGGAACGCGGTCGTCGCCCTTTGGTTTGGATTCAATGGCGACAATCTCGTGCAGCAAGGTAAGTCCACCAGTGTCCTGGCGGCAAATCATTGTGTCAACGGCTTGCCGAACAGTGTGTTTGGGCAGGTTTCCTACTGCAATGCGCCGGAGTTTTTCGAAGCGGCTCACATCGCCATACGCAGAGGGTTATTGCATGTGCCCGATAAAGGAATAGCGAGTGATGGCGAGCCCTGCCCAACAGTGCGCAACTTCTACGTTGTCGATCAGGACCAGAGCGATAACCTTCCCGTGACGTACTTAGTAAGTTCCTCCGGATTGATTGCCCAGAATACGGTGGCAAATGCATCGGCAATCCCCGGTGCCACAACTCTCGGTAATCCCAGCGATAACGGACTGCTTGACAGGTTCCTCGACCCCGCCATGAGTTGTATGCCCTGGAAGGTTCCGGACTTGGCCGATCCCGGGCAAGTGGTTCCGGGTCTGGCTTTGAACGAACTGCAGGCACGAGCACATCAACGCCGTCATGTCGCCCTAATTCCAGCAGGGGATCCGATGGTCTTGAACACCGACGGTTCCATCAACATTGACAAGGTCAATGCTTACCGCCGAGGAGTCGATCAGCACGAGATCCAGTACATTGAGGAAGCCGATACCGCTCGCTATTGCCGCAACATGCTCTGGATCGCGCCTCCAAGACTGGCAAAAAACCAGCCCGCCTTGACGGCCTATCCATCCCCCGTCACTTCTGTCGCGAACTCCCTGTTCACTTTCATGGCGCAACGATTCGTAGCCAGCTTCAACATTCTCAATTGCGGAGGACTACTTGGCGTATCCGACCCAATATCGTTCACCCAGGATGCGGATGGAGTCGCAGTCAGCGCAACGATCAATTTGAAGCTTCTGGAAAAGGAGAAGGCAAGACTCGGGAGGTTCGCATCGGGCGATGAAGCTGCGGAATCCCAGGACGCCGCCGCGGAGTCGACAGAGTGATGTCGGACGCCGGACGTGGAGCGGAGTGTGGGTACGGCACGCCGGAAGCCGGGAGGAACTGCCTGAGCGTGCCGTTTCACTGCAAGCGAGAGGCGGGCCCTTGCTAGTGCCACCAATTCGCAAGCCGTTTGCGGCAAATGTCGCGAGGGGAACCACCTTCTCTTGTTTGCGATGATTCGTAATCTCGCGAAAGCCGGATTTCTTGGGGGAATAGTGTTAAGCGTATTGTGGAACGCCGCATTGGCAGACGGCCAGATCTCTCCCGGTCCCCTGTCTCGAGCCCATCAGTCGATCAATGGATTGACCGACTGCACCAGTTGTCACGAGATCTCACCCGGGGGGAAAGTCTACAAGTGTTTATCGTGCCACGCCGAGATTGCGTCGAGGATCGCGGCGCGACGAGGACTGCATGCCCGCTACAACCCACAGCCGGGATCGAGCCAGAAGTGCGTCAGCTGCCATTCGGAGCACAACGGCCAAGGCTTTACGATCGTAAAGTTCGATATCAAGGTATTCGATCACGCCGCCACCGGCTACAAACTTGAAGGCAAACATGCCTCATTGGAGTGTGGCCGCTGTCACCTACCGGAACGAATATCGGCGCCAGAACGCGCAACCATCAAAGTGAGGGACCTGAGGAGGACTTATCTCGGAGTATCCCCTGACTGCGCTAACTGCCACCAGGACTCGCATAAAGGACGACTCGGCTCGAACTGCCTGCAGTGTCACAACTTCACAGAGTTCAAGGACGTCGCGAAGTTCGATCATTCGAAGACGCGATATCCGCTTAGCGGACTGCACGCAGAGGTTGCGTGCAACCGCTGCCACACGATGGGACCCGACCAGCAGCCACGCTATGCCGGAATAGCGTTTCACGCCTGCGGTGACTGTCATACCGATCCGCATCGCGGCAGCTTTTCCGAAACTTGCGAGTCGTGCCACAGAACCTCGGGGTGGAGAACGGTCGTGATGTCGCGAATGGCCCGAGCATTCGATCACGCACGGACGAACTACCCACTGCTCGGCAAACATGCCACCGTGGAGTGCGATCGCTGCCACGCGCAAGGTGACTTCAAGAAGCCTCTGGAATTTCAAAAATGTTCCGACTGCCATCATCAAGATCCACATGGGGGACAGTTTGACCATCGTGTGGGGGGTAGCGAGTGCTCAAACTGCCACACGGTGGATGGGTTTAAGCGGTCCACCTTCGGATTGAAAGCGCACGCTGCGACCGCGTATCCACTGGAGGGAAAACATGCCACCGTGCCATGCGGAGGATGTCACATTCCAAAGGGCAGAGCTACGGTCTACAAAAAGAAATTTCAACGCTGCGATGACTGTCATGCGGATGTGCATGCGGGCCAGTTTGTATCGGCGCCATACTTTAATCTTTGCGACCAGTGCCACAGCTTGCAGCGGTTTGTACCGTCCACCTTTGGCCTGAGCAGACATGACAAGACGGCTTTTTCACTCACTGGCAGCCATCTGGCTGTTCCGTGCAACAGTTGCCACAAGGATGCGCTCAACATCAACGCGAAACCCGCTGCACAGTATAAGTGGCGAGATCTCAGGTGCTCGGGATGCCACGCCGACCCTCACCACGGGCGTTTCAACGCGGTCACGCAACGAGTGGAACACAAGGGCATCGCGATCGGCTGCGGTGTATGTCATTCGACACGAACATGGGATGACTTGTCGAATTTCGATCACTTCGAGACGGCTTTCCCGCTCAATGGCGCGCATGCATTCGTGAAATGCAACACCTGCCACAAACCGGCGAGCATTACCTCCAACCTAGCGAATGTAGATTTCAAACGCACGAGGAAAGAATGCGAGGCATGCCATGAGGATGTTCATGGTCGGCAGTTTGCCGACGAGGGGGCGACAGCATGCGCACGCTGCCACGATGCCAAGGCCTGGAAACCATCGGGCTTCGATCATGACAAAGAGACTCTTTTCCCCTTGCAGGGGGCGCATCGCGATGTGCGCTGCGAGGATTGTCACAAGCTAAAGCGAGTGTTCTCGGGAAAGGATGTCCTTTTTTACAAGCCGACACCGAGGGAATGTGCGGCGTGTCACGGAAATAGACATCTCAAAAGTGCGACGAACTGAGATCTTTCCGGGTCAGGAGAGCGCGTAGTGATGCTGTTGCTGATGCACACGATTTTGCTTTTGCAAGTCGGAACCGGAAGTGCTACGGGGCCGGCCGCCGGTTCAGAGGCGACTAGCAGCCCGCATGGGCCAATGCAGGCCGCATGCGAAACATGCCACACCGCATCGGCATGGAAGCCGCTCCGCAAAAAGCCTGATTTCGATCATAACAAGACCGGTTACCCCTTGCGCGGGCTGCACTCAACAGTGGCGTGCGAGGAGTGTCATGCGCAACCGATATTCGCGAACGTAGGCCGCAATTGCCAGGATTGTCATGCTGATATTCATCGCCGAAGAAATGGAGTGCAGTGCGACATGTGCCACAGGGTGAGCGGCTGGCAAGTTTCAATCCATTCGATGAACGAGCACCAGGATCGTTTTCCGCTGATCGGAGCGCATGCAGTGGCAGATTGCTATTCATGCCACACGGCAGGGGCCATCGGCAAATTCAATCGGCAGGGACTGTCGACCGAATGCGTCAGCTGTCATTTAAGCGCTTTTCAGAAGGCGACCTCGCCGAATCATCAAGCGATGGGACTCTCAACGGAATGCCAGGAATGCCACACCAGCATGGACAGTTGGATGATCGTCGCACCCACAGCGAGCACCCAGATCCGAAAGAGGCGGTTCTGAGTGATCGACAGGAAAGAAGAAAGAATAGAGCACGACTACAAACCATGGGAGCTTCGGCAGTGAGGGGAATCGTAGAACTTTCAATATTGCTGCTGCTAGGGAATGTTTGTGTAGCGCAGGCGGTGGATTCTGGCGTCGCAAAGATTCGAGCGGTCAAGATTGTCAAATCTAATAAGGGGATTCAGCTTATTATCTCTCTCTCGAAAAGGGTAACTCCCCAGGTCGAGACTACAGTCAATCCGGATCGTTTGGTTCTGGATCTTCCTAATGTTGACGGGCCATCGACTCAACGGCACTTCCTGGTGAATCGGAGCGGAGTACACGGTGTTCGAATCGGGCTTAATAGAACGAAACCGCTGGTCACGCGTGCAGTCGTAGACCTCGATAGTCAACATCCATACAAGATAGTCTCGGGGAAAAACAGGATCATCCTGATCGTGCAGCCTACGGTCAGCGGCAATGCGCCATTCCCGGCCGCGACCGGAACTCTTTGGGGAAGACTAGCGGCCGGCGGGACCGACGCGGAGGCAAGGCAGCCCGTATCTGATGAGGCTGAAACCTCAAATGCCAATCCGCACATTCGCTTCGAAGTGAAATATGTCGCAGAAGGTGCCGTCTATCTGAAGGGAGGACGCAGTTCCGGCCTAAGAGAAGGAATGAAGCTGGTGGTGCAGGCAGCTGACGCAGTTGCTGAAGCTCCCAAAACTTCGCCCGGCCCGCCTGTGGCGGAGTTGCAAATTGTTTCGGTTGCTGATTCCTCATCCGTCGCAGAAATTCAGAATGCGACGGGCGACGTCAAGCAGGGGGACTGGGCGGAGTTGTTGCCGCCTGAGCTGGCAAAGCCAGGAACAGGACCACTAACCGGGCCCGCAATCAAAGCGCCCGTCCAGCCCATGGCCCCACGCGAATCGACCATGCGTTCTCAGGGAGCGCCGCCCTCTCCAAAAGAAGGATGGATTCGCGCTCGCATCGGATTTGATTACAGCGGAATTGTGAGCAGCGGATCGACGCCCGGACGCAGCAGCTCGTTGGGAATCACGATCAATACTGACACGACACAAATCGCCGGCACTCACTGGGATCTACAGGGATATTGGCGGGACAGACTGACGACAAATTCCCAACCCGACGAGCGGACGTTGCAAAACTATCTGGACAGGACATACCTGATCCAGATGCGGTACGACAATCCGGATTCCAAGTGGGTTGCAGGGTTCGGACGCTTGTATCTGCCCTGGGCAGTGAGCCTGGACACCATCGACGGGGGGTATGTAGGGGAGAAGGTAGCGCCTGCTGTTACCACCGGGGTTTTCTTCGGCTCGACCCCGGATCCGACATCATGGAACTACCGGCCTGATCAACAGATTGGCGGATCGTTCGTCAACTTTGAAGGCGGCAGCTACGATCACGTTCACTACTCGAGCACGACCGGTTTTGCGCTGAGCATGCTGAAGTGGCAGTTGGACCGACCTTATGTATTCTTTGAAAATGAATTCTCGTGGGGCAAGGTTTTCTCCGTCTATCACTCATTGATCATTGACTGGCCTCAAGGCCTGAGCACAGACGGCATCACTCCGGGAGGAGGAATCAGCAGAAGTTATCTGACCCTGCACATCGATCCAAGAAATTGGATTTCGTTCGACGTCTTTCACAACTACTTCCGCGATGTTCCCACCGCCGCCACGGCCCTAATTGGAACCGGATTGGTGGACAAACTGCTGTATCAGGGCGTGAACGGGAGCGTACGTCTAAAACCTGTCCGAACCTTCAGCGTTTATTCCACTCTTGGAAGGAGCGATAAAACGGGCGATGCCCATCGGAGCTTGAATGAGATGTATGGGATCACCTGGAATGAGATCTGGCGTACCGGAATTCGGGCAGATATCCACTACTCGAAGTTCGATAGCGATTTTGCACGGGGCACTTACCGAGTTCTTTCGCTATCCAGACACCTCGCGAACCGGATGATGTGGGACGCGCAGGTTGGAGGCCAAAGCCTCAGTTCTGCCTTCACTGTGAACCAGAGTTCGAAATTTGTGGACACCAGCATCGATACCAACTTCACGAAACGCACATTCTTGCAGAGCGGTTACACCCTCGAACATGGTTCGGCACTGAATTATCGCCAGTGGTATCTCAGTCTGGGATATCGCTTCGACGAGAAGGAGCCTGGAAGATGAGCGCATCCATCAGCACATTTGTTGCGGCGGCATCCCCCGCTGCCGCCTGCGAGACGTCCTTCCCCGAAGCCAAACACAGACGTTTTCTCGCCTGGGTGTTGTTCGTTTTCTTTGGCGGCATAGCTCTGCTCGCTTTTTATGGCCAAGACTATTACCGCCTTAGCCAGCCGGAGCGGGCGCTTTCTCGGAAGCACCACTTGCTGAAGCCGGGCGGCGTGGTAGGCGCCAACCTGGGATTGCTCGGTGTTGTGTTGGTGTGCGGGATATTTCTCTATTCACTTCGACGACGCTGGCGATGGCTGCAGAAACAAGGCACTTCCAAGCACTGGCTGGACCTTCATGTCGTGCTGGGAATTGCGGCGCCCGTTTGCATCGCCTTCCATTCTTCGTTCAAGTTTCGAGGTCTCGCGGGGCTGGCATTCTTGCTTATGGTTGTGGTTTCGATAAGCGGACTGATTGGACGCTATTTGTATGCGCAAGTACTGCAGGATATCGCTGCTTCCGAAACACTGCTGCGCACATTGGAAACCGCATTAGAGCAACAACGGATCGTAAGGCCAGATGTACTACGAAGCCTTTTCCCGCATCTGCCCGATCCCGACCGGGTCTCGCACTGGTCGCCTCTGAAGGCAGCCCTTTACATGCTGGGCGCAGATCTCGCGCGCCCGCTTCGGATCGCTCGACTTCGCTTGAAAAGTCTCGGAGGATCTGCCGCTATCTCTTCAATATTGCGATTTGGCGGGGCGAGGGATTCCGCCCTTCACGAGGTACTCCGCTTGGCTCGCAGGCAGTCGTTGCTTTCGAGGCGCATGCTGCTACTCTCGCACGCAAAAAGAGTCTTGCAACTGTGGCATGTCGTCCACAAACCGTTCAGCTACACCTTCGCAATATTGGCGCTCCTGCATATCGGTGTCGCAATGATGCTCGGATTCCTATGATGGTTCTTGTTCTATGAACTTCCTGATTACCCTTTGTATCGCGGTGCCACTCGCATTGTTTTTTCTGCGACGCTACGTGCGACGTCTGACCCAGAATGAAGAACACGCTTGGAGGATGGTCGAGGCGGAGAGGCTGGGATCTGCGACGGCCAAAGGAATGCATCCTCATATCGATCCGGCCCTCTGCATCGGGTGCGGAAGTTGCACAACGGTTTGTCCAGAGGGAGATGTTCTTGCCTTGGCGGGTGGGAAGGCGGTGATCGCAAATCTGCAAAGGTGCATTGGACACGAACGCTGCGCAGAAGCTTGCCCGATGGGCGCGATCACGATGATTAGAAGTTCTCTGATTGAGCCCGGCGCCCCGCGCCTGACGGACGACTACGAAACCACTATCGAGAACTTGTTTATTGTCGGAGAACTAGGTGGCCTGCCGTTGATTAGGAATGCGGTGAATCAAGGACGGCAGTGCATCGACATCATCGCGAAGCGACTTAGCCGGAAGCGGCTGGCGTCATCCATCGCCAATATTTACGACGTTGTGATTGTGGGAGCGGGGCCGGCAGGCATCAGTGCTTCTCTCCGAGCCATCGAGCAAAAATTAAGCTACATCACGATTGAAGCCGACGAGGTGGGAGGGACGGTGGCTAAATTTCCTCGCCACAAGGTCGTAACAACCACTCCGCTCGAGTTTCCGATCTTTGGAAAACTCGACAGGACCGAACTGCCGAAAGAACACTTGCTCGCTTTCTGGGACATGATTCTGAATCGTGCGGACTTTAACGTTTGCGCAGACTCTAAGGTGCTTGATGTCCGGAAATCGGGTCCCGGCGTTTTTTGTGTAAAAACAGCGACTCGGCAATACTGGGCACGCACGGTAGTATTGGCAACCGGGAGGGCAGGTAACCCCAAGAAGTTAGGTATACCTGGGGAGCATTTGTCAAAAGTGATGTACCGGCTGATAGAGGCAGAACACTATACCAACAAGAGAGTTCTCGTGGTGGGAGGCGGAGACAGCGCAGTCGAGGCTGCCCTCGCTCTTTCGCGTCAGCAGGGCAACAAAGTAACGATCTCGTACCGCAGGCAGGAATTTGCGCGGATCAAAAAGCGAAACGCACAGTCAATCGGTGAATCGGTGCATCGCGGAGTGATCGAACCTATATTCGAATCGATACCGACCGAGATTACGAACGATAGCGTTGCGCTCGAGGTCGGTGGAATCTCTCGTATCTTACAGAACGACTTAGTGTGGATCTTTGCGGGAGGGGTTCCGCCTCACGAATTCCTGAATAGAATCGGAGTAGATTGCTGGACGCCCAGTTCCGAAACTTCTCACCAACGAGCCTCTCTGTGACCGCGGACGATCCGGACAAATCATTTGTTACATGCGACACTAGCCGCTGTAAACCGCGAGAGGGTCAGTATTTTATGGGTGGGGACAGATTCACCACGGGAGGGCAGAGGTGACCTGCATTCCTAGGAGGGAGTGAAAGTGCGGAATGGTGAGGTGGAGAAAATCCTTGAGAACAGCGTCGGCGCCTGCGGCAAGCAGCAACTCGTCTGGCCGATGCGTTGCAATCCCGATGCATTTCAGGCCAGCACCTTTGGCCGCCCGAACTCCGGATGCAGCGTCCTCGACCGCGACGGCCGAATGCGGAGCGCAGTGCAGACGGTCGCATGCAACTCGATAAATGCTCGGGTCCGGCTTGCCTTTTGAGACCTCATCGCCGGTAACGACGGCAATGAATCGGTCGGCCAATCCCATACGTCGCAAGGTGGATCGAGTACGGCTCAAGCTGGCGGAGGTTGCTACCGCCATCGGAATGCCCTCGGTATGCAGGCAGTCAATGAAGCCGAAGACTCCCGGTATCGGAATCAACGCCGACTCGGATCGCCAAAACAACTCATCCTTCATTTGGCCGTACTCTTCCAATTGGGTTGCATCCAGCGTTCCGAGAAAATACTCGAGAATCTCCGCTCGCTTTCTTCCATCCATGATGAAATCGAGTTCGCTCTCCGATACATCTTTTTCTAGCAATCGGAGAAACTCTCTCCATGCCGCGCGGTGTGCGGGATGGCTATCCACGATCACGCCGTCCATGTCAAAAACGACTCCTCCCAATCCCGACTTCATGCGGCGTGGTCCGGCCAGGTAGCCTGAGCTTTCTGGTAGTTTTCGAGCGTACCAATGTCGATGAGATAATCGCGTATCGGAAACGCCAACATGCGTCCTGTGAGTTTCGGAAGCACATCAAACCCGATATCCGCAGGCGTGCGGTCGGGGATCATGTCCAGCACTGGAACCGTGGCAATCATCAGCCCCGTGAAGGCCAGTTTCCCGGGGGGATTGTCCGGCTTCTCTACAAAGTGATCAATCGTACCGTCGGGCAGGACGGAAACAATTCCGCAGAGCCGCGGGTCGGGAACCTCGTATACGCCAAGGGTTGCCGCGGGCCGGCGCTGCTCGTGGAACCGCGCCATGCTGGTCAGATCGGCGCGGTTTAGCACGTCCGCATAGAAGACCCAAAACGATTCGTCCTGCGCGACCCACTGCCGATTTGCGCGCAAGGTCCCCGCACTGCCGAGCAACGACTCTTCTTCCATGATGCAGACTTTCAAACCGTAGTCCTTGTGCGCCAAAAAACTCCGCACGGCTTTCGCATGAGCGTGGAGATTGATTAGAACTTCCTCGATTCCGGCCGCACGGCAAGCGCGAAGCCAGATTGTCAACAAGGGCACACCTTGAATGGGCACCAAACACTTCGGAATGGTGTCAGTGATCGGCCGCAAGCGAGTTCCTTTCCCGCCGGCCAGGATGAACGCTTTTCTAATCATGAATGGTTCAGGCGCCAATACCTTCCGCTGGCAGGAACACCCAACGGCAACCGCTGCGCTCATCTCCGTCAATGAATGGATCATTCACCACGACCTGAGCGCCCTGCAGATCGAAAGCGAACTTCATTTCCTGAATTCCTTGGGATTGCAACGCCATTCGCACAGACCCCTGGCCTCGTGGCGGGCAGAACAGAAGCAGGAACCCGCCCCCACCTGCTCCGGTGATCTTCCCGCCAGTGGCGCCCTTCTGGCGCGCCAATTCGTACAGTGCATCAATCCGCGCGTCAGAAATCCTCGCGGAAATGCGGCGCTTTGCCATCCATCCAAGGTGAAGGAGTTCCCCGATCCGATCCAGATCCTCCCGCAGGAGTGCATCACGCATTTCCGCCGACAAAGCTTTCACTTCGTGGAGGGCATCTACCGCTGAACTCGACCGGTCGCGCGTGGATGCTTCCTGGTCCTTCAGAATGGTCCACGAATGGTGAGCGGCTCCAGTAAAAAACAGCATCAAATGCGACTGCAACTCGTTGAGGACCGCCGGATTCATCTGAATGGGCTCTGCGGCCACGCTTCCGTCGCGGGAAAATGTGAAGTAATTCAGCCCTCCGAAAGCAGCAGCATATTCGTCTTGTTTGCCGACGTTTCGTCCCAGAAGGTGCCGGGCAATATGAAACGCCCGGTCGGCAAGATCATACTTTGAAATCGGGCGCTGCAGATAGCTTGTTAAGGTCTTCAGTAGATTTACGCAGACACTGGCTGACGAACCGAGGCCGGTACCGGGGGGAATCTCGGAGGCAAGAAACAAGTCGACCGGCAAGTTGAAATCCATCTCTTTCAGTACAGCCAATGGTATTTCCAGGGCGCTTCCGCGCGCGGCCATGCCCGACAAGTCCTCCAGATTTGCGAATACCCGCAGATCGGAAGAGATAATCTGAATGCGGCCATCTGTGCGCTTCCCGAGAATCGTGTAGAAATACTTGTTAATGGCAACATTCAGCACAGCTCCGCCAAACTGCTCGTAATAAGCGGGCAGGTCTGTGCCGCCACCACCAAAACTGACGCGGACTGGACTGCGGACGATAAGCACAGAAAGCTTCTGGTCAGGCTACGAGGGATTTTGAAGTCGGATGTTCCTGCATTGAAGCTGCTGGTCGGCGAGTTAACTCGCCCAGGCGCCGAAGACGTCCGGCTAACGTCCAGAACGTCTGCAAGAGCAAAGAACAATCCTGAAACAACGAGCGGTGCAGGATGTATTGCAAGTCGTAGCGGGTTTTGTCTTCGAGTTCGTGTTCATCTCGGAGGCCGTTCACCTGTGCCAAGCCTGTCATTCCGGGTTTTACATTGAGACGTTGACGATGCCAGTCACTGTAATGGCGAACGCGATCGAGGCCCTCGGGACGAGGCCCGACCAGGCTCATGTCGCCGCGCAGAACGTTCCAAAGTTGGGGCAGTTCGGTCACACTCAAGTGCTGAAGAAGTTGTTCATATGCCGGTAATCCCGTGCTTCTACGGGGCAAATTGAGCCGGTAAATCCAGAATCGTCGCCCGTTCAATCCATAACGCTCTTCACGACAGAAAGCTCTTTCTCTTCTGATTCGAAGAGCCAGTGCTGCGAGGAATACAACTGGTGCGGAAATCAGCAAGAGCGGGATGGCCAAACTGAGGTCCATGGCGCGCTTCCATGCTCTCCCTTTCACCTCCTTCATGGAATTTCGCAGACGTAAGATTGGAATCCCGTCGAGATCCAGGAGTTCGGGAGCAGAGAGGTACAGCTCATAAGGTTGAGGTATCACATTGACTGCGAACCCCTGTCTTACACATTCATCCATCAGGCCGTTGATGCGCTGATCCCCATTTCCAGAAGTCGCAAACACCAGTTCATCGACACCCCTGCTGCGTAGCGAGTCAATAACCTTGCCCATGGGGATCTGTGGCTCCGCGGTGACCAATTCGCGATGCAAGATTCCGAGCGATGCATCTTCGGGTGCGAGAAACCCTACTATTCTGCAACCAAGTTCAGGATGTTGCGAGAACCTGGCAGCCGTCTCCATGGCCACTATGCCGCTGCCCACGATGACTAGCCGACGAACGATTGCGGAGTGATTCCGAGCATCGAGAATTGCCCGCGCCGCGAGACGAATCACCAAGAAGCCCGATAAGCTCAGTGTCCCAAAGCAGCCGAGCGCTAGCCGGGAGAAGTAAATGCGCCCAAGGTACGCGGAAGCGAGCAAAATCAACATCAGCGTGCTGACCGCCAGAACAAGATGGGAGAAGATCGCCGGCGTTCGCCATCCCACTTCGCTTCCTGTTAAATCGACGGAGACGCACAAAACCGACCAGATCAGACACGACTCTAGCACCGTCAGACCAAAAGCGTTGGCGGTAGGCCTGGGTATTGCCTCCCACACGAAGCCATACCGGATTAGCCACGCGAGCACGATGCTGCAACCCACCCATGCCAGGTCGCAGATCAGAATCCCGCCGCGTACTTTGCGATGATTGCCGCTCATGCCCGCACTACTCGCCAGCTCCCCATGCTTCCGTCATGCGCCGGCGAAGATTAGTGAAAATGGAGTGCGTCACCGAAACATGAAAGTCTTCGATCAACTGCATGTTATTGGCTGGAACCACGACGCACAGATCGCAAAGGAATTTCATTTGCCCCCCCTGGAACCCGGTCAATCCAACCGTTCGGGCACCCGCGTCACGTGCGACCTGAAGTCCAGTCAATACGTTCTTGGAATTTCCACTTCCGCTAATCGCCAGCACAACATCATCTGCGCGGACGAGTCCACGCAGTTGCTCGGCAAATATATCGGTAAAATTTTGGTCGTTCGCCCACGCGGTGATAAGCGGGATGTTATCGGTCAGGGAAAACACGCGGAAGCGCCGGTTGCCATTCACGACTGTTCCTTTCCCCAGGTCACACGCGCTGTGAGAAGCCAACGCGGCACTCCCGCCATTGCCAAAAACAAACACTGTGCGATCCTGCTGGTAGGCTTCCCACAAAATATCCACCACAGCATCAATCTTTCTGTAGGGAAGGTTTTCTAATAATTCGGGATAGTCCTGAAAATATGTTTCCGACCCTGACGGCGGTTGCGGCGCAGGGACAGGAATTATACGGGTGAGATTTCTCGATGCAGTCATAAAAAGCTCTCTTGAATGAAATGTCTTTGAACGGATTAGACCGCGCTCAGTACAACTCCGGCATTCTTCATGGCGGCGTATGCGTCGGAAATCGAGTTCGGAATCCCTCCGATTTCGTCGACCCAGCCTATAAAGTCGGTGAGAATAGAAGAAAGATCACGTTGCGCATTCCAGCCTAATCCCCGCAACTTTTCAATCGATGACACGCTGTGCCGATTGTCGCCCCGCCGGTACTCGTTTGAGATACACAGACTTACTTGCCGGCCTACCGCGCTGCGCACCGCTTCCGCGTACTCCAGAACGGACAAACGATGTCCGCTGCCGACATTGAACGCTTGAAAGTTCGCTCGCTCGTCTGCCAGCACCAGCATGTTCGCGTCTACCACGTCTTGAATGTGAACGAAGTCGCGCATCTGCTTCCCGTCTTCGTAGATAATTAGAGACTCTCCGCGCAAAGCACAGCTTACGAATATTCTGCAGATCCCGGAATAGTGATTGAACAGCGATTGCCGCGGCCCTTGCGTGATCGAATAGCGCAACGCAACGGTCGGAATGCCGTGTAACCACCCCAGGCCCAGCGCCACTTTCTCTTCAGCTAACTTTGAAACCGCATATTGGTTATAAGGATTGTTATAGCTTTCTTCTAAGAGCCGAGGTGTGCATTTTTCCCTGCAAGTCGGACAGTGCACATCCCAGTCGCCACGGTCTAGTTGCGCGATGCTTCTCGGGACGGGCTGTACCAACCCATGCTGAAAGCAATCGTATTGCCCCTCCCCATACACGGCTTGTGACGACGCAACGATGACCTTCCGTATCTTCAACTTCTTTTCGACAATCAACTCGAACAACAAGGCAGTTCCAACCGCATTTACATCAAGAAAACGCGAAAAATCTGGCATGTAATCCTGATACGCAGCCTGGTGCGAGACGATGTCAACATCCTGCAGAGCACCAAGCAATGTCTGGCGATCCCTCACATCGCCGTTGATGAACTCCGCATCGGACGGAAGCCACGACGGTTTGCCATAGGGATGAACCCTCGCGTCGAGGTTGTCCAGAATGCGAACGCGATATCCTTCTGATAAGAAGCGGTCGACCAAATGTCCACCGATGAAACCCGCACCGCCGGTTACAAGAACTCTCATGCGATTCCCCTGTTCATTCTGATCACTTCCCCGATCCCGAAACGACTGTTGTTATGGTTCTGAAAAGAATGCTGAGATCCAGCCACGGAGACCAATTGCGAATGTATTCCAGATCCAACCGCACCCATTCATCAAAATCGTTTACCTCGTTGCGGCCACTTACCTGCCACAGGCACGTGATTCCTGGCCTTACGCTGAGCTTCTGCTTCTGATATTCCGTAAAGCTCGCGTACTCCGTGACCAGGGGTGGACGCGGCCCCACCAATGACATATGGCCGCCCAGCACACTGTAAAGTTGCGGCAACTCGTCCAGGCTATAGCGGCGCATCCACGCCCCGATGCGGGTAATTCGTGGGTCATTCGTAAGTTTGAACACTGGCCCGTTCATCTCATTTCGGGCGAGCAAAGAACTCTTCAGCTGATCGGCATCTCGAACCATGGAACGAAATTTGTAACCCGTAAAGGGCCTTCCGTTTTTTCCAACAACCTTCCACGGATACAACACCGGCCCAGCCGACGTGAGCTTTACCAGCAGCGCCAGGATTATGAGCACCGGCGACAGGAAGGCGAGCAGCAGAGCCGAGCCCAGAATGTCGAGACACCGCTTGCTTGCAGTCCAGAAATGATTCTGCCAATGCGGCGAGAGCAAGACGGCGGGAACAATTGCTTCTTGAGCGAGACTCATAAGCTTGCGTTCAGGCAAGGGCCAACGCACTCCCCACTTGTTTCAGATATCTGCGCAGGCCGCCCTGCCATTCTCCAAAGCAGTTCAGCCGTTCCCGCTTGAGCGCAGCATTTTCCAAAACAGAACAACTAGGGCGCGCAACTTTAGCGGGAAACTCATCAGGAGAAGCCACGCTGAGTTTCGCCTCGGTCCGCGTCAAGGAGAGAATTTCGCGCGCAAACTCATACCACGAACAACTACCTTCTGCGGTTCCGTGATAGAGTCCATACGCCTCCGTCTTGCTCAACAGAGCAATTTGTTCCGCCACATCATCAGTCGCCGTCGGACTGACGTACTCACTGTCCACAACCCGCATCCGGCCCTTCTCACGGGCGAGCCTCAGCATCAGATCGACAAAGTTGAGCCCGCCTTTTGCCCTGCACGGTTTGCGACCGTACAGGGCGGAAGTCCGCAGAACAAAGTGTCTCGGGTTAATCGTGCGAACATAGCATTCCCCGGCCAGCTTGGAATTACCGTAGACATTCAGCGGTAAAGGCTCGTCTCCCTCGATGTAAGGAGTCGTCTTCTTTCCATCGAATACGTAATCGGTGCTGACGTGAAGAAGCGCGGCCCCCACTTCCCCCGTGACGACAGCTAAATTGCGGGCGCCGATCGCATTTGTGAGATAAGCCCGCTCCGGATCGGACTCGCATTTCTCCACGTTGTGCATCGCGGCCGTGTTTACGACGAATTCCGGCCGGATCGCTTTCAGAACCGCCTCGACCGAATGCAAATCCGAGATTTCGCAATCCTGGTGCGTCAGCGGAACTGTCTGCCAGCCGGCAGCATCGAGAGCCAGCACAACGTCGCTGCCCAACTGCCCATTGGCGCCAATGACAGCGGCTTTCACGAAGCCACCGCCATTCTTTGCATTTCAATACCTTCTTCCAATTTCT
The DNA here is from genome assembly GCA_035507635.1 of Candidatus Acidiferrales bacterium. GTDB lineage: Bacteria > Acidobacteriota > Terriglobia > Terriglobales > Acidobacteriaceae > Sulfotelmatobacter. The sequence continues at coordinate 27,904 of DATJOA010000019.1, forward strand.
TAAACGTTTGGATATTCGAATAAGCCGGATTATCCCAATCGGAAAACTCCGACATATGGTCCACAAGATTGTTGACGATTGATTTCACATTGCCAGCCGGGTGAAAGCTGAGGATGTTCGCCGCCTTCTGGGTGTCGACCTTGTAATTCCGGAAGTCTTCGATGTGCTTAATCTGCAGGTTGATTCGCTTCTTCAGGCGCTCTTCAATGGCGCTTTTCACTAAATCACCAACTTCTCCGACCGTGTAATTTCCGGAGGCTATGTTGAATACTCCCGACAAGCTGTAGTTTGCTTCGATCGCGCGAATATAGGCGATGGCTGCGTCCTCGATCGATAAAATCGGACGCCAGATGGAAGGATTATTCACCGTGATCGCGCCGTCGCGCATCGCGGTCTTAAACATCGTGTTGACGATGAGGTCCAGTCGCATTCTCGGGCTATATCCGGAGATCGTGCCCTTGCGCAGCGAGATCACCGAGAATTCGGCATTCTGCAGCTGAAGCACTGCCTGCTCCCCCTGCAGTTTCGAGATCCCATAAGGGTAGCTTGAAGAGACGGAACGGCTCTCATCGTACAGTTCATTCTCGGTGTAGCCGTATACCGAGCATGAACAGGCATAGACATAGCGCTTCACGCCTGCATTCTTGGCAATGTAGCCCAGATAAGCGGGTGCCGCTGCATTGAAGATGAAATTCTTGCTCGGCGAAAACTCGGCCATCGGATCGTTCGAAAGACCGGCGAGGAACACAACCTGGTCATAGGGATCCAAATCCTCGGCACTCAGATTGAAGATATCTTTGTTGAGGACCCCTACCTGGCGCGGCAAGCGATTGCCAAACCAAAAAAGGTCGACAACATCAACCTTGTACCCGCGTTCGAGAAGTTTCGGAATAAGAACAGATCCTAAATAGCCAGCGCCGCCTGCGATAAGCAGTTTCATTTCTATCTCCGTAAAGTAAGTTCCAGATTGGATTCTGGCGAATAACTAAAGAAGTCAGACTCTGACCGCGAAAGCCAATCGGAAAGAGCCTGGGCCCGCTGATCTTTTTCCGATACGACTGGCTCCCGGACCGGCCACTCAATTCTGATCGCTGGATCGTTCCAGCGAATTGCCGACTCGGCTCTGCCGTTATAGACGCCGGTACACTTGTACTGGATTTCGACCACGTCCGAGAGTGCACAAAATCCACGTGCGAATCCGGCCGGCGCCCAGACTTGCCTGCGATTGTCGGCCGATGCATTTACCCCAACCCACTTGCCCAGCGTCGGTGATCCCTTGCGGATGTCAACCGCGACCAGGTATGCTGCGCCGACCGAAACGCGCATCAATTTGGCCATCGGTGGGTCCCACTGGAAATGGAGGCCGCGCACCACTCCCTTGCATGAGCGCGAGTGATTATCCTGGACGAACTCTGTGGGTATCCCAAGCTTCTCGAATTGATCGCGGCGATAGGTCTCCATAAAAAAGCCACGATTATCTTGAAAGATCTCCGGAACGATCACTACAACATCTTCCAGGTGTCGAGACTCTACTCTGATTTCCATAAACGCAACTCCTATTGATCCGGATCTACTTAAGTGTGGCGACTTCGCCCGTCGATCGAGAGGGAGCCACGTAGCGGTCAATGCCAAGCACGTTCTTGTAAAGTTGTTCGTGCTTTTCGACAACATCCCGCCACCGATAGAATGCAACGGCCCTCTCGTATGCGCGGGTGCCGTATTCGGCGACCATATCTGGAGAATTTAGAAGCCGTTCGAGGACCGCTCTCAGATCGACTGAACCATCTTTCCCGCGATAAGAGAATCCTGCGTCGCCGATTACCTCAAGGTTCGAGGGAGTGTCGTTTACGAGCACGCAATTCCCGAAGCCCATCGCCTCAACCAGAGCCGGATGTGTGCCGCCGACCTCATCTGGCAGAGCGAAGAGGTATGCGCCGCGTTGCAGTTGCGCGTACGCGTCTCCGTAAATGCCTCCCGTGAACACAATCCTCGGATCGCGAGTACTCTTCAGAGACGCAACGTAGTTTTTTTCCCACGGATCGTCACCAACAATCACCAGCTTTTTCTTCGTGACGATACTTTCAAACGCTTTGATCAAATGGTGTACGTTGTTTTCCGGGACCAGCCGTCCGACAAATAAAACGTAGTCCCGCTCGCCCAATTCGAATCGTGCAAGACAATCGTTTCCCGAACTATTCCACTCTCGAAAGCCATAAGTTATGCATCGAGAACAGACCTTATAGCGATCGAGGTAGTAACGCTGCACGTCATTCGAATCGGAGATCAGGGCGTTACACCAAAGCGCCGCCAGCCGCTCGGAGGTCCGAAGGTACCAGCGGGCAAATCTGCCCCACTTGCCCCGTTGCCAATCGGTGCCATCGACGGAGCACAACGCTTTCATGCCTCGCGCCCGCACCAGGGGTGCGAACAGAGTCGTTCCGGTCGTGAAGAAGTGCACAACATCCACCGGATAAAGCATTACGTGAAGAGTCGACAGAAACGCATGCGCAATCGTGCTCAGATTTTTGGATCTCACTGTTGGGAGCGTGACCAGCCGGACTCCCTCATAGAACGCATCGGAACAGCTGCTCATTCCGGATCGGTTGTAGACGGTGACGTCGTGGCCCAATGCGACAAGTCCCCGGGAAATCTCATCAACCGCGGTTTCGAATCCTCCAAAACGGGCAGGAATCGCCTTGATTCCAATCATTGCAATGCGCATGGATAGAAGAGTTTCTGCGGTAGTGGTCTGACGTTTTTAGTGCTTGTAGTTCGAGACCAAGGGCTATTCGCCAAATATCGAAACCATTCTTCGTATAGGCTGCGATATCGCGGGCGGAATCGCCTTGAGAACGGACCGGTAGACATAGATGACGATTGCCGCAGCTAGTACTAGATAGGTGGTTGCAGCAAGGCCTGCATTGCTCACCGAGCTGCACACGATAAAGCTGAACCCGCAGATGCACATCACGGCCAATGTGCGAAACGCACTGCCCATGCCGCGGCCCGTTACATCACCCAGCAGATATTCGTTGAGCATCCACCAGACCGCGAGCGCACCGAGCATCGCCAGCGCCATCATAGAAAGTTGCCCTGTACGACGCGCGATCATCAGAAATCCCAGCGCCGACAGCAATCCCACCGCACAACCGGTCAACATGCGCCCCAGCCGGAACGAGCTTCGGAAGTAATTGGATTGCAGAATATGGATGATTCCAGTCAGGCCCGTCCCTAACATCAGCAACCGCAGTACCGGAAGGCTCCCTGCATAGTTCGGCAACAGCCACTGGATCAACCAGCGCAATGGAAAATATCCGGCCAGACTCAGTGCCCAAAGCCCCACCAGCCATGCTTCTCCTGACCAGTACGCCTGCACCTGCTTTTCCCTGCTCATGCCATTCGATATGTAGGGAAAGACCACCCGTGAGATCGACAAGATAATCGTGTTCACGACCGCAAGCGCCGTAGCTGCAAGGCTGTACACGGCAAAATCCCGAATGCTGTAGCCGATGCTGACCACAATTCGATCAAGCGCCAGCGCAACATTCGTCAGCAGAAGAGCGATCAGCACCGTCCAACCGATCCGTATGTTGTGCGCGCCGACCCTCCAGCTGCTCTGCAGATTGCGCCGTTTCGGCCAGAATCGGCGTCCCAGAGCTATCCACACCGGAATAGCTGCCACCAGGGCGGAACCGATATACGCGGCGATCACCGCACCAAGCGTCAAACGACGAAAGAGATGAAGCAGGACAACTGCAACTAGAAGAACTGCCGGATTCAGCACTGTCACAAGCGAAAGCAATCCAAATGATTTTTCCGCCTGCAGCGCATTCTGACCAAGAGTCGCGACATTGAACACCACGGCATAGAGCGCCAGCGCCGTGACCACGAAAAACCAGGGCTTGCTGTGAAACAGCAGCGCTAGAATCCCCGTGGCCGGCAACACGATGGCTGCGTGCGCTCCGAGTAAGAACGTGACACTGCCCGCAAGCTCCGCTGCAAGCCGCTGTTGCGGGCGCGCCGCCCAACGGATCAGCACTCCATCCAGCAGTCCAAGGTGCAGCACTCCGGCAAATCCTCCATACAGCACGAACAGCCGGTAATACCCGTAGGTCTCCATCGCCAACAACCGGGGCAAGAGAAACGTGAGCACGCCATTGCAGACCAGCGCCAGCACATTGGCAAAGCTGAACAACGCAATATGCTGGATAAATGCATGCCCCTCTGACTTGACCTGTTGCTCCTCCTCACGGCAAACCATCAATTCCTCTGCTATTGCAGACTCAGGCATACTGTCGTGACTCAGGCCCGAAGCGAACACCTAGCCGCGCACGCCGGCCATCCTGAAACCCTTGCGCCATTTTCTTCACCGACGAAAACCTCGCCGAACTGAACAATAGAGCCCCTCCCGCATGTCGAACCATGTGTCGGATCGAAAACCATTTCGCGGCGTAGCTCGGATACAACCACCAAACGAGATAGGCAAAGTTTCGGCTGATGTAATACTCACGCCAGGGCGCATGATCGGGCCACAGAGCGTTAAGTCCCGGAAGCTTCACGTGTCGGGCACTTCCCACCTCATGTGCCAGGCGAACCCCCGAGGCGACCGCTATCTTGTAGCCGTGAGCTCTGGCTCGAAGACAGTACTCAAAGTCAAAAAAATCCATAAAAAAGTCGGAACGGGGTAATCCGATTTTTTCTACGACCTCGCGTTTCACTAACAGCCCGGAAGCGATCGCAAGATCAGCGAACCACACCGGATGGCGAACGATTTCGTCAGAAGCCTTTCTAAAACCGTCGCGCCACAACAGCGGCGGGTATGAGATTCCCGTCTCGTTGTGAACGGGCCAGACCGCCACCATGCCGATTTCTCCCTCGCCCATCGCGGGCGAAGAAGCCGCATGGATCAGGCCCTCCAGGGCATCGTCTGAGGGCACGCTGTCGTCATCGAATGCCCACACCCAGTCATACTTCCTCTCCTCCGCAGCGTACTGAAGCCCGGCAGCCCAGGCACCCGCCGCCCCGGCGTTCTCGGGCAACGAGAGTATTGTCACTTGGGGATAACGTTCGGCCAGCAGCGATCGCGTACCATCTGTTGAAGCGTTGTCCACCACGACGATTTCTCTCAGCGGAAGCGTCTGACGCAGAAGCGCATCCATTTGCCGCGGTAGTACCCGGGCTGCATTGTATGCGGTGGTCACGCTAGCAATGGACAAGGTCATACTCGAGCCTCCGCGCGCCGCAAGGTAAGAATGTCTTGGTAGCTCTGGTATTTGCTTCTGCCGCACCACCTGCCGTACGCGCGACTTTCGACTACAAATCCCTTGCTCTGAATAAGGAAAAACAGTCGATTTTCGTCATAGCCAACTGCGGTTTCAGGTAGCTTGAGATCCGTCGTCCAACAGCCCTCCATCGGGAGGGCTATTGGAAGAGAACTCCTGCCACTCGCGATGAGCTCGCGAGCCTCATCATTCAGCAGAAAGAACGTTGCCAGGCAATTGCCACCGGGAGCCAACACCCGCGACAATTCCTCGAGATAGTGACTCACCTCGCTTGGCAGCATGTGCGTGAAGACTGAGCTCAGAAAGGCGAAATCGAATTGCGCATCGTCGTATGGAAAACGGTATTCCGACGCCTGCACCGGACCCGCCGGATTGTATTCTCGATTTCGAACGTCCGCCAAGGTGAACCTGAAGTTTGGATAGCGAGGCGTGATATTGCCGCGGCACCAGTGGATTCCGGCAGGCGTGATGTCGAACCCTTTGTATGAACCCGTAGTCAGATAGGTTGTGAGAGGACGCGCCATCCGACCAATCCCACATCCCACATCCAAGACCCTCGCGTTTGGCTTCAGCCCGCACATGTTTACGAAGTAACCAAGGAATTCGTCCCCCGCGCTTTCGAAGCTCCCGTCCCCGATTGGATTCAGCCACCGCGGCGGTACCAGTTGCTTCCTGCGCCCAAGACAGAGATCCATACCGTCGAGGGCAAGGAAATAACACGTTCGAATGGCGCGCCTGATCGGGCGTGGAAACACTCGACGCATCAACGCCAATCTGCGCTGATAGGCAAACGAGGCTTCTGCAATGGATTTAGTATGCACAGTCAGAGTCCAGGACGTAAGCTGCGGGTTTCTTCCTGAGTGCGGAGCAGGAGATGCATGACTCCCCAGAACATTGGAATCCAGATCGTCGTTATGTAGGGGAAAAGGTTGGAAAATAGACTAAACAGGAGAGTCTGGACGACCCATGCGTAAATCAAGACCCGAATAACTGTCGGACGCTCCTGCATCCATAGGTAGGTGCGAGCGCTGAGTCGGGCAAACAGGAAAACTCCAACAATAATCCCAAAGATACCCGCGTCCGCATACAAAGGCCCCAGCAATGTCGCTGGCTGTCCCGCACCCATGAAATCGTTGCCAAGAATATCTTTGAAGAACATGTCCGACTGCTCATGGTGTCCTGGCAAAAGCGTCGCCAGCGGCCCAAAAGTTTGCGTCCCAAACTGGAACGGAACTTTGTCGGGAATGAGCGTGCTGATATCTCTAAACGTAGCGACCGGATACCGAACATAGAGGTATGCATAGGCGAACGGCATGACCTCTTTCGGAATGCCAAACTGATCTGCTACAGAAGAATCGCCGGTCAGGGAAATATCGCGAAAGTATCCGAACAGACTCAACGCACAAAAGATCGCAAGAGAAAAGAGCACTAGTTGACCGATCCTAAATTGCTTTTTTCCGTATTGCCGCGCAACAACCGTCACGAGCATGGGAACGAACAGATAGCTGCGCGCGCCCAGCGAAACGAGGAGGACCGATACCAGAGTCACCATCGCATAGCAGAAGAGCTTTATTCTTCGCGGCGGGCGTCGAAGCCAAACATAAATCATCAGCATTGGAATGAGGCTCCACGCCGCAGTGAACATTACAGCCTCTTCCGGCCCGTAATTTCTCATTCTTAGACGCATCTCGCCTGCATTCGCAATGAGTGCCGGAATCGCTCCCATTCCAGACACGATGTACACAAACGAAGCCAGCATTAAGAGTATGAGTCCCCCTATCACCAGCCAGAACCGGCTCTCGACCCAATTGAACTCCGGCTGGAAACCACTTAACGAGGGTTTTTTCGTGTGCGACATAAGCACTCCGGTTATATAAGCGATCAGGCCGAGCGCCACAAAACCGATGATGTATGGAGGGATGGGTTCAAAGAGCCCAAATGAAACGCTTGTTGGTACGTCAACGAAATCGATGCAAGCAACTCCAAACCATGCAACGTAGAGGACCGGAAAAGCGATAAGTGGAGAAAAGAGATCTGCCCCTTCAGATAAAAGCATCCCTTTGCGTACTCCAATCACCAGGACCAAAGCTGAGGGGAAGACAAGTCCTATTAAGACACTCGACCACGGCGTTAGGCCGCTTACCAATGCCATAAACGCAGCCAGAATGCTGACTGTGCAGCCGCCTAGAATCAGAATCGGATTTCGAAGCGGGATTGTGCGCCGTGCGCCTGTCGTCATGATCGCAACTGGTGTTCTGCGGGTGCCGGTCTTCTAAGGTGTCTTGATCTCTCGTAAGTCGTCCTTAACCGATCGAAAATCTCTTGCCCGAGCTGCTTGCGCCGATCAAGCCCATCCATTTGCTCCCAGCTCTCACGGCTGAGTAGGAACACTGCCGTCGCCCCAAAAGCCAGCAGGAGGCCCACCACCATAATCACCAACCTCGCCGGGAACGACTTTTTCTCCGGCACGTTCGGGGTGTCGAGCACTTTAACTACTGGAACCTCTTTCGCTTCTTGGATCTTGGCCAGCTCATACTGCTGCGTCAGGAGTTCGTACACTTTTTCCTGAATCTTCGTCTCGCGGTAAAGATCGGCCCAGCGGACTCCAAGCAGCGGCAGCTTTCGGATACTCGGGAATTCCGCCTGGCCATCCGGGGGATCGGAAGCGCTCGGGTCGGAATCCAGGCCTCCAACCTTGTTCAACTGTTGCTTGAGTTCATTCACGCGGGCACGCAGGGAACGCACCCGGATGTAGTCGGGCGAATAAATCTGCTCCAGGCCCTGAAGTTCGGATTGCGCGGCGATCAGTTCCCCTTCCAGTTTTGCCGCCGCTTCGACCATCGCCTTGCCTTGCTCCGTAATGTCGATCGCGGTGTTCTTGCTGGCATATTCGCTGAACTGTTGCGAAGCCGCGTCGAGATCCTGCTTGACGGTCTTCAGCCTCTGTTCGATGAACATGCGTTCACGCCGCGCCGATGAAGTCGAGACCTGCGCCACTAACCGATCCAATTCCTCAACGTAAGCTTGTGCCATAGCCGCAGCGCGCCGTGGATCGTGATCCGTGACGACAATCGTGATCACTCCGCTCTTGCGGTCTTCGGAAATCACGGTGCGTTTCGCGAGATCTTTGCGCACATCCTCCCAATACCGGTCGTGATAAACGCTGCGCAGATCAAAGCGTGTGATGATTCGATCCTGCACCGTTCGGCCCGAGAGAATGTCGACGAATAGCGCACCGGAACTCTTCATCCCTAAAAGATCACCGGCCAGCGCGCCCAACCCGGAGCTTCCGGATCCAGCTAGCGCCGCTATCATCGCCATTCCCGACGTGGCCTGTGTGTCGGGCGGCATAAGCCGGGTTGTGGATTCGTATCGGTTCGGTATCAGAAATGCAATGATTGTCGACGCGATTAGACCCCAAAGCGCCGCTTTCGCCAGAATTCGCCGCCGCTCCCAAAGCAGCCACAGCCACTCGATTGCATCCTCGCGATGTCCCGTTTCCAAAAGCTGAAGGTCTTCGGAGACTGGCTCAAACTCGCGTGGGAGCTCGGTCGGCGGTGCCACCGCCTGAGTAGATACCTTCATAAAACTATTCGTGAATGTGCAGTCGTACCGTTATTACGTGGTGGGAACTGACGTCGAAATCAATGTCGATGGGGTACAGGCCAGAAGCCAACCTCAAATGACGCAGCTATATCCGACTGGCGGAAGCTTGAAAGAACCGGAATGTCCCAGCGCTCATACTGCAGCATTCCTAACAGGCGCAAGCCGCGCCCAGTATAAAAATCAGCATCTACTGTCGCATCATTCTGCGTCCCACCTTGCGGAAGAAAGAACCGGTCGACTTTTCGATGGCGCAGTTCGACTCCGATCTTTCTCTTCGCCGACAACCAGTAATCGGCATTGACCGACTCGCCTTGCGCAGCCCGACCCAGCCAGCTTCCGATGAATTTGCCATCGTTCGTATAGCCGTTGAGATATTGTGCATTCCAATAGAAATATCCCGCGGGCTCAGAGTTGTATCCGACTGCGCTGGTCGAGCCACCTTCGAGTCTCAGATCAAGCTTGGGAACTCGCGGAAATCTGGCGAAGTAAAGTCCGCCCTGGAAGATCGACTGTCTCATGTACGGAATCGGGGAAATCTGATCTTCACTCATGGCCTCGCCATAAACCGTGAGCCAGTCCCGCATCTTCGGAACCCGATAAGAAAAATCCGTGCCCGTACGACCGTCGCCCAACACATCCCCATGTACGTGTCTGCCGAAAGTCGAGTCCAGAAACGTCCGTGGGGTGAGAGGATTGCCCGGACCACCATAGAGCGTGGTCTTCGTCATCCCGAACTCAAGATTCTCGGTAAATTTGACATTGATTCGCTCGCCGCTTAAGAAAGGCTGTCGCGCCAGTGATCGTCCGTATTGGCCAATGAGTGTTCCACTGCCGTAGAAACCGTTGTTAATGAACTGCTGTCCTGATAGTTGGCCGATGAAGGCTTCAAAGCGAATGTCCCCCAGGCGATGCAGAAACCCCGGTAACTCAATCGGACTAACGCGATCCACCGTGAACATCTTGTCCAAGGGCGGCGCGTTGTTGGTCAGCAACATCGCCCCCGATTCGCTGGGCCCCCACCACAAACTGCGCCGCCCAAAGGATAGCTGCCAGTTGGCAAGATTCAGCCCCACATACCCTTCGACAAGTTGAAAACGGCTCGTTCCTGCGATAGGCAATGCTGGTGGATTCTGAGGCAATCCGTCCGCCGCGGCGATGTAATTCAGAAGGCCCGTCGAAAGCGATGGAGCGGACGGCGCCGACTGATATTCTCCGCGACTGTAAATAACGAAGGGGCCAGCGGTTGTCCAGCCTGACACTCCGGCCACGCTGTTAAATCCCTCCTGATAAGGCCTGCCGTAGTCGTTCAGAATCGTCTGGCCGAAATGGTAGTTGTCGGTCAGCGGCTGTCCCGAGATCTCCAAAGCGCGCACGTAGGCAGATTCAAGCTGCACATCGCGATTGCGTTCCCCGCTCATGAGGTCAGAGTCGTTGGCGAATTCTTGCGACAATGCGGAGTAAAGTTCCTGAACCTCTTCCGAAGCATCGGCCTCAGATTGGAGTTCGTCCGCTTCGCTCAACAGCCGCGCACATTCCAGACGTGTCCAGGGTCGTGTGCCGAGGCTCGCGGATTTCACGTACCCTAAAGCGGCCAAGCGTTCCATAGCCGCATAGATCCAGCTATCCAAAGGAACGTAAGGGGATCCCATGAATGACGGCGTCCGTATCTTGTCGTCCGTGGCGAATTCGTGGGGCGATTCCCAGGCAGATCCGCCCATCTCTGCGTCGTGACGATGGCGATATACATTCTGCGCGATGAGATATCCCATGACGCTGCCCACCAGCACATCGGAAGGAAAGTGTTGCCGTGCGCTAATGCGCGAGAAGCTTATAGCTGAGGCCGTTCCGTATGCGAAGAGACTGGGAATTGTACCCGGATACTCATGCGCGAATACTCCCGCAATCGACCAGGCCGCCGCCGCATGTTCTGACGGGAACGACGTACCACCCTGAAAAAAAGCGCCAGTGCCGTAGCCCTGGTATGGTCGCTCCCGCTGCAGCGAATACTTCAACGCTTCCACCGTGACCAAGCTGTTTAGCGCCGCCTCTCCCGCTAGAAAGCCGGTTTCACGCCACCGCTCGTTGTGTGTCGGAAAGCTGAGAAGATACATTCCAGCGCCCCCGCCAATCAGACCGGCAATGCCATAATCCGAGATACTTTTGTAGCGCTGTATGGTCGCAGGATTATGATTTAGCGAGGTACTGTACTGGTGATCGGTCACGAATAGGCCCGTAGCTATTCCAGCCAGCGGTACTAACCACGAAGCATCGGAGATCCGAATCTTCGAGGGACTAGTCCAGATCCTTCTCTGATCGGCAACAAAATCGGTAACGTGTCCGACCAACCCAGGGTGGCTGCCGTCCTCAACGTCAATATAGCTGCTGGTCGGAATGGAGTTCGTTTCCCGCTGCTTTGGATCATCCCCCGTATTTGCCCGCACCGGACCTGCCGTCCTGCTTTCAACAACGGTCTGGGAGCACACCCGATTTGTCATTGAAAATACTATGGCCGCGACGAGCATGACGACTGAAGATCTCGGCTTCACGTTCACGGCTGAAACTCTCAAGCTCGTTTAACTAAATCCTTACGGATGGACATAGGCCACGGTGAGAGCTACAGAGGATGCCACTTGCGCCGCTTGCAACAGGGGCGCCCAGTTTCTCGCTGCAATCTTCGCCGCTCGCTCCGGCACAATGATCGAATCTCCCGGTTTAAGAATCGCCGACATCGGATCGCCTAGCCAGAATCCGGAATTATTCTTCGACGAAAGGACCGAACCATCGGCACGAATGACAAATGTCGCATTCTTGTCGGCGATCTGTGTCAGGCCTCCCGATTGGCTCAAGTACCATTTGGCACTGCGTCCCGGCACGTAGCCGACGACGGTCGGATTGAAAACCTGGCCACTCACCATCACGAAATTCGCTTTCTTGGGAATGATCAGAATGTCGCCGTCCCGTAATGCAATATCCCCTGAGGTCTTAGGCAGCTTGTTCACGTCGGCAGGAATATGTACAACGACTCGGCCGATGGGTTCCGTTGCTTCTAGTTGTTGAAGTGCGGTTTCGGTCTGCGCAATCGCAGCTAGTTTGGCGTTCTTCTGCTCCGTATCCCCGTCGGGCTGACTCTTGATGTATTTCTCTTCCTGCTTCACTCGATTCACTAACTCCAGATGTGCGCGCATCTCCAGTTCGCGAACTTCTTGACGGACAAGGACTGCTCCATACGGATATGCCTGCTCCGTAAGTCCGCCGCATCGCTTCAGCACTGAGCTCAGCCGCTCTCCCGGTTCAATTCCGTAGGTCGCCGGATGCTCCACCTCGCCCTTCACGGTCACGGACGAGCTCAAATCGTTCCACTGAGGAATTTGCCGAACTGCGAGCACGTCACCGTTCCGCAATGAAAGATTGTCATTGGGATCTCCCGACAACGCCAACGAGAGCCGAATCTCCATATGCTCATTTGCGCCGCCGCCGGCAACAAATCGGGTCAGGTCGGCACTATCGGCAAAAGCACTTCGCTTCAATCCGCCGGCCACTCGCACCAGATCTTCCACCCGCATGTTCGACGTCAGCGGATAGCGCCCGGGCTTAACGACCTCGCCGCGGACGTCCACTGTGGGTGCTTCCACTCGTTCGAGGGCACGATGAATGATCAAGCGATCGCGCGTTTGCAGAATGACGTTGTCCACCGGATTGCCCGCTAGCGCCCCTTGTAAGTTGACGCTCAGGATCTTCATCGATCCGTCGGGGAGGGTGCGAAATAACTGCGCCGAGTCGAGTGCCGCGTCGGGAGTGACTCCACCGGCGAGATACACTGCGTCGCGAAGGTGCGCTTCGCCGGAAGTGCGATACGATCCGGGCTTTCGCACCTCTCCGCCCACCCAGACTTGCGGCGGACGTTCAAAATCGTAGCGGCTGAAAATTCGTACTGTATCCAGAGGCTTCAGCACAGGCGCGGCAGCCGGATTTGCCAGTGCCGTCGAGAGATCAAAACTTTCCACGGTCGGATGGAAATCCGGCGGATTCAACCGGACGATCTCGGCATAGTGCGCCGCCGGCTCAGGCAACATGTCGCCATAGGACGAAAGCAGATCCGTCACTCTCATCCCGAACTTGTAAGAGTACTTGCCGGGCCGCAGAACGTGCCCCTGCAGGTAGATTGCGTCTTCGTTATAAGCAGCGATCGGGAAGATATGCACCTGGTCGCCATCCTGGACCTGGAACTTGTCTAACTGTTCACCGATCGCCTGTGGGTTCGTCCCAGTCAGATCCAACGTCAGCATGGTTCGCTTTTCATGCGCTTCCACGCGTTGCACTTCAATGTGACGAAGAGCTGCCGTGGGCAGGATTCCCCCCGAAAGTTCCAGAGCCTGTTCCAATGAAGTCTCGTGCAGCAATTCGTAAACCGCCGGCCGCCGCACCATTCCATCAATCGTCACTTGCGGACCCACGGATGGAACTTGCAGCGTATCCCCACTTTCCAAAAGCCTCAGCCCGGAGCGGACTCCGTGCAGAAGCAATTCGTACGCATCGACCTCCTCCACTAACTGCTTCCCCCGGTAGTGCCGCAGTTCGCGTAATGAACCCCGCGGAGTAACGCCCCCCGCTGCGATCAGGGCATTGAGTGGGGTGGAGAGTGAACTAATGTCATAGGCACCGGGTTGCACCACTTCTCCCACCACGTACACACGTACCGTGCGCAGACGAGATACAGAAACATCCGCGGAAACATCCCGAAAGACCGAACGCAATGCATGCTGGATATCGAGTTGCACCTCGCTTAGGCTCTTCCCGCTCACCAGCAACGGCGCGGTGTCAGGCAGCGGCACGCGGCCCTCCCGATCCACCGACCGCACGAATCGCTGCGCTACGCTGCCCCAGAGATCGATGGCCAGACTGTCTCCCGGGCCGACGATGTACTCAGGCCCTACCGGGAGGTCCATTGGAACCGCATCCGGCTCAGTTTCGGAGTTGCGAAAAATGTCGAGTCCAAAACGTTCCGCCGGACGTTGCCACGGCGCTGGCTGCACATACATGTCATACAACGACGGAACATCGGCATACGGATTTGGCGAATGTGCCATTCGCACCGGGTCTGGATCGTCTTCAGTTAGCGACTCCTTGCGATTCTGTCCATTCCGCCCGGCCAATCCTGTGGGCACATCGCTGTTCCCAAGATTCGCTGCGCCCTCGCGTGAATCAGTCCGGTTCGGATACCCAGTCTTGCCGGATGAGCGCGTCATCCCTTCCGTGAGACGAGGAGGGACTTGCGAACCCACCGCAATATCATCTGGTGATTTCAACGAAGCAGGCGACAGATCGACCTGCGCCGCAAGCGATACGTTCCCGGTCGAGAGGGTCTCTTCCAGGTTGTCACTCTGCAAGGTGCGAGGCAGATCTGGCTGCAGCCACGGCGTCGCGTCCGGTACTGGCTGCTGAGGCTCATTCTCGAGCTGCCGCTGGTTTCCTCGCTTGTGAAATCCCCTATTCTCGCAATCTCCGCTCTGATCTTCGCGGCTGCATTCCGATGTCCGCGATAATTCTCTTTTCTGCTCCTCTTGATCCGGTTTAAGAGACTCGCTGTCCTCTTGCGCCTCAATCTGCACCAGGCGGCGGGCTCGCTCCTTCAATACAAGTTCTTCTTCCTTGCCCAGGCTGGAATCTGGATTGACCGCCGGCATCAAATATCCGTATCGCTGCAGCAGTCGCGTTGCTATCGACCGGAATCTCACATCCCGGTCCAGTCGGTCAAACACTGCCGCGTTCGACAAATCCGAATCTTGTACGATTTGTCCTGCATCGGTAGCTTCCTTTGCAATCCAGCGCTTCAACTCGACAAGAAGACCGCTATCTTTCACGAGCACTTCGCGGATCTCCGCCGCAGAAGCTGCAACATGGCTCAGGTTGTCATCCACCAAGTCGGTCAGTTCAGTATCCCGGTTGCGGATGACGTTGGTCGTCCCACCATGTCCTCGGTCGGCGATCTGCGCGGTCGCAGTTGGAATCTGACTGAGTAGGACGAGCCACAGAAACCACGGCACATAGAATTTATGTCTCATAACTCGGTCCATGCACACGGCTTGAACTTGGGATTAGGAAGTGACGCAACTTAGACTGCTTCGATATCAGCCTCGTCTACTTCAATCGCCAACGAGCGTTGGATCAGGTCGATTGAAAAAACGAGCCGGCATCGATCTTTTCTTCGAACAACTCTACCTTCCAGTCCCTGAAACGGCCCACTGTGTACGCGCACTCTTCTTCCTACTCGAAGATATGGATGTGGCTCGATTCCTGAACTGCTCGAGAGGCGACTTCGCAACGCTTCAATCTCCCGAGAAGGCAAAATTGCCGGCTGCCCCTTGAACGAAACGAATTGCACGACCCCAGGCACCTCAAGCACTTTCAACTTGTTCGAGAGCGATGTTTGCACGAATACATATCCAGGAAACAATGCCAGTTCCAGCTCCTTCCGGCGATCCTTCCATCGTCTAACCGAGCGGTACACTGGCAAAAAACACGCAACCTTGCGCCGTTCCATCTGCTCCGCCACGCGCTTTTCATGCCGTGAGCGCGTATAGAGCGCGTACCAGTTTGGCTGCACCTGCGGCATTGCTCCATCAACGAAGTTGAGATTGTCTGCCACTTCCTCTTCTTCCTGCACCCTCGTGAAAGAGCACAGCTTCGCCCTTTCACTTACAGGGCGTTATCGTTGTAAGTTATTCAGCAATAACTACTTACAAGCGATATGGATCGCGGAGCGTTCAAACTCGCGCCAACCCTATCACGTGCGATTTCTCCCGCATCGCTTCCAGAATTCCGGCCTCTGAACTTTCCAGCGATTTGCTGCGGATATCGACGATCGCCCAATAAACCAGCGCTCGATTCTGCTCGGGAGCCAGTGCTAGAATCTTCATCTCCGGATAGCGTCCAAGCAGAAATCCACATTGCGCTCGATACTTGTCGCGTTCATCCAACGGCACAATTAACACGTCAGGCCTGGTTTGGGCTACCGCTTCAGTAAGATCCTCTTGCTTCCACACCTCTCCCACTACCTCGATGTCAGGCTGATCTGCAATGGTGGTGCTGATCAGTTCGCCCATGAGCCGGGGCTGGTTAGCAATCAGGACGCGGATTCGATTCGTGTTGCGCAATCGCTTTTCTGAGTTCTCCGCGAAGATACTGGCTGAGTGTGCTGACGGCAAGGTTCAAATCAGAGCGATGCCCAACGTGATGCGCTCTTTTCGTTCTACATCCAAAAGTCGGGGACTAGTACTAAAAGCACTAGTGAGACGAGATCATTTTGTCCTACTGCAGCTAGGCAATCGTTTGTGACCGTGATCACATTGCTATGGAAAATCAAAGTCTAGATTTATCTCTATATGGGAAAGACGATAGTAAGAATTCATTTTGTTATTGGATTTTTATTGTTTTTTTCCGACGAGCTTTGAGACAATGCGGCCTTAATTATCAGTTCCCAGATCGTTAGAAAACATGTCTCGTAAGCGATTGTCGATTGGCGCACGACCAATTCGAAATTACTAGAGACGGGAACGCAACTTTCGTTTAAGGAAGTGGTTTATCACCACAGTTGAGATAATTGGGCGTTGTATGTGAGGCCGAGGCGCAGTTCTTGCGTTGTTTGCCTTCCATCCGCAATGTTAAAAACCTAATCTGCGGGCTTGGCGTCTCTGGAGGGGGAAGCGCCTGCGCCCTTCCGCGAAAGAAAGGTCGTTATGCGGAAGATTTCCGAGGTCTACCTCCTGGCTGAAAACCGGCTTCTCCGTGAAGCCCTGATCCGACTGCTCAATAAGACAGGTGAAATCCGTATTGTCGGGGCCAGCGCTTATTCGCCGACCACTCATCGTGAAATCATTGCCTTACACCCTCAAATCATCCTGATCGATTCCAGTGGCCTGGAATCTTCTCGGCCTACGCTGATCTCCTCTCTCCTCAGCGCGCTCCGAACGTTGAGAATCGTCATGGTTGACATGGATCCGGATGAGCGAACCTTCCTTGCTGCAATTCGTGCCGGTGTGGCCGGCTACGTACTTAAAAATGCGTCGGCGTTAGAGGTTGCGGCGGCCATTCGGGCGGTGGCATTGGGAGAGGCGGTCTGTCCTCCAGTTCTGTCCATGGTCTTATTCCGTCACGTCATGCGCGAGGATTTGCCTTCCTCACAAGTGTCATGGAAAGGCGATTTCGGACTTAGCCGTAGAGAACAGGAAACCGTGGAATTACTCAGTCAGCGGCTGACAAATAAAGAGATCGCCTTGAAGTTGAACGTCTCCGAGCACACTGTGAAGAACCACGTCCATAGGATTCTTCAGAAACTTGGAGCTCCAAACAGATTTAGCGTGGGCGATTATTACGACCGTAAGCAACTCGACAACGGATTGCACCTAGTCGATAAGACAGTTGTCGGAACATAGCGATTTCACAACTTCGAGTCGAGCGCGGGCGATCGCATGTACCGGGTCTGTCTCCCAATCCGACATGTGCAACTATTCTAAGCGAGATAATAGAGTAGCATTAGACGTTCTCTTGTGGGATCTATCGAATGTTGAGGCCGTGATTTGATATCGCCCGGCCATATCCCGCTCGCGATTTGGTCGTTCGTCGAATGAAAGCAGGCAGCCCTCATATCGCTCCCTGCGAAGATTGGGAAGGATGCCGCCGGCTGCGCCGATTTTGTTTCTGCCGAAAATTCACGCCGTAGGCAGCGGGGCCGGTGGCGTGACAGACACTACGCCGAACTCACCCGCGGGAGGCCCTATCTCGGCGGATACTCCGTCCAGATGTAATCTCTCGATGCAACTTTCGTATGACATGTATACCCGCATTCAGAGCCTGTCACAGAGGGCTTCAATGTTTTGGACGCAGGATCATATTCAAACTGAGCGTACGCCCACCCGTGCGTCTTGGGGAATCTCTTCGAGTCCTTTTCGATAAAAGAGAGTGTCTTCAGCGTGTCCGGCACTTCCACAAAATAAGGCGAGAGTGCATTTCTCTTTTTGATCCACTCAATCTTGACGACCTTCACGCCCTCTGGGAATGGCTTGCCATCGTCCGGGATGCCATCTTTGTATGCCGCAATCATCACGGGATTTCCGAGGACCGCCTTTACGCTGCCTTGCGTTTCACTGACCGCAACATCTTGCCACGTGTCGTACCCGTTGAAGTCACCGAATGCCAGTCCATCCGGTACCCTCAAAGCGTTCCTGTCCTGTTGCGCTACGGCTGTCAGGCCGACGAAGAAGCTGAGAGCTAGAATGGCGACTGCTAAAGCGAACACACATTCATTTTTCATTGCGCACCCTCATTAATCTTTAGACGTCTGTTTGTGTAGCGCCGCGAGAGACTCATATTCACGGCCTAGCCTGGTCGGGTCCATACAGCAGCGCCACGGCACGAATAGAGGCCGATAATCAATTTCTGTAATGTGCATCTGGTCGGCATGACTCGAATCGCAGAACCGCTCGCCCGAGTTCATAGAACCGGCTTCTATTTTCCCTCTACAGTTGGGATGCCACTTCCAGACTTCTAATCCGCTGCATTGCGATTAGGCCAGAGGCGCGACGGTCGAATCTATTGGACGAACGTATCGATCAATACCAAAGTATGAATTGGACAACTGGGCGGAGAGTGGTGCATGATTATTTCAACCGTATTTTGACTGGGGCGCCGTTTTATATCCTCTGGGGAAGATTCGATGAGAAAGACCACGGCTCCCATTCCCTTCGCTGGTTCCCGACTCGATCAAACGCGTCACGTCTGCGCCTTCTTCGCCAACGATGACGAAGAGTACCGAGTGCTGCTTCCATTCATAAAAGATGGGTTTCTGTGCGGCCACAAGGCAATTCATGTCGTGAATCCGGACCAACGGCAAGATCATATCCGGCGGTTGGTTGCCGCAGGAATTGAAGCGACTGCCGCGCAGCAGAACGGACAGCTCGACCTTCGCATTAATTCCGACGTGTATCTCCCCGACGGCCGCTTCGACCCGGATCGCATGATTTCGGTATTCGAGCAGTTGGCCAGCGGCAACTCGGGGAGTGAATATCCGCTGAGCCGCATTTGTTGCCGTATGGACTGGACGGTTAAGGATCGATCGCATGTCGAAGACGTCATTGAGTTCGAGTCGCGCGTAAATGATGTTTGGAGTCGCCACGAAGACGCGGTAATCTGCACCTACCATCTCGGCCAATTTCGAGGTGACGAGGTAATCGACATCATGCGGACCCATCCGATAGTCATCATCGGGGGTATCCTTCAAGAGAATCCCTTCTATATTCCGCCGGACGAATTCCTCCCAGAGTTTCGCCAGCGTCGGTCTCGTCGGAGCAACCCAGCCGCAGCTGCCTGATATGAAAAAGCTGGGGCAAGATCGGGTGCACGAGATCAAGCACCTACAGCGCTGCATCAACGATCTTGTCAGCCTGATGGCTCTGCCTGCGATCTGGAGCGGCCACGAGCCATCGCAGATAGTCGAAATGTTGCTGGATGCGCTCCTCAATATGCTGGGCCTCGAGTTCGTGTGCGCCCGGCTCGACGATCCCGCTACCGCAGCACCGGTGGAAATTCTCCGCGTTGCTGAATCCTGCAAACTGAAAGTGCCGCGGCAAGACATTGGAGTAGCGCTCGCTGGCTGGCTTAAACGCGATCGGGAGATTCCTCTGCCGCCGACGAGCGCATTCGGTGAAAAAATTTCAATCGTTCCCGTACCGCTGGGAGTACATGGCGAGATCGGGATGATCGTAGTGGGGTCTGAACGAGAGAACTTTCCCAGCCAGACCGAGAGTCTTCTTCTGACCGTAGCTGCGAATCAGGCCTCAATCGCGCTGCGCGAAGCGGTGCTTCTCAACGAACAGAAGCAGATCGCCAGCGAACTCGATCGACGGGTGGTGCAGCGAACCGCGGAACTTGCCGCAACGAACGAAGAACTGAGAAGAGAAATTGCCGAGCGCAAGCTGGCCGAAACACTGCTCAGTCAATCCCATGCGCAAGCCGTGCGCAGCGAGGAGAAGTGGAGGTCTGTCTTTGAGAACTCGGCGGTTGGCGTTGCTCTCGCAGACTTGAATGGTCGTTTTATCGGCACCAATCCGGTTTTCCAGAAGATGGTGGGTTATACCGACGATGAACTGCGGCAACTCACTTTCCTTGAGATCACCCACGAAGATAATGTCGAACATAATCGCGCGCTAATCCGAGATCTGGTCGGCGGAAAGCGCCAGCAGTTTCAGGTCGAAAACCAGTACCGCCGGAAGGATGGGCAAGCGGTTTGGGCTCGCAACAACGTTTCCATTTTGCCTGGTACCGACCGCGAGCCGCGATTCCTAATGGCGCTGTCCGAAGACATTACGCAGCGGAAACTGTCGGAGGACGCCCTCGCCAAGGCACGATTGGAACTCACAAAGGTAGCAAGCATCACAAGCCTTGGAGTGCTGACCGCGTCCATCGCCCACGAAGTCAACCAACCCTTGTCGGGGATAATCACGAATGCCAACACTTGTTTGCGGATGCTGTCTGCGGATCCCGCCAACATCGACGGCGCGCGGGAAACTGTGCGCCGCACGATTCGTGACGGGCGCCGGGCGTCGGAAGTAATCACGCGGTTACGCACGCTTTATAGCAAGAAGGATCCGATTGTTGAAGCAATGGACCTGAATGAGGCGGCTCGAGAGGTGACGGCATTATCGTCGACTGAGATCCAGAAAAACGGTGTGACTCTCCGGCAGGAACTCGCAGATGACCTGGCCCCCGCATTCGGTGATCGAATCCAGTTGCAGCAGGTCATCCTGAACCTGGTTCGAAACGCCGTTGACTCAATGAGCACCATCGACAGCCGCCCGAGGGAGTTGCTGATCAGGACAGAATGGGACAATGAGAACCAGGTACGACTCAGCGTGAGGGATTCCGGGGCCGGTTTGACCCCCGAAGCTGCGGACAGGATCTTCGAGGCGTTTTATACCACTAAGAGCGACGGTATGGGAATCGGACTTTCCGTCAGCCGCTCCATTATTGAGGCTCACCAAGGACGTCTCTGGGCGACGCCGAATGATGGACCGGGATGTACATTTTCCTTTGCGATCCCTTGTATGCCCAAGGCTTTGGCTGACGAGGAAACCGGTCGGCATCCTGCTGATTCAGCGGCGGATGCTGCATAGGAGATGAAATCCTTGCCCGCACGGCAAGAGCAATACCAAGGTGTAATGGACATTCCAAACGAAATGCAGCATTGTTCTGTCATGCAGTCGCATAAGGGCAGGAGCAGGGACGGACATCCGCTTCTTTCCGTGGTTGATGATGACGAGTCTGTACGCGAATCCCTGCCTGACCTGATCAAGGAGTTCGGTTTCGCAGCTCGAGCGTTTTCGTCGGCCGAAGAATTTCTCTCGTCTGGTTCCGTTGATGAAACTAGCTGTCTAATCCTCGACATCGCGATGCCGGGCATGAGTGGACCGGAACTTCACCAGGAGCTAAAGCGTCTCGGGCAACAGATTCCGGTCATATTCATCACCGGTCAACGAGATGAGACGATTCGTGCGCGAGTTCTCAAGCAGTGCGCAGCGGGTTTGCTGCTCAAACCATTTAGCGACGTCGATCTGCTTGCCGCCATCGAAACAGCGTTGCAGGGGATGTGAGTGGCCTACTCTCGACCTCCGAGGGGAACCATGAACTCAGAGCATATCGTTTTCCACGCGCACCGGGATTCGGCAATGTCAACCGCGGTGCCCGTCGTCTTCATCGTCGATGATGATGTTTCCGTTCGCGAATCGCTGGAACAGTTGGTTCGGAATGAGAAATGGGAGGCGGAGGCGTTTGCGTCGGCACACGACTTTCTCGAGCACCCGAAGAAACTTGTCCCGAGCTGCCTTGTCCTTGATCTGTCGCTCCCGGGCTTGAACGGTCTTGAACTGCAGAGGCAGCTTGTCTGCGAACAGGTCGACCTGCCGATTATCTTCATCACCGGTTATGGCGATGTGCCGAAGTCGGTGCAGGCCATGAAAGCAGGTGCTCTGGAGTTCCTTACCAAGCCTGTTGAGAACGACACCTTAATAAGCGCCATCAAAAACGCCCTCGAACGAAGCAGTCTCGCCCTCGTGCAAGATGCGGAGATGCAAGAACTCCGGGACCGTTATTCCTCACTGACTCGACGGGAGCGGCAGGTGATGGCCTTGGTAGTTAACGGGCTACTGAACAAGCAAATCGGCGGCGAACTTGGCATCAGCGAGATTACGGTCAAAGCGCATCGGGGGCAGGTGATGCAGAAGATGAGAGCCAGTTCTCTCGCAGATCTCGTAAAAATGTCGGCTAAGGTAAGACCGGGGCGTCCAGAAGTTAAAGTGGCTTGACCGCAGCTCAGCTACATGCGTTGGTAACGCAGGTACAGATACTCGGCCCTTTGCTTGACGCTGAGGAGTTGAAATCGAGGAGTAGCGTCCGGATTAAACTCGACTCCCTGGACAAGACCGGGTCGAAATGCCTCCGCGCTGCGACCAGCGATTTTCGGCGACAGTGTCAGAAAGAGTTCGTCCACAGCTTCCGCGGCGAGAAATTGGCCGAACAGTGTTGGCCCACCTTCGTGAAGAAGCCTTCTTACCCCGAGCCTACTTTGCAGTAATCGCAGAATTTCACTGGGGGAGATGACTCCGGCTTTTGCGTCCAGCATATGTATTTGGACGGAAGGCAACTGTGTCGCGCCTGCGTTCGCGAGCACACCCATGCCGGCCGACGTCGTGACCACCACCGTGGGCACGCTTGGTGTTCGGAAAATTGCCCTCTCCATCTCCAGTCTGCCGCTAGCTGTAACTACGACGAGGAGGGGGTATTCCGGTTTGTGCAGGACGTTAAGGCGGTAATCGGAGTACAAATCCTTCGCGTCGGGGTAAATGTTTTCAGGGATCCAGAGACTTTCAGAGGTTACCGCCTGGACCGTGCGAGCGCCGACAATAATTGCATCCGCAGAAGCTCGCAGGAGGCCCATGATGAAGTGGTCCGCAGGGTCAGAACCACTGATGTTCGAGCCGCCAGCCTGACCACTTACCTCGAAGCTGACCACACCGTCAAGAGTGGAAACGAAGTTGGCAAGGACGAAAGGCCGCTCAGCCGGCGCGCTGCCGTAGTGCAGGTTTCCGTCGTACAGCTCTCTCAAACGTGGTGGGAGCGCCGGTTCAAGGTGAATCTGGTCGCGGTCAATCAGGGTCTGTACGAGAGCCATGCGCTTGGCTGAGGCAGACAATAAGCCACGGTGGCCCCTACGATAAGGCCACCGTGACATGTGTGAGAAGTAACTTGCAGCGACTCCTGGATCAGGCCCGGCTCACGCCACGAGTGCCGCTTCAGAGGTCGAGGGCTCGTAGGTCTCGATTTGCTCGGCACCTGAGGTCTTCAAGATGTCGCGGGCCTTCGCTACTTCGACGGCGGTTCCATGTGCGACCAGAACGAACTTGCCGGCCTTGATTGACGTCTCGTATTTCACGACGCTGTTTTTGGGAACGCCGATGCTGTAGAGCCCTGCTCCCAGGGCACCGAGTCCTCCTACCACAACTGCACCCTCGAGCGCCGCGACAATCCAGGAGACGATGGAGCCGGCAGCAACAACCGGCCCGACGCCTGGGACGATTAAGAACGCCGCACCAAAGAGCAGACTCCACAGCCCGCCCCAGAATGCGCCCCATTTGCCCCAGTATTTCATTCTGTCGCCTGTGTTATAGAAACCGACGACATCCGATTCCGTTTGATAGTCGCGGCCGACGACGGCCAGCTTCTTGATATCAAATCCGCTGCCTTTCAATTCCTTAATGGCATTTTCTGCTGCGGAGTTTT